>JAZQJX010000015.1:0-40149 GCA_045541875.1 Clostridia bacterium | reverse complement strand
ATAGAAGCGAGTCCATATTTTATCAATGTGTTCTGCGGATATTCCTACGCCGTTATCTGCAACAACGATTTCTGTTCTGTCACCAAGTTTTGAAGCAGAGACAGAAACATGACCTGATTCCTTACCATACTTAATTCCGTTGCTGATAAGATTGGTAATTGCGCTAAGCAGCAATGATTCATCTGCACCTACAATAGTGCCTTCGGCTACATTCGAGAAAAGCAAAATTCCTTTCTGAGAGGCTAATTCTTTCATACTGTCAACTGCAACATCAACAATCACACTAAGGTCAACTTTTTCTTTATTGAATTTCTGTCTGTTTTGGTCAATTCTCGCAAGGAGCAAAAGCCTTGACACAAGCTTTGAAACCTGCTTAGATTTATCAACGATTGTTTGTGCAAGTTCTTTTTCTTTTTCATCCTTTGCAATATCTAAAAGGTATTCACCTTGCGCAAGAATAACGCTTATAGGCGTCCTCAGTTCATGAGAAGCATCCGACGTAAACTGCTTTTCCTGCTTAATAAGATTTTCTATTTTATCAAGCATTTTATTAAGTGTTGCTGACAGATGGTATAATTCATCTTCTTTGCTATCCGGTTCGATTTCAATTCTTCGGGTAATGTCCTTTTGTGTTGTAATATCGTTTGCAGTCTTTGCTATATTGTTAATTGGTCTGAATGCCTTTTTAGTTATATAATATCCACCAAGTGCAGTCAAAAATAATATAAGCGGAATCAGAATAAGCATAATTATAATTGCAGACCGACCTAAGAGCATTGTGGAGTTAACCGATTCAACACCTCTTATCCAAAATCCTCCACGCATACCGGGAGGTCCGGGCGTTCTTGCATCATAAACAATATACTCTTTGCCGTCAACTTTTTCTTTTCTCGGCACACCTTCTCTGAAAGGAATATTTACAACATCATAGTTATACTGACCTACAAGGTATTTCCCATCAAATTCATAAATGGATACATTTTTAAATTCTTCTTTACTTTCAACAATCTCAAACACACCGGGTTGTCTTTTTGACAGACTTTCTCTTACCTGAGTCACCTGCAGGATAACATCCTTCTCAATGCTGTCAATTGAAAGTTGATAAGAAAGTCCGCCGACTAAAGAAAGTACAACCAATACAAGTACAAACATAAGTGATGTGTACCATATGGTTATTCTCGTTTTTATTGAAGTTGGCTTTTTCATACTAATCTTCCTTTATCACATATCCCACATTTTTTATGGTATGGAGTAGTTTTTTCTCAAAGTTATCATCAATCTTTTTACGAAGGTGATGTATATATACCTTTATAACATCGCTTGAGCCTTCATATTCATAGTTCCATATATTTTCTTCAATCTTTTCCTTTGAAACGATAATCCCTTTGTTTCGCATAAGATATTCAAGTACTGAGTATTCCTTTGATGAAAGCTCAATCACGGTATCTCCGCGTTTTACAACTCTGGCTACAGTATCAACACTTAAATCTGCAATGTCAAGTACCGCACCCGTTATATTTCCTTTCACACGAAGCATTGCCCTTATTCTTGCACATAAAACATCAAATGAAAACGGTTTTGTAAGATAGTCATTTGCCCCTGTATCAAGCCCGTTTATTATATCCTCATCTGAATCTTTTGCAGTAAGCATCAAAGCCGGTGTCAGAATTTTCTTCTCACGCATCGTTTTAAGAACTTCAAAGCCATTAATTTTCGGCATCATAACATCAAGTATAATTCCGTCATACTGTGTGTTTTCTATATAGTATAAAGCATCCTCGCCGTCAAAACAACTGTCAACTGTGTAACCGATTTTGGTTAGTCTTTCCGTTAATGTCTTATTAAGATGCTTTTCGTCTTCAACAACCAAAAGCCGCATAGAATCACCTCTTTTGCAAAACTAATTATAAAATTCGTGTACAATTTAGATGCCACAAAATCATTTTACCAGGAGTAAAAATGCTTGCTTGCAAGGGCATTTTTGCGACGCCGTCAATTGACACAGCGGTCAAAAGACCGCCAAAAGCCGAAAGGCTTTTAGGAATTTTATATAATAAAATTCCGTATGTGTCAATTATATAATTCGTGTGCATTTTAGATGCTGTCATTTAATCTGCATTTAAGCTCATATAATGCCGTTTTATTTGAATCAAAAGTTAATAACTTGTTGGCTTCTTTGTAATCCACCCATTTATATTCTGCGTGCTCTTTTGACAGAATAATATCTTCACATCCTATAATTCTTTTTAGTTAAATTTTGCAACAAGTTGCAAAGCTAAATTATTCCACTCCGTTACATAGCTAAATAACTCCTTTGGAGTAGCTAAATTAAATTCGCTTTATAGCTGACCGAAGGTCAATTTAGCTACGAAGTAATTTAGCGTGCGTCAGCACATTTAGCTCGCATTAGCGAATTTAGCTGAATTCAATTTTATTGAATTCATTATATCATATTATGGCTCAAAATTCAAGAAAACTAAGCATTTTCTATATATTATACAAGGTGTGACTCTCAACGCCACACCTTGTAATTTTACTCATTCGCTATATTCTGATTATTATTTTCGGGCATCTGACGGTTGCCATCTCTGTTGCCACCAAATCCACCCCTCATAAACTGTCCTAAATCAGAAAGATTAAGATGCGATGCATCAACAAGATTTGAAGAGTCTGCTTTCTGTCCTTCTGATGTTGACGGAATGGGTCCATCAAGCTGTCCCTTGATGCTTTCAGCACGGAGCATTACTGCGTCATGTAAAACTTCAATGCCCTTCAAATATTCCTCGTATGTGTACATACTGTTGGGATCGGTTTCTACAAGAGAATCAATCTGCGTGCGGATTCTGTTATAAGTTTCCTCAAATTTACCGCCATACAGATATTCATTCACGAGTTTGTTATAATACTCATGGTAACGAGCCTTGTATTCTTCATTCTGCAAAACGAAGTCAAAAAGTTTGGTTCCACGCCACAAATCATCAATAGGATCATTGATTACGCTTGCTCCATCTCCGCCATGCATTCCGCCAAAAGCAAGGTTATAATCCCACGGCAAAATACTAATTCTTCCGTTTGCCTCGTACAGATAATAGTTATGGGACATCGAACCGCTTAAACTGTCATCATTAACTGAGAAATTATGAATCGCCATATACTTCAATATTTGATCCACATCTATATATTTTTCGATATCTGTTTGTCCGTGAACATTCTTTAAGGCTTCAACAACTCTCTTATGGTCAGATTTTGTGCTGTTGGTAATTTCGCCATCCCATATTGTCTGATAACTGTCTAAATTATCATCGGTATAGTTAAGGTTGCTGCCTCCACCCATACCTCCAAAGCCACCACGCTCGCCTCGTTCACCACCGCCAAAGTTTTCTCGGTTAAACGTTCTACGTTCTCCTTGAGTGTTTTGATTTTCAACGGGTTGGTCTTGGTTGATTCTTTCAAAGTTTGGAGGTACAGGCATACTCTGTCCGTCATTGCCGAAGTTCTCAGGGATTTGGAATCCACCTTCAGGTGGTGCAAGGAAATTATTTCCTTCAACTTTTTGATCCATTTTATTACCGCCACCCATATTTTCAGGCTTATATAGATATCCCTTTTCCATACCGAAATTACGGAGCATAAAACTATCCTCAACAGCTTCAAGTGCAAGATACACGCCCCAATATTCATTATTTACAGAAATCTTAGCATAGTTGTAAAGAGAAGCATCTGCATCTAAAAACTGAAACATATCATAAATGATTGCTTCCTTCATATTAGTGGTGTCAGCATAGCTATTATTTAATGCTAATTTATCAAGTCCGAAACAAGTCTGACCGTCAACGAATTGGTCAAATTCAAGTTTGAAACTATATCTGTTATTATCAGGATCACTTGCGATAGAAGAAAGGCTTGTATTACCCTTCGGTCTTATACCAACCTGCTTGAATGTTGTACCATTTATAACTACATCACATTCATAATATTGTTCCTGCCTTGCATTTTGAAGCATTTCATTCCATTTATCATCATCCATAATAATGTCAATATCAAGAATTTCGCTTGTATCAAAAAGTTTGTACTGATATTCCATACTGTAACCTGTAGTATTTACAATAGGCAAAAGTTTATCGTAAAATGTCATTGCAAGAACACACAAAATTAAAACAGCAGATATGAGGATGATCGTTATTTTTGAAATATATTTACTTGATAGCATATTTGCCCTCCTTTACCTTGGATTTTATAATAGCATTGTCATTAATAGTTCTTTCTTCTGTAGAAAATAACAAAGATAAATGCCAACGCCAAAAGAATCACTGATGTAATTGGAGTTGAATATGTTTTCACAAAACTTCCAAAGGTCATTGGTTCAGCTTCCTGAGTTTGCCCGCTATTGCTTTGCATATTACCAGGAAAGCCACCTTGCATACCACCGGGCATACGACCTTCAAACTGCGGATTTTCTTCTGTGTTGTGGTTGTTTTGTTCATCTGCTGATGTTTCGTTTTCTGCAGATTCTTCAACCGTAGATGTACTTTGTGATACCTTCTCGGTGTTGCCAAACTCGGTATTTTGCGGAGGAGTAAATTCTCCTGATGGTTTTTGTCCTCTATTCATGCCTTCACGTGTAATTTTACCATTCGGCATAGTGGGAGGAGTTCTGCCTTGCATATCGCCTGATGGCGGTGTTCCCATATTTCCACGAACGCCTTGTGGTTGTTCTTCTGCACCTTGTGGTATCTGCTCTGATACTTCTGTAACCCTTTCTTCAGTTGCCGGTATTTCGTTTTCAGCCATTACGCTTATACTGAATATCAGGCATAGTGAAATCACTACTGGAATTACTTTTTTCAGCATTTTAAGTCTCCTTTCTTACGACATATACTCGCCGTTATAGGAAACTAAAACTGCATTTGTTACGCCATCAACCGCAGAGATTTTATTTACAAAGCCTGTGTTATCGTCTTTGATTCGTACTTCATAGGTAAGTTCAATGCCTAATTTGTTTACTGATTTTGATTTAAGAAGGCTCTTTTTAGCATCTTCCTTGATAAGTTCATATGCCGCATTTTCTGTTTCTTCATTTTCACAACTCACAACAAGAATATACGGAGTGTCACCGATTCTTCTTGTTGAGAAAATCACGATAATGATTCCGATAATAACAGATCCGATAATTGCAAGAGGCAGAAGGCCTGCACCAAGAACAATGCCTACTGCGATTGCCCAAAACAAAAACGCTATATCCATAGGCTCTTTAATTGCAGTTCTGAAACGAACAATAGAAAGAGCACCGACCATACCAAGTGATAACACAACGTTGGATGTCACTGCGATAATTACAAGACTTGTTATCATTGACATTGCAATGAGTGACACGCCGAATGAGTCGGAATACATAACTCCCTGATAAGTTTTTTTGTATATTAAAAATATGAAAAGTCCAAGCACAAAGGCAACCCCCAGTGCCAAAAGCACATCAAGTGCTGAAAAAGAGTTGATGTTTGACAGAAAACTTGATTTAAATACATCTGAAAAAGTCATGTTTTTTCTTCCTTTCATTAAATTCATTTATATTCTTATTGCCGCATATTTTGAGAAGGCGGCACTTCTTCTTGATTTAACCTGCACTAAATCTCTGATAATCTCAGGAAGATATTCATCCCATTTTACCTCTAAAATTGAGTTGTGATAAGTCTGCAGGAGAGGCAAATCAGGATTTAAAAATTCCCTTATATTATTACTTCCACAGATATTCATATCAAGAGTTACCCTGACATTGCCACATTGGTGTACAAAACATTCACGGTTATATGCAACAATGCATTTCGGGCGAAGCAGTTGATATTTCATTTTTGCATACAGTTCTTTCATCAACTCATATTCACGGTCTTTCATAAAATCAATATCGCCATCAATAATTTTCCGGCATTCTTGCTCAGTGATTCGGCAGGTCTCCTTACTGCACAATCCATTAATCTTACTTTTCTTTTCAAGCCTGATAAACGAAGTGTCGTCTCCATAGTACCTGATACGAAACTTTTCTCTTTTGTTCACTCCGTCAATCTTTTCCCTGAGGGCTTTATCCATATAGTTATCAAAATACAGACTTTTGACATAATATGTTCCATCATCGCCCGCGTTTGAATCGTGCTTTAAAACAGTCTTCAAACGTGTTTTAAGGCCATAAACGTCTGCAAGGTTTATCTGATGCTTATATTCATGTCTGAACTTCATTTTCTCACCTCCCAAGCCATAAACCTCACCTTATTACAGAACTATTATAAAATGTCAAAGTTAAAAGAAAGTTAAACGCACAGATAACTTATAAACCACAACTTTTTGTTCCTGTTCTCACTTGTTTTTCATCTGCGTTCTTTTTTTGCACGTCGCATGTTCGATCCTGTAGACGCAAAAAAAGTCCCCATCGGGGACTTTTTACGCGCTTGACAGGAGATCATATTGCTTCGCAATCTGCCTTGCTTGTCGACCCAAAGCCTTCGCCTTTCGGTACCCGCCTGCGCATCAACTTCGCTAAAAACGATTATCAATCGTTTTCTTAACGCTCGTTGCCTTCTCAAGGTTCGACTCCTTTCTATTTATGGTCAACAAAAAACACCCCTATGGGTGCTTCTTGTTGACTTTCACGTTCATAATAGATGCAGACGTATTTTTGCATTAGTGCCATTTTATATTAAAGCATATTACAATTCAATGTTTTGCGTAAGCAAAACTTCCACAATTATTAATTATTCATCAGCGAAGCGGTTTCATCATTCATTATTCATTAAAAAATCCTGTCGCATTTAATGAATGATGAATATTGAATAATGAAAAATGAATAATACAAAATAAAAATCCTATCTTTCGACAGGATTTTTATTTTGACGCGCTTGACAGGAGTCGAACCTGCGACAACCCGGCGTCGGAGGCCGGTGCTCTATCCACTGAGCTACAAGCGCAAATATTGAGGATGTAAAAACTTATTGATTTTTACATCCCATATATTACAATATTTCCTTAACTCTTGCAAGTATTTCTTCAGATATTTCCTCAATACTTCTCACTTTTCCATCCTTTGCACAATGCACCGTTGTCCACTCATACTTATTTGCCACAAACACAGCATTGTCATAGGATTTCTGAAGATAATCCGCATTTCTTTCATGAATATCTTTGACCTGTGAATTATCTATCTTATTTGCTCTTTTTGCCATAAGTTCTCTTGCATTTTCAACGGGCATATCCAAAAATATTACCATATCCGGCTTTGGCAGAGAAAGTTTTTCATATTCCATATCATAAAGCCAGTCAAGAAACTCACTTTTTTTATCTGCATCATCTATTTTTGATGCCTGATGCACCATATTTGATGTGGTGTATCTGTCCGCCACAACAATATTTCCGTTTGTGAAGATTTCTTTTTTTGTAACATTTACAGTCGCCATTCTATCTACGGCAAAAAACATTGACGCCGCATAGGGACTTACCGCGTTTGGATCATCACCAAACTCACCACCAAGATACATTTTTACAACTGCAGAACTTTCACTATCATAATTCGGAAACTCTATACTCTCAACCTTTTTTCCGAGTTTCAAAAGATTTTCTTTTAAAATAGCAGATTGTGTGGCTTTACCGCTTGAATCCACTCCCTCTACGACTATCAGTTTATAATCTTTGTCCATTTTTCATTCCTCTAAAAATATTTTCCTTTTTTCAAGCATTTTTCCGCAAGTCATTTTTCCCTCAGGGCAAGGTCCGTTTATGCATCTTGGACCTGCAACTTTAAATATGGTGGGGCTGACCTTTTTCACAAGTTTAAGCATTTCACACGCCATATCTCTTATTTCCCACTGTGCTCTTTCGCAACAACGATGATGAAAAAAATTTATGAGACTGCGGGCATTGAATGTGGCTATAAGTTTTGTTTCGCAAGCATTTGGAAGCACATATCTTGCATCTTCTATGGCTTTTTTCTCAGCCTTTGACTTCGCTGTTTTTTCATCGTTGCCTTCTTCTATAAAAGTCTTATAGTGCTTTTCTTTTAGGATTGATGTGAGTTCATTATATGTTTTTTCATCATCTTCCATTGCTTTTACAAAAATTGCTTTTGCTTTTTCGTCTGCTTCTATTTCTTTGGGTATTATGTATTCAAACTGGCCCTCATTCACATATCTCTGACTTTTAACACTATAAGATGCTATGCGGTGTCTTGTAAGTTGGGCAAGAAGACTTCTTGATACACCCTCAATACCAAAAGTAAAGGTTATATGTTCTATGGGGCTTTCATGACCGAGACTCATAAGTCTGTCGATAAAATTCACCGTTTTCTCGTGATCAAGTCCGTTTAATATGCCGTCAATTTCTGATGATGAATAGCAAAGTTTTGCCGCGGCTGCTACAATTTTTTCACAATCGGGATTATACTGAAGTAATTCTACGTTCATTTTTCTTCTCCTTATTCCTGACTAAACTTTCTTCCTTTTAAGAGTACCTTCATTGCAAATCTTGGAAGATCCAACATTCTCACAAACCTTGACGGTTGTTTCATCAGGCGGTAAAGCCACTCTATGCCGTGTTTAGTGAAAAACTCCGGTGCTCTTTTTACAGTTCCTGCAAAAACATCAAGACTTCCGCCAATACCCATACACACTCCTGCATTAAGTTCGGATTTGTGAGCCGAAATCCATTTTTCCTGCTTCGGAGCACCAAGGCAGACAAAAAGAAGATCAGGGTTTGCTCTGTTTATGTTTTCAATTATGGTTTGTTCTTTTTCTTCGTTGAAATATCCGTCGCTGTATCCCGCAATTATTATTCCGGGATATTTTTTTGTAATATTCTCACCGGCTTTTTCGGCAACTCCCGGCTTTGAGCCGAAAAGATATACCCTTCCGCCTTTTTTTGAAAGTTTTTCAAGAGTCACACAGGCAATATCATATCCGGGGGCTCTTTCTTTTATGGGGTTTTTTACAATTCTTGATGCATATACAACCCCTATTCCATCAGCCGTTAAAAGATCAGATGAATTCAAAAGATCCCTGAAAGATTCGTCTCTGTATGCCATCATGATAATTTCTGAATTAGGTGTAAAAACACTTCTGCCCTTGTCACCTGATTCTATAAATTTTATGATAGAATCAGATGCTTCAAAGATATTTACCTTATCCACCTTAACACCAAGTATATTTACTTTGTCTGACATTTTTCTTCCTCCAAAGTTTTTTATTATAGTTTACTGATAAGGTCATAAAACATCTTAAGATATTTGTCCCTTACCTTTGAAAATTCTTCAAACTTAAATTCCGGATTTGACAAAAGAGAGGTCTCATTACCAAGTTCAATTCCCATATAGTGCTTAAACTCATGGTACAAAAGGTCTTTATCAATTCTATAAACCACATCTTTTTCCTCTTTTGTAAGAGGTCCTATATACTTTTCATATATAAGGTCTATGAGTTTATTTTCAAATTCCGAATAATCAGAAAGGTTATTCTTAACAGGTGTTGTCACATCTGACATATACGCCTCGCTTGCATCATGCAAAAGACACGCAAGTGTAATTTTTGTGCTATGCCCTCTTTTTTCTGATTCTATTGCACATTCAATTGAGTGTTGTGCCACAGAATGAAAACAAGGAAAATGTCCGTTTGCTCTTGCAAGCATAGAAAGTGCGTGAGCAACATCTTCAATTATTATATCATCTTTTTGGGGATTTGTGGGATAGAATTTTCGTTTTGATACGGTATATATATAATCTGCCATTTTCAGTACCCCAGAATATCAAGTCTCATGGTGACACCAAGTTGAAAAAAAGCACCAAGACTCACGGAAATATATTCATTTGCGCCCGGCATTTCAAAACAGTCTTTCATATCAACAACCCATTTTTCATACATCTCAATCATAAAATTCTGAAAATCTTTTCTCTCATTATTATCGGTCATCTCAATGAGCACAAAAATATTATTCCATACTCCGCCGTCGTAAATTTCATCATATTTAATTTTGGAAAGTCTGTCGCCGCCATCTGCCCAGGCATCAGCAAGGCTTAGTCCGCAGGCAAAGCAGTTGACGCAAAGCCCAAGATAATATCCCACCATATTTCCTTTGAAGGTTTCATAAAACTCTGTGTCAGATATCCACTCAGATGAGAACTTAAATCCCATGTCCAGAAGTTCTTCCACCATAATAGCATCTTTAATGATGTACCCTCTGTCCAATGCAGATTTATGAAGTTTTACCAAAATGTCTTTATATACTTTTCTTGGTGTTTTTTGTGTGTTTTCCATTTTAATTTCCTTTTATATATATTTTGTATCATTGATTGTGAGGTTTTCAGGTTTATAATTATCAATATATTCAACAATTTTTTCAGCGCTGTCGGTTATCTCGTATAAAGTCATGGTTGTGGGTGTGATAAAATTTTCTTCCATGGCATGTTTCATAAACTCCTGAAGTTTATCGTAATACCCGAAAAGATTATATATAATAATTGCCTTTGAATGGCGGGCAAGTTGCTTGAGTGTCAGAATTTCAAAAAATTCATCAAAGGTCCCAACCCCACCCGGAACAACGATAAAAACATCTGCATTGTCTTCCATAATCTTTTTTCTCTCACGCATGGTTTCCATACGAATCATTTCATCGCATTTGTCATATAAAATTCCGTCAGCATTAAAAAAGTGGGGAACAACTCCTGTTATGTGTCCGCCTCCACGGGTAAATCCTCTTGCAGCGGCACCCATAAGCCCTGCCGCACCTGCGCCATATACAAGACTATGGCCTTTTCTTGCAAGAGTTTCACACAAGGATTCAACTGCATTTATATATTTATCATCTGTTTTTACACTTGACGCACCGTATACACATATTCTCATACAATCATTCCTTTCTTAATAATTCTAACATATGTAGAAAGAAAAATCAATATTACTTATTTTATATGACAAAAAAACAGACCAATAAACTGCATTCAATCAGCAAACACAATTTGGCGTACAACATCCTGCATATTAAACCTCAATATAAAATTCCATAATCGAAAAAATCCCCGCCTTTTGGGCGGGGACTAAAAAACGAATTATTTTACAGCGTCTTTTAAAGCTTTACCTACTTTGAATGTAGGAACTGTTGTTGCAGGAATGTTGATTTCTGCGCCAGTCTGAGGATTTTTACCTTTTCTAGCAGCACGTTTCTTTGTTTCGAAAGAACCAAAGCCAACGAGAACAACTTTGTCACCATCTACGAGAGCGTCTGTTACGCTGTCGATGAATGCATTTAAAGCTTTTTCAGCATCTTTTTTAGATAATTCTGCTTTTTCTGCTATTTTAGCAATTAAATCACTTTTTTTCATTCTACCTACTACCTCCTAAATATTTTGAACTATTGTTATTATAACAGATAATTCCAATAGTTGCAAGTAAAAACCAAAAAAGTTTTGTTGGCATTTTGCATAAATTTAGTCCGTTTATATTGTTGCAATTGCCGAATTTACTGGATATCTTCCAACATAAATTCTTCTCCAACAGTAATATCACGAATATACTTGCAATTATTCCTCAAACATGCAAAAATAACCAATATCATAACGAATTCACAAATTATGTTTAATTTTACTGCGGAATTGACGTTATAATACTCCCAGTATCCAACCAGGTGATTAAAACTGATGGGAAAAGCAGCGAAAAACGAGTATATGGAAACTGCCATAACCACAAAAGAAGTCAATTCAAACACCATTGGTCCATACTCAAAACCACCCGCATCTCTCTCGGGAATAATATTGCATTTAATGAAAAGTGCATTGAAAAAATTAGAAGCAGCAACTGCAGAAAAATAAAACACATATCCAAGTGTACGGTCATATACAAGAAGTACCGCAAATCCAACCTGGACAAATAGCAATATTATCGTGAAAAGTTTAATCATAATGCCATAAAACTCTTCTTTAAAAAACATAACATAGTATGGGAATACAAACAGTGTTGAAACCATCTGAGGAATGAATAAAAAGTAGTCATCGTAATAGTAATTATCAAGACCGTATATACTGTACACCATCATAACTATGTCTACCATAAACTTCAGCACATATGCTCCAAGCATACAGTATACAAATGAACTATATGTTTTTTTCATATGATTACTCCTGATCTTATCCTATATACTGTCTCACATACATATCCTCAAGGTTGAAGATAACATCAGTAAGAGCTCTTCCGGTATCAATGTCAATCCAGAAAGATTCACCATTTTCAAGAACTTTTGCGCCAATACTTCCGTCTGCGCATCTTATGATGTCAGAAAGTTTTGAGTTTGTTCCTTTGTCCACAACTGTAATCTTTGTTCTGAATGTAAAACCGGTATCTGTTGCTGTGCTTAAAACAGGGCATAATGAAATTGTTATCTCTGTGCCCTTATTTTTGCAACTTTCATACATCTGAGAAAAAGCAGTTCTGAACACCTTATAAAATGCTTCCGTAACCGCATATGTCTTAGCAGGAGATGAAACCATTCCTATATACGGTTTTTCATATACCGCCTTTGGTGCAAAATCTACAATTGAAATGTACGAAGATGCATTGGAAGGAAGAGATGTTGCAGATGTGTTTAACTTATAATCCACATTATGGGTATACTTTCCGATTGTCTCTCCTGTGTAGAATCCTGAAAAACCGTCAAATTCAAGAAGAAGACATGCAAACTCCTTCATAGTAATTTCCTTTTCAGGATTGATTTTTCCATCAGAATTAAAGCATATTCCATTCTGATATGCAGTTTTTAAAAATACAGTTTCCTGTTCATTGGCAGACTGTATTTCGGAGTACATTCCGCCCTTTGCATCATATGGTACATAAGTATGTGAAGTTCTGATGGTAGCAAATGTCAATGCAATTATTGCATCTTTAACAGTTGCATTTTTATCAGCATATGATGCATTGTCATTTTCCTCACCTGCCCAGTATCTTGATGCCATATTTATTGCCTGTGCATATGGATGTTCAAATGAAATTGTAGCAGAAACTCCGGGATAATCAGGGTTTGTATTATCAGACAAAAGCCTTGCAGCAGCCATTGCGACTTCACCCTTTGTGAGTTTACTGCTTTCTGAATATGGCTTATCTACAACTTTAAGCCAGTTATATGTGTTTTCAAAAATCTTTGAATCAACACTTGAATAGAAGTTTGTCTGAGGAGTCTGGCTGTTTACATTTCTTGATCTTACTATAAGTGCTGATGCCTCTGCCCTTGTGAGTGTGTCGGAAAGACGGAGATTTACATAGTCATCACCTGTCATAATTCCGTTTGCATATACCCATGATGCTGCCTCCGGCTTTGATGACTGATTTGAAATGACAGGAGGAACCATTCCGGATTTGGGTGATCCGGCTCTTTCCCACAAAAGAATCGCCACTTCTCCTCTTGTTATGGGAGTTGACGGGCAAAACATATTATCAAATGCTGCACCAAGACCTGATGTCATAACATATTCATATGCCCAGTGACTTGCGGGCACGTCATCAAAGTTTCCGTCACGTCTTGAAGAACCTTTTCCTATCATCTTTACAAATTCTGCTCGTGTAACAGTTCCTGCAGGGCGGAAACTTCCGTCCTCAAATCCGTTGATTGTACCGTCATTTACAAGAGCGTTTACATATTCGTATGCCCAGTGATCAGCATTCAAATCGGTAAAGTTTTTCGCAAAGACAGAAAAAGTAAATGAAAAGACAAGGACTACAGAAAGCAGTGTTGATATAAGTTTTTTCATTGTTATCTCTCCTTTTATTGTATACTAAATATTTTTTCTCTTGCCACGTGTGCCGCATCCGGTTCCATGTTGCACCTAAGCACATATGATGGAACCTTTGAAAGTATTTTATTTAAAGTGTCAAAAGATTCACTGAGCATTTCTGCATTGAGTGCCGGTGACACTCCCGCCATAAAACGGCTTACAGATTTTATTGGTGCAATTTCTTCGATGGAATTTTTTTCTCCACGTTCAAGAAAAACTATTGCTTTCAGTGGGATTATCGTGTTTGTATTAATACCTGTTGTGCCTGCCCATGGTGTTCCGCAAAGATTCACATCACCGCTTTTCTCAAGTCTGATTATGGGTGAATCATCATTAACTATATATGCATCGGAAAATTCTCTGAGCCACAAAGATGTGTGGGTTGACTTCCCTGTTCCTGAAACAGCGGAAAACACCACCCCACCATCACTGCATCCAATTGCTGAAGAGTGAAAAACAAAGGACGAGTGCATCTGCATACAGTATCTCATCATATTATCAAAAAGATTCAGAAGATAATAATCAGATCCGATATCATATATATTTTTTACATTATATGCAAGAATTTTCACAGAGGAATAATCAGGTGAGAATGATACTTTTGATATTATACTTCCCGAGACAATATCATAATAAAGAACATTATCATATCCATCTTCTGTACGATAGTAAAACTTGTTATCAGATAATTTCATGTACGATTTACCATCTGCAACAATTGGCAGGTCTGTATAGGAAAGGCTTACCTTTATATCACTGTCACCATCAAAATCTTTTTCATAGGGTTTGAGTGTTTTCTCGAGTATCTCATCATCAGACCACTTTGCCGATATATTAAAATTTGCTATAGTGTATTTTCTTTCCATAACTACTAACACATCATTTCTGCATATACTATCACAATATGGGAAATCCTGAACTTGAAAATTCCGATTATGCATTATTCAAAAAAAAGGTTGACTTATGTCAACCTTTTTCATGTTATTAAATTAATGTCGTATTAAAATCTTACGCTTCTTCAGAAGTTTTAACAGAAGCAAGGTTATATACTGTCATAGGAACCTCTGCATCGTTGTATGTGTAAGTTGACATTGTTCCTTTTGTAATAGCTGTAGGAAGTTTTGCAATGTTTTCTCTAACAGAAAGTTCAACGACATCTATAATGGGTTTTACATAAGTTTTCATTTTAAATATCTCCTCTCTGCTAAATTACTCAACTGCTTCAAAATATGTGTTAAAACTATCTTCAGTTACTACAGTTCCTTCAGGAAGAATAAGTTGAACTGCTGCAATCTTTGTTTTGTCTGCTTCGAGTGAAGGATATGATGCACCATCATATTCTACACCGAATTCAGCAATGTTTCCTGTAGGAATAATAACTGCTGTGAATGTTGTACCTTCAAGGTTTTTAACAACCTGAATTGAAGGTGTAACTTCAACTTCTTTAGTTTCAACAGTGATTACATCATCGTTGTCAACCACAACTGATGCAGCAACACCCTTGGATTCATTGTTAACTTTAACATCAACAATTTCATATCCATCTTTTGCTTCAATGTTTGCTGTAACTGTTTCACCGATACCTGCTGCAACTACATCATTTGCATATGTAACTGTGTAGGTTTCGCCTGACTGATCTGCAAGAGGTGCAAATCCGAGGTCTTCTACACCTGTACCTGCAAATGTATCGGTTGAATCTGTACCGAATTTTACTGTGGTTGCATAACCTGCAATTTTGCTCTGTGCTATTTTATATTCAAAGCTTACTGCTCCGTTTACAGCTGTGTCCTGATCAATGTACACGATGTCACCGGCACCGTTTTTAACGAGATATGTAACCTCGCTGTTTGCGGTAGCATCTGAAACATTTGTTGTTACTTCAACTCTGTCATTGCCGGTGTTGTATTTTGATGTTGTAGTAACGGTTGCTGCAAAACCTGTCATAGCAGTAGCTAAGAGTGCAACTGTGAGAACAGAAGCGAAAATAGCTTTTAAGTTTCTGCTTTTCATTTTGACATACATCTCCTTATCTATGTTTTTCGTTATACCCATTTTAGCAAAATAAACTAATTATGTCAATACCTTTTTAAGAATTTTTTTATGTAATTTATGCACAATTAATACAGTTGTTTTTTGTTCTTTTTACACAAGCATGTACATTCGGGTGTTTTTTATCCACATTCTATGCACAAATTGTTGTTTTGCCGTCTGAAACCTTTATTATTTTGTCACATATTTTCTGCGCGGCATCCTTGTGTGATATTATTATGCAGGTACACCCTTCTATTGAACGTATATTTTCCAGAAGTTTCATCTCTGTTTCCTCATCAAGGGCAGATGTTGCCTCATCAAGGAGAAGTATCGGAGATTCTGAATACAACGCTCTTGCAATGGCAAGACGCTGAATCTGTCCTTCCGAAAGTCCGAGTCCTCCTTCACCAAGAACTGTATCAAAACCGTTTGGGAGTTCTGTTATAACATCATATATACATGCAAGTTTTGATGCTTTTATTATTCTTTCTTCGTCAATTTCAGAGGACATAAACGAAATGTTTTCCCTCACGGTTCCCGATAAAATCATATTGCCCTGAGGAACATACGAGAAAAGAGGTCTTAAGGATGCATCTATAATGTAATCCTTTTCTTTACATTTTATATATACGTTTCCGGTGTCAGGCTGAAGTATTCCGAGAAGCATTTTCATAAGGGTGCTTTTTCCTGTGCCCGATATTCCCGTTATGCATACAAGAGAATTTTTTTCCAAGCATACATTTGCGCCGTCAAGAACTTTTTCGTCATCATATGAAAAAGAAAGATTTTCAACGACGATACTGTTCATACTATTATATATGTCATTCACGTCAGAAATGTTATAACGCATCTGTTCATCTTCTAATTTTTCAAGTTCCATTATTCTTTCACATGATGCTGTGAGAGTGAAAATCTGAGGAAGTGTTGATGCAAGTTCCCTGAAAGGCGACTGAACCTGACCAACCAGTTGAATTATTGCCGCAAAGGTTCCCACGGTCATTAAACCCTTTGAAATCTTCACAGCGCACCAGCCTACTGCAAAATAATAACCTATTGTTAAAGATATGAAAAACAAAATATTTGCAAATATGCTTATGTATCCCCTCTTCATCACAATCTTCAAATAATCTTTCTGAAGATTTTCAACACCGTCATCAATATGTTTCTGGGATGAAAAGGATTTTATAACTATTATATTACGTATTACTTCTATTATATATGAATGTATTTTCCCAAGAGATGTCTGACATTTTTTGTGAAGAGGTTTCATTTTTGATGAATATACTCTTGAAACAACCATCACAAACGGACCAATTACCAAAAATATGAGTGCAAACTGAGAATCAAGTTTGCAAAGAGCATAAAAACCCATAACAATTCCCGATAAAAACGAGAAAACATTCGGAAGTATTGTCATTACACCTGAGGTGACTATTTTCACATCACCATTTAATCTGTTCAGAATCTCGCCTGAGTGAAATGAAGTTATATCTTTCCACTTTTTATAAAGAAGTTTGGAAAAAACATTTCTCTGAAGATCATTTTTAAACTTTGTTTCTGTGTGAAGATTCAAAAGAGTGTAGACAATCTGAATCAGAAGTTGAAACAAGACAAGAATTACAATTGAAATTACAGGCTGCTTTAAATCTCCTTTACTTGTTGCAGCATCAAGAAGATCCTTTGAAACAAGTGCAAAAAGCATGCTGATATAAGAGATTCCCACAGCCATAAGTGTCATAAAAACTATTTTCCACAAAATATTTTTCGTGTTTTTGTACAGCCACAAAGAGGCATGAGACTTTACTTTTTTGATACAGATCACCTGCCGTGTTTAGTTTTCTTTTTTATTCTTCTGACTATTCTTGCAATTGAATGGTAGAGTTTTACCAGAGGTTTGCGCACAGGAAAAACAAAAAGCCAGAGCCTTTGGTATATTATATGCCACCACACGTCTACAGGATATAATTTGTCTTTTCTCCAAAAAGCGGTCACCTTTCCGATGCATGATGATACCTTCACCGGATATTCTCTTTTTGTTTCGTTATCTCCGGCAATGGTTAAAATATCACCTTTCCTTTTCACTATGCGGTGAAGTATGTAAGTTCCGTTTTCTCTTTCAAACAAAACTATGTCATACTTTTTCAGGCTGTCCGCCTTTTCCAGAAGCACACAATCGGTGACACTTCTTAAAAGAGGATACATACTAAATCCGGTAACTGCAAGTTTTGCACTTTTCCCCTCTGAAAGGGTGCTTTTCACCAATGGTGCTATCTCCTCTATGGGGGGATGAAATCTTTTTGCTATCATCAGTATTACTCCAGAATATTATTTTCCTTTAAAAGAGAAGTGAATGCATCTATATCTTCAAGCATCTCATCTCTTGTAGCGCCCTCATATTCAGCCATAAGAGCATCTGCAAGTTCTTCTCTTGTTTTGTCCTGTGAAAGACAATTCCACAAAAATGCCCCTGTTTCATTAATTGTTATCATAAGGCTGAAATCAACCATATTATCTCCGACGGGAACAACCACAAAGGTGTCCGCTATTTCTTTCAATATAAAACCTTCTCTGATTTTCATATTATCATTCCTTCCTTTATATACACCTGATGTCAGGATATATTACTCTTGGGATTTTGGTTTTGTTTATGTGTGTTATTCTTTCTCTTCCCTTTCTCACATTTGATTTAAGAGTTATTTCCTTTTCAGCAAACCCATAGGCACTCATAAGTTCGTAAAGTGTCAGAAATCTTATATCTTCTGTCCTTTCAAGATTTCCCGATATGCGGAAAAATTCCGAAAGAGTAACAAACCTTTTTACGCTTTCATCAATTTCAAAATTCAGGGACTCTATAAATTCGCTCAAAGTCATATTGCCGTATAGCGCACTTTTAATGTGTGCAAGAGTGTTTTTCAGGCATGAACGCTTTATATTTATGGCAAAATCGTGACGTGTACCTGAAAAATCCTTTTCTTCATATGACACTTTTTCAAAGCCCTTTTGAATTTTTGAAACATCGTACTTCCGTCCTTTACTAAAGGCGGGCAAAGATTTTAAAACATCCTTCAAATCAGAAGGTATGGTACTGTAGAAATCATTTTCTCCGAATATATCACAGACAAGTTTCAAAGCAGATGAGTCTGCGAAAATACTGTTAGTGCAGTTATAAAACGGAGCGGATATATCAACCTTTCCTATAGCACAAAGCACATTTAAAATGTCGCACAAAAAAGACACTTTCAAAACGCTTGGGCTATTTGAGCATACAACATCTGTGATGTTTACACAGATTTCTTTGCATCCGTCTGTAAGAGATGGTGACGGAAACCATACACCTTCAAGATATTCACTTTTGACATGGGTGATGCTATGAGAAAAACTGTCTCTGAAGAAAACCTTCATTGCAAGGCGATGACGCATTTCTTCAAGTTCGAGAAGATCTACCGCTCCAAAAAGCGAAGACAGAGATACTTTTATATCATCTGATTTGAACCTCTGCAAAAACTTTTTGGTGTTTCGGTTATATGTGTATACGACCTTTGGCATATTTTCAAATCCGTTATAAAAGTCTTCTGAAAAGATGACCGTTATTTGTGGGTTTGCCACATCACCGTAATCATCTGCCGAGGTTATGTATCCAATCATGCTCTTGCCTCTTCCCCATATATAACACATACAATGTTATTGTAACATTTTCTTAATATAAAATCAAGTATATTATGCTTCAAAGGCATTTTTTATATGGTTTATCTCCGAAACATAGAACCCTGCAGTTCTCACCTCGCCATAAACTTCAATCACATCGAACCGAAAAGTGTGATAGGAAGGATTGTTTTTCATAAAACACCTTGCGCCAAGTATCATCTTTTGCATTTTTCTTTTATCAACTGCCATGGATGCATATCCAAAATCTTTATTCTTACGGGTTTTGACTTCAACAAAACAAAGAACATCACCGTCTGTGGCAATTATATCAATTTCAGCGCCAGCCACTTTGTAACTGTGATGCAATATGCGATATCCTGCCTCTTCAAGATATTCTATTGCCTTTTTTTCACCAAAACGTCCGGAAATGTTTTTTGCAATCATTTCACATGCTCCCTTACCCCGCCGAAAGTGAGACGGTGAATGGGACAAGGTCCGTATTTGGCAATTGCCTCAAGATGTGCTTTTGTGCCATAGCCTTTGTGAGACGCAAATCCATATTCAGGGTAAAGTTTATCGGCTTCTTCAATATATCTGTCCCTTGCAACCTTGGCTAAAATGGAAGCAGCAGAAATGGAAAAACTCAAAGTATCCCCTTTCACAATGGTTTCGTGAGGAATTTCTATGTCTTTTGCCCTGTTTCCGTCTATCAAAACAAAGTCAGGCTGAGGATCAAGTCCTGCAATTGCACCCTGAAAGGCTTTGTAGGTTGCATTTAAGATGTTTATTTCATCAATGACCTTTTCATCAACCGAAAATATGCAATATGCCTTTGCCTTTTGAATTATCTCATCATAGAGAGCATCTCTCTTTTTTGCCGTGAGTTTTTTTGAATCATTTATGCCGTCAATATATACACCTTCATCAAAAATCACAGCTGCAGCATAGACCGCACCTGCAAGAGGACCTCTGCCCGCTTCATCCACGCCAGCAATGAGTTTGAATCCCTCTTTGCGGCATTTGTTTTCATATGCAAAAACATCAATATTTGTATCGTTCATTTTTTCACGGCCTTTCAAGTGAAATATTTCCAAGTTTTGCTCCTCTGAACTCATCAAGAAGAATATGAGCGGCTCTTTCGGTGTCTATCTCTCCACCCGACACAACAAATCCGCGTTTCTTTCCAAGATATTCAAGAAGTTCATAACCCTCAAGACCTTCAGTTTCTGTCATCTTATATCTTTGAGCAAGAGATTCGGGATACTCATTTTTTAAAAAAGTCAGAAGATGACAGGCAAGTTCTTCAACATCTATGATTTCATCTTTCACTGCACCTGTATATGCAAGGCGCAGTCCAACTTCATCGTCATCAAATTTTGGCCACAGAATTCCGGGAGTATCAAGAAGTTCAAAATTGTTTTTAAGTCTTATCCACTGTTTTCCCTTTGTCACTCCGGGACGATCGCCTGTTATGGCACTTTTTTTGCCCGAGAGTTTATTTATGAATGAAGATTTCCCAACGTTCGGAACACCGCAAACCATTATTTTTATGGCTCGGTTCACAATTCCTTTTTCCTTGTCTTTTTCAATTTTTTCTTTCAACAGTACCTTGCATTTGTCAAAAATAAAATTGAAGTTTTTTCCCGATGTGGAACTGACAGATACTGCACTCATTCCGTTTTTTGAAAAATATTCTTCCCAGAGTTTTGTCACTTCAAGGTCTGCAATGTCAGACTTATTGAGAACTATGAGATGAGGTTTTGCACCCACAAGTTCATCAACCTTTGGATTACGGCTGCTAAGAGGCAGTCTTGCATCCACCAGTTCTATAACTATATCTATCAGTCTGAGATTTTCTTCCATCATCCTGATTGCCTTGGTCATATGACCGGGAAACCACTGTATATTCATAATAAAAAGTTCCTTTCAGAGTATCAATCAAATTTCAAAAAGAGGCTGCAAACTATGCAGCCTCTTTTCAAACAATTAGTAAAGTCCGCCAAAATCCGAAATTGGCCACCATCTGAAGACAGCCTTTCCTATTACGGAGTCAACGTGAACCTGACCGACTGCTCGCATATCAAAGTCATTTCTGCTGTCGTTAGAGTGATTTCGATTGTCTCCCATAACAAAAATATGATCTTCTTTTATGAGAAGTCCGTAATCTCCCGAGTCATCAACTATGCGCTTTGCAATGTTTGGCATATTTGAATTGTAAGGTTCATCCTCTATATAATTTTCTTCGAGGATTTCCCACTCATCACTTCCGCTTTTTTTGAGATGAACTTCTCCTGTTGCATCATCAATCCATATGCGGTCACCCTCTGTGGCAATAACTCTTTTTACATATGCCTCCTGAGGATTTGATTTGGGATTGAATATGATAATGTCGCCTCTTTGGGGTTCATATCCGATTATGCGTGTGAAAAGTCTCTGATGATTCTGAAGTGTGGGACACATTGATTCTCCCACAACTTTTACAACTGTGAACACATAGGTACGAAGAACCAGGGCAATTACAACAGCGGTTACTATGCATACAACCCAACTGCCGAGTTCTTTGAAAAACTTTGTCATCATGGAAGGTTCCTGAACTTCAGGAATCATTTCAGGCTGCATATTCTCATTCATTATGCTTCGTTCCTTTCAAAAAATGCAATGGCACATATGCCATTGCAGGATTTACACGGTTTTTTGGTAAACCGGAAGGCTGTTGCGCCCTCCGGTTTGTTGTCAGGAAAATTATTTCTTTTCTTTAACCTTTGTTGCTTTACCAACTCTGTCACGGAGATAGTAGAGTTTTGCTCTTCTTACTTTACCGCGTCTTGTGATTTCAATGTTGGCAATTTTGGGAGAGTTCACAGGGAAGGTTCTTTCAACACCTACGCCGTAAGAAATTCTTCTAACGGTGAATGTTTCCTGAATTCCGCCATGTTTTTTAGCAATAACGGTACCTTCAAAAACCTGGATTCTTTCTCTGTTACCTTCTTTGATTTTTACGTGAACCTTTACAGTGTCACCGATGCTGAACTTTGGAAGGTCTGTTCTGATCTGATCGCTTGTTAAGCTTTCGATAATGTTCATTTTATTTTCTCCTCTCTTAAAGACGTTCATGCAAATTTAAAGATGTGAATCAAACCACAATTCACAGAGGACCGCCCATATACGATAAATATATTAACACAAGTTTTTCCAAAATGCAATATTTTTTTTTATTTTTGTGAAATCTTACCTTTTTCGGCGTTTCTTCGGTGGCGGATTGAGTTCACTTTCATAAATATCCGCTTTTTTTTCATAAAGGTCGGGGCGCTTTTCTTTGGTTATGAGAAGCGATTGTGTTCTTCTCCATTTGGCAATTTTTGCGTGATCTCCTGATGTTAAGACCTCAGGAACACTCACTCCGTGAAAAACAGGCGGACGTGTATAGTGAGGATATTCTAAAAGGCCGTCAAAATGTGATTCCTCGGTGAAACTTTCTTCATCGGGCAAAACTCCGTCTATCATTCGGCTGACAGAATCAATGACAGTCATTGCAGGAATTTCCCCGCCGGTCAAAACATAATCCCCGACTGAAACTTCTTCATCTACAATCTCATCGATAACCCTCTGATCTATTCCCTCATAGTGACCGCAGATGATCACCACATCCTCTTTCTTTGAAAGTTCTATGGCTTTTTGCTGATTGAAAACCTGTCCCTTTGGTGACATATATATGACATAGGGTTTTGTGTCTGTTTTTTCTGCCACACTCATATAGGCATCAAAGACCGGCTGAGGCTGCATCACCATTCCTCTGCCTCCGCCATAGGGAGCATCATCAACCCGGTTATGCTTGTTACCGCTAAAGTCCCTAATATTTATAAGATTAAAATTCAAGATTCCCTTTTCCTCGGCACGTCCAAGCATACTTGAATGAAGTACACCTGAAAACATTTCGGGAAAAAGAGTCAGAACGTGAAAATTCATAATTAATCAAGCAACCCTTCAGGCAAGTTTACTTTTATGTACCCTTCCTCAATGTTTGTTTCTAAAATTACACTTTTAAGTGCGGGAACATATATTGTCTCTCCGCCTTTTTTTTCAACCGTATACACATCGTTTGCACCGGTCTGAAAAACATCTGTCACATATCCGTAACTTCTTTCATCATCTTTCACTTCAAGGCCGATTATATCGGCAATAAGGTATGTCCCCTCAGGCAGTGAATCAAAAAGCGAACGTTTGACATACAAAACTTTTTGACGCATTCTTTCTGCTTCTTCAACACTGTTTATGCCCCTGAGTTTTAAGATGACAAATTCTTTGTGATATTTTATTCCTGTTATTTTAAAATAGGTTCCATCTTCTGTATATACACCGCTGATTTCCTCAAAAAATTCAGGATAGTCAGTGCGGGGAATGATTTTAACTTCTCCGCGAAGTCCGTGAGTGTTTACAATCTGTCCGACATCTATAAGTTTTTCATCAGTTCCCATCTTATTCCTCCAAAAACTTCAAGAGGTTTTAAATCATACGGATTTAAAACCTCTCTTTGCATTACTGTACAATTTCTACAATTACTTTCTTGTTTTCTCTGCTTGCGCAAGCCTTTATAACTGCGCGGATTGATTTGGCAATTCTGCCCTGTTTTCCGATGACTTTGCCCATGTCGGACTCATTTACATGAAGTTCCAACACAACAGAAGTTCCGCTTTCGGATTCTGTTACATAAACATCATCAGGAATGTCAACGAGAGATTTTGCAATAAATTCCAGTAATTCTTTCATATGTTTCTACCTCCCGGAGCTTATTTTATCGCGCCACTGATTTTGAGGAGTTCTTTTACAGTGTCTGTAGGCTGTGCACCCTGACCGAGCCATTTGATAGCCTTTTCATTGTCCACATTGATTGTGGAAGGCTCTGTAAGAGGATTGTATGTTCCAATCTGATCAATGAATCTGCCGTCTCTGGGATATCTTGAATCAGCAACTACGATTCTGTAAAAAGGTGTCTTTTTAGCACCCATTCTCTTTAAACGAATTTTTACCATTTGTTTTCACCTCCATTATATATATCTTTTAAATATTTATCTGAAAAGATTTCCGAAACCGCCACCAAAGCGTTTCATCTTTTTCGGATTACTGAATTGTTTCATCATTTTCTGCATTTGTTCAAACTGTTTTAAGAACATATTGAGATCCTGAATTTTATTTCCGGAACCGTCTGCTATTCTTTTTTTACGGCTTGAGTTGAGAATTGATGGGTTTGTTCTTTCCTTTTTGGTCATTGAGGTTATCATAGCCTCAATTCTGCCAAGTTTTCTTTCATCTATATTTGCATTTGAAAGGGCTGATGCGTTAACCCCCGGAACCATTTTTAAAAGATCCTGAAGCGGCCCCATCTTTTTCATCTGTTGCATCTGGGCAAGATAGTCATCAAGAGTGAACTGTTGTTTTAAGATTTTCTGTTCAAGTTCCAATGCCTGTTTTTCATCAAATGCCTGCTGGGCTTTATCAATGAGTGTTAAAACATCGCCCATACCAAGAATTCTTGATGCCATACGGTCGGGATAGAACCAGTCCATATCGGTGAGTTTTTCACCCTGACCAACAAGTTTTATGGGTTTTCCGGTTACAGCCCTTACAGAAAGTGCCGCACCGCCTCTTGTGTCACCGTCAAGTTTTGTTAAAACCATTCCGGTGAAATCAAGTTTTTCATCAAAACTTGTTGCCACATTAACTGCATCCTGACCTGTCATTGAGTCGAGAACAAGAAGTATTTCTGTGGGATTTACCGCATCTTTAATATTTAAAAGTTCGTCCATCAACTCTTCATTTAAGTGAAGACGGCCTGCGGTATCTATGATTACCACATCATTGCCATGCTTTTGTGCATGGATGATACTTTCTTTTGCAATAAAAACAGGATCATTTGATTCATCAACTGAAAATACGGGAACATCAAGGCTTGAACCTACAACCTGAAGTTGCTTTCTTGCGGCAGGTCTGTATACGTCACAGGCAACAAGAATCGGTCTTTTGCCCTGTTTTTTCAAAAGTCCTCCGATTTTTCCGGAAGTTGTGGTTTTACCTGCACCCTGAAGGCCCACCATCATAATGACAGTTGGGGATTTTGAGGAAAACTTAATCTTATTTGCCTCCTGCCCCATAAGAGCAGTCAGTTCTTCATTTACTATTTTAATTATCTGTTGTCCGGGTGTGAGACTTTCCAAAACATTTGCACCCAGAGCCTTTTCGGAAACAGAATTTATAAAATCTTTTACAACTTTAAAGTTAACGTCTGCCTCTAAAAGTGCAAGTTTAACTTCACGCATGGCAGCTTTAAGATCTGCTTCATTAATTTTGCCTTTGCCTCTGAGTTTTTTGAAAGTCTGTTGAAGTTTATCTGCAAGATTTTCAAAAGCCATACAAGCTGCCCCTTTCTTTATTATTCAGACCTTAGACCGGATTGAAGAAAGATGAGAAAGGATTTTTTCATCATCTATATTCTTTTCTTTCAGACATTCTTCCAGTCTGTCAAGGGAATTTGAAATTTCAAGAAACCTGTCCATAAGCATAAGTTTTGATTCCATTGAAAGAATTTCTTTTTCGCCCCTTCTGATGTTGTCATACACTCCCTGACGGGTTATGCCCACAGATGAAGCGATTTCAGAAAGAGACATATCCTCCTGATAATACATTTCAAGAATTTCCCTTTGCTTGTCGGTGAAAAGATTTCCGTAAAAATCAAGAAGGTATGCAACCTTAAGATTTTTCATCATATCCCCTCCGAAACAAGTGTAAAGCAAATTACTTTACAGATATAATAATATATTTTTTGCCATTTGTCAATAGATTTTTCAAAAAAAGAAAAGATAAAGCATTATGATTAATTTTATGCCTTATCTTTTCGTGTTTTTGTATACTTTACTCAAACAATGCCTTTGCAAAATCTTCGGGAACAAAGTCCTGAAGATCGTCTATGCCCTCACCCACACCAACAAGTTTTACGGGAATGTTTTGTTCGTGGGAAATTGCAAGAACAATTCCGCCTTTGGCACTGCCGTCAAGTTTTGTGAGAATAATCCCTGTTATTGTTGCAGTTTCAGAGAAAAGTTTTGACTGAACAACTGCATTCTGACCGGTTGTTGCATCTAAAACAAGAAGGGTTTCAACACTTGCACCGGGAAGTTCACGTTCTATGATTCTTGAAATTTTAGCAAGTTCATCCATAAGATTTTTCTTGTTGTGAAGTCTTCCTGCGGTATCTAAAATTATCACATCAGAGCCTCTTGATTTTGCCGCCGCAATGGTGTCAAAAACAACAGATGCAGGATCTGAACCCTCCTGATGCTTTATGATGTCAACCCCGCTTCTGTCAGCCCACACCTGAAGTTGATCTATGGCTGCTGCTCTGAAAGTGTCGGCAGCACCGAGGATTACTTTTTTACCCTCATTTTTATATCTTGATGCCATCTTTCCTATTGATGTGGTTTTTCCGACACCGTTTACGCCAATTACCATAATAACAGATGGGTTTGTGCTTGTGTTTATGGAAGGATTCTGACCGGAGAGAATTTCTGCAACAATTTCCTCAATTGCATCTTTAACCTGATCGGTTTCGGTGATTCTTTGCTCTTTTACCTTTTTTCTCAAAGAATCAATAATATAGAGGGATGTGTCAACGCCAACATCTGCCATGATGAGTGCTTCTTCAAGTTCTTCAAAAAGTTCCTCATCAACCTTTCCAAATGCCGCAAGAACACCATCTATTTTTGAACTTATGGAATCCCTTGTTTTGGAAAGTCCGTCTTTGAGTTTGGCAAAAAAGCCTTTCTTTTGCGCAGGTTGTTCAGGTTCTTGCACGGGTATGGATTCTTCACAAGTTTCTTCCTGCAAAGATTCTTCCTGCGCTGTATCTTCCGCTTTTTTCGGTGATTCTTCTTCTGAACTTTCAAGTGAGTCCATATCCTGCGATACAGATTCAGTATCATCGGACATTTGAATTTCACCGTTTTCTTCCAAAGTTTCTGCCTGTTCTTTTATTTCTTCGATATTTTCTTCAATTGCTTCCTCTTTTTTGGAAAACCCAAAAAAGGAACCAAATTTTTTGAATGCCATTAGTTGTATTCCTCCAGATCTTCAAATTTGAGTTTGAGAAGTTTTGACACACCCTTTTCCTGCATGGTGACACCATACATTATGTCCGCCGCTTCCATTGTGCCTCTACGGTGAGTAACGACAATAAACTGTGTTTTTGAACTGTATTTTTTAATGTAGTCCGCAAAGCGGTATACGTTATTGTCATCAAGTGCGGCTTCAACCTCGTCAAGAATACAGAAAGGTGTTGGTCTCACCTCTAAAACAGAGAACAGAAGTGCAATTGCAGAAAGAGCACGTTCTCCGCCGGAAAGAGCCATCATATTCTGAAGTTTTTTGCCCGGTGGCTGAACTTCGATGTCTATTCCGCTCTCCAAGATATTATCGGGATCGGTGAGAGAAAGTTTTCCCGTACCTCCGCCAAAGAGAGCCTTGAAAACCACATCAAAACGATTCTGTATGATTTCAAAACTTTCACGGAATAGTTTTACCATGATTGACTGCATTTCTCTTATGATATCTTCAAGTTTTTTCTTGGTTTCGTCAAGGTCGGCTTTTTGTGCAGAAAGAAAATCGAAACGCTCTTTAACTTCCTTGTACTGCTCAATTGAATCAACGTTGATGTTGCCAAGTGCTTTTATCTGCGCTCTGAGAGATGATGCTTCCCTTTGGGATTCAACCATGTTGAAATCATCTCTTTTGTATTCAAGAGCAGCATTATAGGTCAGTTCATACTCATCCCAGAGTTTTGCTGTGATGTGCTCTGTTTCAAGTTCTATTTTTGAATTCTGATTTTCTATTCTTGAAACTTCAAGTTGCAGAACATATATGGTTTCGTTTTCATCCTTCAACTGTTTCTGACCTTCAACAAGTTTTTTTGATGCCATATCATATGCGGCTGTGTTTTCTTCAATAACCTTTGTAAGTTCTTCACCGCTGAGTTCTGACTGAGAAATCTCTCTTTGAATTGATTCGATTTCTTCCTTGATGGATTTGTTCTCTTCTAAATATTCTTCTTTTTCTCTTGCTTTTTCGATTCCTGCCACTGCAGATGACTGCTTCTCGGAAGAGAGCATCTCAATTTTTTCGCGGCAAAGTTCAATGTCCTTTTCTATGCCTGAATAAGATATTTTGTCATCGGTTACAGATGCAAGATAGGTTTCTCTCTCTTCGGTGAGTTTTGCACCTTCTGCCTGAACCTTTTCCTGTTCTTCTTTTGTAACGCGAACAATGTTTTCGTTTTCTTCAATTTTTTCTTTCAGGGCAATCTTTTGTTTGTCAACATCTTCAATTTCACCAAGAACCGAGCCACTTTCTGTTGTTATGAGACTTATGTTTCTTTCAAGTTCCCTTATGATGCGGTTATTATTTTCAATGGCAGATGTTATTTTGATTTTATCCTGATTGCAAAGGTTGAGTTCTTCTTCAAGTTCTTCCTTTTTCTGTGCCATTTTCTTTACGGTCTGACGGTAGGAATTGATTTTGTCGTCATTGTCGTCAATGATTTTCTGAAGCTGGTCTATTTTTTTTGCAAGTTCTTCAATGTCTTTTCCACGGCTTAAAAGGCTTTGGGTTTTGTTGACACTTCCGCCTGTGAGAGAACCGCCGGGATTTATGAGTTGTCCGTCTAAAGTTACTATCTTATATTTATACCCTGTTTTTTTGGAAAGATTAACGGCGTTGTCGAGTGAGTCCATAACAACAACTCTGCCGATAAGACTTTTAAAAATGCCGTCATATTTTTCATCATATGAAACAAGTTCCGATGCAAGACCTATATAGCCTTTTTCTTTCTTCGGGGCATCATTTAAAAGTGTACCTTTGACAGATGTAAGGGGAAGAAATGTTGCTCTTCCGATTTTTTTCTCTTTTAAAAATCCGATTGCTTTTTTAGCACATTCTTCATCTGTCACAACAATGTTCTGAAGCATTGAGCCAAGGGCAACTTCCACTGCTGTAACATATTTTGTTTCAACGTCTATAAGTTTTGAAACAACGCCAAGAACACCTTTTATGTCTGATGTGAGAATGCTTTTTACGCTTTTGGAATAGCCCTCATAGCCTTTTTCAAGGTCTTCCAGAACATTTTTTCTTGACTGCATGTCATTACAGGAAGCAACAACTTCGTTTTGTTCTTCCTTTGCTTTGTTCATTTTTTCGCTGACTTCAAAATACTCATTTTTGAGTTTTTCCATTTCGGAGCGTGCTTTTGATTTTCTTTCGTCAACTTCTTCTTTATCTTTGTTTAAGATTTCTTCTTTTTCTTTTGCCTCGGAAAGCGCCTCTTTTTTCACATTGAGATCATCTATCAATGTGGCTTTTCTCTCGTCAAAATTTTTGAGAAGCATATCCAAACTTGAAATTTTTGCCTTTGATGCAGAATTTTCATTTAAAAGTGCAACAATGCGTTCTTTCACTCTTTCGCTTTCTTCAAGTTTTTCGGATATTTTTGCATCAAAATCCGCAAGAAAAGAGTCATGGGCTTCTATCTTCTTTTCAAGTTCTTCTTTTTCTTTGTTTTTTTCTTCAATTCTCAAAAGGAGTTCCTGTGTTTCTTCTTCTCCCTTTTTGATTTTTTCGCCTAAAATCTTTATTTCTTCATCAATGCGGGCGCAGTTTTGCAGATTGTTTTCTATGTTGGTGTTTAAGATATCAATTTTGTGAGAAAGACTGCCTGAATTTTTCTCTAAATCAAAACTTTGCTGACGAAGATTTGTTATCTTTTCATTAAGTTCTGACAGGCTTGATGTTTCTCTTTCAATAAGGGCTTCAATCTCGGCAAGTTTCTGTTTTTCGGCATTAAGTTGATTGAATGCAATGGTAAACTTGTCTTTCCCCTCTTTCAGGGCAATTTTCTGTTTGTCTATGTTTCGGATTGAAATGTTAATGTCAAGGCCTTTTAGAACTTCACGAAGGTCAAGATATTTTCTTGCTTTTTTGGACTGAATCTCCAAAGGTCCAACCTGTGATTCAAGTTCTGTTAAAAGGTCTTTTATACGAAGAAGATTTTCTTCTGTCTGCAAAAGTTTTTTCTCAGATTCGTTTTTACGATATTTATATTTTGTTATTCCCGATGCTTCTTCAAAAATTATTCTTCTCTCTTCTGCCTTGTTGGAAAGAATCTGGTCAATCTTACCCTGACCGATTACAGAATATCCTTCCTTACCAAGACCTGTGTCCATAAAGAGTTCGTGAATATCTTTCAGACGGCATTCCTTGTCATTTATGAGATAGTTACTTTCACCGCTTCGGTGAACTCTTCTTGTTACCTTTACGGTATCATAGTCAATTTTGAAAATATTATCTCTGTTATCAAGAATTATGGAAACCTGAGCAAACCCGAGAGGGCTTCTCTTCTGAGTTCCGGCAAAAATAACGTCCTGCATATTTCCGCCACGAAGACTTTTTGCACTCTGCTCACCCATAACCCAGCGGATAGCATCGGAAATGTTACTCTTTCCGCTTCCGTTGGGGCCAACAATGGTGGTTATGCCCTGACCAAATTCAAGATTTATTTTGTCTGCAAAGGACTTGAATCCCTGCATCTCAATTCCTTTAAGATACAACTTAAAACACCTCAAACAATCTTTTGTATATATGTATTAAAACTAAGCCAAAATACACCTTTTATATAATATCATAAGAATGAAAAATTTGCAAGAAAAAACTACAATGGGAGATTTCCCATTGTAGTTTTAAAATTATCAATCAGTCTGCTTCAACAAGATTTTCCGCAGATTTGCATACAGGGAGAATACCGCCGAGATTATCCCATACCATAGCCTTTACGCAGTCTATGGTGCCAAGGTCATAATTTCTTTCAAAACTGAGATATTCTTCACCGTTATATACCTGATTTGCAGTGTAGACAAGTTTGTTTTTGTAGTAGTATGCAACAACAACTGTTTTTCCGACTTCAATGTCATTTATGTATACATCATAGAAGAAACGGTTGTTTTCATAATCTGTTGAACCCCATCTGATATATGTCTTTGGTGCGTCAACTGTTCCAAAGTGAATGTTTGCTCTTGTCAGTGATTCATTTCCGGCTTGCATGTCAATTGTATTCCAGCACGCTTCGTTTCCTGCATAATATACATCTGTGATGCTGTCTGCATAGTAGAATGCATTATATTCAATGTTTGTTATGCCTGCAGGCATTGTCACTGTTTTAAGATTTTGACAGCCTTCAAATGTGCTATATCCGATATAGGTCACATCATCGCCCATGTCAATGCTTTCAAGATTATCACAGTATAAAAATGCTCTGGATGAAAGCATTTTAACACCCTTGGGAACTGTGTAGGATGAGCCTGCTTTTGCAGCAGGATATGCTATCAGTTTTGTCTTATCCTTGCTGAAAAGTATTCCGTCAACTGTGCAGAAATATTTGTTTCCGGATGCAACCGAAATCTCTTCGATGCTCATTCCTATTGCATATACTCCTATTTTTCTGATGGTTGAGGGAAGAGTCAGTTTTTTAACACGGAACTCAGATGTCAGATATGCGCCAACCTCTTCGATTCCTTCGGGAATGATGAGTTCATCAAGCAGATAATCATAGTGTTCTAATGCCATATCTTCAATGGCAACAACGGGATATCCGCCAAGGGTTGAAGCAACTGTAAAGGTTTTTGTGCTTATTTCATTTTTGTATTTAACGATATGTGCTTTACCGTCTTTCACATAATATTCATAGCCGTTTTCAGTCAACGGGGGAACATAGTTAAATCTGATGTTGCTATAATAAAGTTGTGAATCAGTTTTGGAAATCATGTTCCATTCACTTTCACTGCCGTAGTAGTATACATCCATATAGGGACATCCTGAAAATGCGGAAGAACCGATGGATGTGAGTTTTTTGTCTATGACAATTTCTGAAAGTGAAGAGCAATTATAGAATGCGCCGTTTCCTATTGTTTCAACATTTTCACCAAGAACAATCTTTGTAAGATATGTGTTGTCAGCATATGAATTCATATTGAATGCATAAAGTCCTATTTCTTTAACGGTTGATGGAACAACATATTCTTCATCGGTTTTGTTCATGGGATATGAAATGAGTTTTGTCATATCTTTAGAGAACAAAATGTCATCTTCAACGCAAAGATAGGGGCTTGCTTCATCCACTTCATATACAAATGAAGGATCTGTACTATATGAGAAATAGAACGCAAAGGGGCTTACAGAGGTGACTGTATCTGAAAGATATACTCTTTCAAGATTTTCGAGATATAAGAATGTTTCTCTTCCTATATATGTGATTCCCGAACCGATTTTGACATCGGTTATTCTGTCACCGAATACTTTGAAACCGTAGTCTGTCATTCCCCAGTTTTCAGGAATTTCACCCGTTCCTGTAATGATAAGAGTGGTTCCGTTGTCTCCGCCGAATTCCCAGCTTATTGTATCTGTGATTTTTCCGCTTGTTATTTCATAATCAACCGTAACCTCGCAGATGTCAACCCAGTCCATATAACCGAATCCGGAAGTGTAGGCTTGATAAGATGCATAAATTGTGGTAGTTCCTTTTCCGACTGCAGTAACCACGCCGTTTTGATCAACCGTTGCAACGCTTTCATCCCTGCTTTCCCATATTACATCTCCTGCGGTAGCATAATCGGGATGATATGAAAAATCAAGGTCATATGTTTCATCCTTTCCGAGGGTTATTTCTCCATCGGACATCAATGCCATAACGTGAATCGGAAGTGTTGCGGTATATCCGCCGTCTTCTGTTGTGGCAGTAATGATTGCACTACCTGCTTTATGCATATATGCCACGCCGTCTTCAACGGTTACGACAGATTCGTTGCTTGATTCAAATGTTACGTTCTGATTTGATGCGTTGTAGGGATATATTGAATAACTGAGTGATTCCTCTCTTGCCCCACCAAAGTATTGACCTGTTGAATTGAATTGGATTCCTGTAACGGCAACAGGTTTTACCACTACTGTGCAAGTTGCAACATAGCCGCCATCTTCTGATGTGGCAGTTATGGTTGCAGTTCCAACTTTGTGCGCTTCAACATTTCCGTATGTTCCGCTGTATCCGTCATAAACTGATACAATTTCAGGATTTGATGATACAAAACTTACCTTTTTGTTTGTGGCATGTTCGGGAAGATAATTCACATATATCTCGTCATAATCTCCCAGATCAAATTCAATTACATCGCTTTCGAACTCAATTCCTTCAAGAGCAACTTCAGGAACTGTAACTTTCATTGTTGCACTGTAGCCGCCGTCTTCTGTGGTGACCGTTACATATGTTGTTCCGATGCTGTAGCCCTCGACATAATCACCCCATCTGTTCCAGAGAATTGAGGGATTAGAGAATGTGTAGGTCACATTTTTGTTTGTGGCATTGGAAGGCTCAATAATGGGACTAAGATATGTATGTTCACCGAGATTAAGTTCCATTTCATCATATTCAAATCTTACGCCTGTTACGGGTACTTTGTTTACATTAACCAGACACTGTGCAACAAGATTTCCGTTTTCTGTGGATGCAGTAATTATGGCTTTGCCCTCTCCTGTACCATAGACATAGCCATAGTAATTAACCGTTGCAACGTTTGTATTTGAACTTGACCAGACAACATTTTTGTTTGATGCATTGTCGGGATAAATTGTTGCATTTAAGGTTTTTCCTGTGTATAAATCAAGATTGATTTCTTCTGCATCTAAGGTTATATCTGTTGCATGAATTACCTTTACTGTAACCATGCAACTTGCGGTATATCCGCCGTCTTCTGTTGTTACGGTAATTATTGCAGTTCCTTCCCCTACGGCTGAAACATCGCCCCAGGAATTTACTATTGCAACATCTTCATTGTCTGATTCCCAGTATACATAGGTGTTTTCAGCAAATGAAGGCTTGACTGTTGCTTCAAGATATTCATAATCACCGACGGTAAGTTCAAGTTCTGTTTTATTGAGTGTTACACCGGTTACTTTGTCTGATGCAACAGTAACCACACACTGAGCATATACACCGCTGCCGTCTGTTGCTTCTGCTCTTATGATGGCTGTTCCTTCAGATACTGCATAAACATAACCATATTCATCTACCGTTGCAACATCTTCATTGTCTGATGTCCATGCAACTTCCTGATTGTCTGCATCATAAGGGTCAACATATGCATATAGTCTCTTTTCGGCACCCTCACGCATTTCAAGTTCATTTTTGCTGAGTTCTATGCCGGTTACATATATGTATGAAACAGTTACACTACATTCATCATACACGCCGCTGCCGTCTGTTGCCTCTGCTCTTATGATGGCTGTTCCGTTGCCTGTTGCATAAACATTGCCGTATTCATCCACTGTTGCAACATCTTCATTATCGGATGTCCACAAAACATTCGGATTTGTTGCATCGTAGGGATATACACCTGCAGACAGATAGCCATATTCATTTTTGCGAAGTTCAAGAGTTTTGCTGCTCAATTCAATTCTGCTTACATATACAGGCTCAACAGTTACAACGCAAGAAGTGTAAACATTGCCGTCTTCTGTGGAAACTGTGATTGTTGCAGTTCCGATATTGTTTGCATATACTGTTGCAAAAGGTCCGTCTGCATAAACCGTTGCAACATACTCGTTATCTGAACTCCAGAAAAGTTCGGCAGATTCTGTGCCGGCAGGATAATGCTTTGCAAAAAGATTATCCGAATTTCCGGGATTAAGTTCCAGAGAATTTCTGTCAAGAAGGATTTTTGTCGGCTGAATTATTGTCGGTTCATCGGGATCGCCCGGTTCTGTAGGAATGTCTGAACCACCGGATCCTTCAACCGTAATGTGAATGTAGCCAAGATAAGTGCCTTTGTAGTTGTAGGCCATGATATCTGTGGAGCCCTCTTCGGTTGCATAAATATATCCGTCTCTGAAACTTACGGGAATATCTCCCTCTGTCACCCAGTATATATCATCTGTTTCGCCATATAATTTGCTGATATCAAGATAATATACCAGACCGACAGTAAGAGTTATATCATCCCATGAAGTGAGGGGTATATTAACAACATCAGATGGAAGTTCATCTTCGCCTTCGCCCGGATTTTCCCCGTCGGAAACTCCCACTCCCATTCTGCCTATACGAAGTCCTTTTTCGTTTTCCACAATAATTTCAGCATAACCAGAACCCGTTGCCCGAACATATCCGTCGTGAATCGTGGCGACATCTTCATTTGTGGAATACCACACCCATCTTGTTGTATCGGCATCCTCGGGGGTGTATGTATAATAAAAATAGTAGGTTTCGCCAACATAATTTAAGATAAGTTCAGTAAAATCATAACCGTCGGAGTTGTAGAACGTAATTGTTTCTTCTATAGTTTCCTCTCCATCTCCGGGAACTTCGGGAACATCTTCTTTTTCAACATGCACAGTGAATCTGCCAACTTCATAGCCTTCTTCACCACAAAATACTACCTCTGCCGTGCCGCTTCCTACTGCATACACATAACTTTCATCACTGCATTCAACAACACCCGCGTCAGTGGATGTCCATGTCAGAACCTGACCGTCCTTGCCGTCGGGCATGGTGTAGGAATACCAATAGGTTTCTCCCTGTTTGAGCCAGAGTTCTGTGAACTGAATGCCGTCAGGGCCGTAGAACATCATTTCACCGGGAACTATTTCTCCGCCTTCGGGAGATTCATTCACATATACTGTAAATTCACCAACTTTTTCTTTCAGTCTTTCAATGTAAACACTTACAGTTGCGCTTCCGCCATTTAAACCATACATATATCCATCATAAGGATATACTTCAACAACAGACGAATCTGAAACTTCCCAGGAAAGTATTTCACCCTCTTTTCCGGGGGCTTCCTGATAGGAGAAATAGAAGTTTTCGCCCTCATCAAGATACACGTCGCTGAAAATTTTTCCGTCGGTATCGTAAAACACCATTTCGGTGTATATTATTTCTCCGTCTCCGGGAACTTCGGGAACATCCTCTTTTTCAACGTGAACTGTGAGAGTTCCTGCCAAAATTCCATCGGGAGAGTATGCTGTAATTACAGTTGTTCCATCGCCATGAATTGTTATTCTACCCATTCTTGCAATGGTTGCAACATTTTCATTTGACGAATACCACGCAATATCTCTTGAACTGATGTCAGCCAGAATTTCATAATTCAGACTTCCACTATAGCCGTTTTCCAACGTGATTTCGTCAGTCTCGTAGCCATAATCGTCGTAAAATACGATCATTTTATCAGAAACAACCGGAATGTCGGGTTCAACAACATATTCACCTTGTACATACAATGTGAGATATCCAACCATAACTCCGTCGGGAGTATATGCATAAATGTTTGAAGTTCCCGGTTCATATGTCGTAACATATATTTCATATGTACCTACGCCAAGTTCAATCCCGGCATCTCCTTCCACACTCCATGAAAGTGTGCTGAGTGTTTTTTCATCAAGATTTGTGATGAACGGGATGGTTGTGTAAGAATAATTTTCCACATTCATTTCATATACTACATTTGCGTCAGCATCACAAAAAGATATGAGAGTTTCTCCGTCTGTAGGTACATCAGGCTTTTCGTCGTCGGGATTTTCTTCCTCGCCTTCCAAAACATTTACAGTGAGACGTCCCACCTCAATTCCGTCAGGACTGCGGACAATAACATCTGCCCATCCGGAGGCGTAGGCATCTACCGTAATAGCTTTCCCATCCTCCCAACTATGAACACACAGAATTTTGTCATCTGTTGTTTCAAATTCAAGATTGGCATCTGCGGGGAAAGACGAATAGAAATAAAATGTCCTGCTCTCGCCTACTGTCATTTTGACAGAATAATTTTCGTCAGCATCAGGAAAAACAACCTGACCGATTTCCGCTCCGTCGACAGTTACATCCTCCGCAATCGTCACTACCGTATTCATGGCAAAAATGCAAATTGCCAGAAATACCGATAATATTTTTTTCATCTTTTAACCTCCTTGCGAATTTATATTTTATATGACCACATCATTAGTTGTTATTTTCTTTTGCTTCATTATACTATCCTCTGCAGCCACTTGTCAATAAAAACCATTTGTACATTTTTGAAACATATGTTTTAATCAGGTAGTATTATTAAAATAAACTATTATACATTTAGAATTTACCATTCCTGTTTTGATATATTTCACTATATTATTATCCATAATATCTCACCTCCAATCATAAATAATATACCACAATTCCTTATTTATGTCAATTACACGCATCATAATGATAATGCAACGTCATTTTGTTTATCATAAAATATATGCGAGGTGATTTTAATGATAGCGGACAAAATCAAATATTTAAGAGATGAAAAGGGATTGACTCAAACTGATCTTGCAAAAATGTTGGGTATAACAAGATCGAGCGTTAATGCCTGGGAAATGGGAATATCCGTGCCCTCAACTCAATATATAGTTGAACTTGCAACACTGTTTAAAGTTTCCACAGATTTTTTGTTTGATATCAATTCATCATCAACAATCAGCACAGAGGGATTAGACGATGAAGATGTGAAACTTGTGTACGGAATAATAGAACATTTAAAAAACAAAAATCAGGTGTTGCTGCTCAATGAGCTATAGTATAGATACACTCACAGAAAATTGCTACAAAAGTACTGCTTGCCTTATAAATAAACTTGTTATACGTGATGATAAGCAGTTGAATATTGTGAAATCACATATAACTTATGCTAAAATCTCAGTTATCCGGCAAAGGATAATGTGTTAAACAAAGCATCCAATATGTCAGAAAATGTACGTCCATTTGCTCCCGGGATTTACAATAAAATATAATTGTGATAACATCACAGAAAAGAATAAAAGTTTATGATAATATAACCCTACAAAAGAAAAAGGAGGATAACAATATGGCAGCTATAAATATTAGTAAAAATAATTATCAAAGTGAAGTTCTAAATTCTGACAGACCTGTTCTACAGGATTTCAGGGGACCGTGGTGCGGTCCTTGCCGCATGGTAGTACCTATCGTGGAAGAAATCGCCGAGGAACGCCCCGACATCAAGGTCGGCAAGGTCAATGTAGACGAACAGCCTGAACTTGCAGCGGAGTTCGGTATTATGAGCATACCGACACTTGTGGTTATCAAAGATGGAAAAATCGTAAATCAGTCAATGGGAGCACAACCAAAGGAAGCAATCCTTGCATTATTATAAAATAAAAATGTCCGCGTGGCGGACATTTTTTTATTCATCGCATATGCTTCCAAGTTTTTGTGCATCTGTTATTTCTATCATACCACGGGAAAGTTTAACCATCCCTTCGTTTTGAAAATATTTAAGCATCCTTGTCATTACTTCACGGTGTGAACCAAGATGATTTGCAATGGTTTCGTGGGTAATCTTCAGTTTTTCTGTTCCCTCTATGGAAGTTTCTTCAAGAAGAAATTCTGCCAGACGCTTATCAAGACTTTTCCACATAATCTGCTCTATCAGCCACATTACATCAGAAAATCTTGTTGCCATAAGTTCATTGGTATAATTGGCAACAGGTGCGGATTCTTCCATAATGCTCCGGTAAAGTTCTGCAGGAATAATCCATAAATCTGTATCCTTTTCGGCTTCAATTGTTATATCAAACTGAATTGAACGCATAATACAGGAGGCTGAAAACAGGCACATATCCCTTTCGAAAAGACGGTAAAGTGTGATTTCTCTGCCCTCATCCGAAAGAATATATGCACGAAGTTGTCCTGCCTTTACCAAAAGCAAGCCCGTACATTCCATACTGCCGTTATGAATTACAGTTCCTTTTGTTACCTTTCTGGTAATCAAGTTGCCTGTGATACGGTCTTGCTCTGCTTTATTTAATTTGTCCCATATTGGAAAGTAACTTTGAAATTCCATAACAGTTGACCTCGTAAATCATTATTTTATCATATCAATCCCGCGCTGGAGAGTTTCGCCATCAATGGCACCCGTGGCATGAGCAACAGCATAACCTTCGGAGTCAATAAAATATGTTGTCGGCAATGAATATGCTCCGTAGGCAATAGCGGCATCAGACTTTGTATCATAAAACACAGGGAATGTATAACCCTTTTCTGCAATAAAACTCTTTGCGCTCTCCAGAGTTTCCCGCCCGGTTGTCATATTTATCAACAGAAAGTTTATCTCATCACCAAGTTCAAGATATTTTTCGTGAAAGTCCGGCATTTCCATCTGGCACGGCCCGCACCAGCTTGCCCAGTAGTTCAGCACGACAGGCTTGCCGATATAGTCGGACAGGCTGACTTCGTTTCCGTCTGCGTCATATACCGTGAAGTCCGGGGCAAGGATTGCGTCAGGGACGGTTTCCTCCGGCTCTGCGGTTTCATTTGTTTCATCTGTATAGTTTTTCATATCGTTTGTATCTTCCGTTTCTTTCTGCGGATTGTGTATCAGCAGAGGATCCGAATCTACGGATTTGCTGAGCTGTGTGTAAAGCACATACGCACCGCCGAGCAGAAGAACAAAAACGAGAAGAACGATCAGCATTGATTTCTTGTTATTCATTGTACCTCCTTAACTGAGCAGACCAAGCAGCCGCCCGAGCATTCCCGATGCCATCAGAATACCGATCAGTACCAGCAA
>JAZQJX010000014.1:0-43412 GCA_045541875.1 Clostridia bacterium | reverse complement strand
CACAAAAGTCTTTTTATAATATGCTTTTCTTTATAGATAAGTTTTCCGAGAATTATGGTAACAACTGCAGACGACTGCTTTATAAGTGTCATAATTGTAACCTGACTGTCAGGTTCTGAGTTTGCTATAAATAAAAGTCTGTCACCAAACACCAAAGAAAGACTTAAAACATATATCCATGGATTTTTAAGACATTTTTTAAGTTCAAGCTTTTCTTTTTTTATGATAATATATCCTAAATACATCAAAGATGTCATAAGCATAAACCAAAATTGCAAAGCAGAGCTTGTCACCTCACCCGTTGACATTATGTATTTATCCAAAGTTCCCGATACAGCATTTAAACCGCAAGATAATATTATTATCCATATATATTTTGCCTTATATTCTTCGCCTCTAAAAGATTGTTTTCTGTTCGCAAGATAAAGTCCCGTGACAACCAAAACAAGGCTTATAACACTCTTTACAGTTAAACTCTCATGCAGGAAAACTACACCCATTAAAGTTGAGAAAATAACTCTTGACATATCTGTAATACCGTAAACACTCACAGGCACTTTCTTTATTGCAACAAACGATGCTATCCATGCTATAATAATTGATGCCGATTTTACAAATATCAAAAAAAACATATCCGGTGGTATCGAAAATACACCCTCCGCAGTCGGCACAGAAAGCAAAAATCCTATAGCCGTATAAACAAACAATGTACTTAAAACATTACAATTTTTTAAAATATTCTTTTTCATAGGTTCTCTTGAACCTTTTAAAATTCCATAAAGAATTACAAATATTATCCAAATCTTCAAACCATATCTTCTCCCGTCTATTATTGATAAAAGCCGACAGTGCACCGTCGGCTTTTATTATTAAAATCTAAAATCTCTTTTTCCTGCCATTATATCTGCAATATAATTTGTTGCTATAGTTTTAACCTTTTCGTTCGGGATTTTTTCAAGCTCTGCTTTTATAAGCTCATCACCGATTTTCTTTGTCGGTTCTGTTGCATAGTCTTCTAAATACTCCTTTAAAGTCATTAAAGCATTTGGATGACAGCAGTTTAAAATCTGACCGCTCTTACAAAGGCTCATAAATCTGTCGCCCGTTCTTCCCTCACGGTAACAAGCTGTACAAAAACTCGGAATATAACCAAGCTCCATCAACCATCTTACAACCTCATCTAAAGTTCTGTTATCTTCAACATCAAACTGAGCTGAATTTTCTTCTTCGGGTTCAGGCTGGTCGTAACCTCCAACGCTTGTTTTTGAAGCTCCGCTAATTTGAGAAACGCCAAGATGTAAAACTCTTTCTCTGCAAGCTTTGCTTTCTCGTGTTGAGACAATCATTCCTGTATACGGAACAGAAACTCTTATACAAGCAACAAGCTTTGCGAAAATATCATCATTTATGCCGTTGTCAAAGGTTGACGGATCAATATCATCGGCTCTTCTTATTCTGGGAACACTTATAGTATGCGGTCCTACACCGTGAACAGCCTCTAAATGTTCAGCATGCATCAAAAGTCCCGCAAATTCATAGCGGTATAACTCAAGACCGAATAAAACACCAAGTCCCACATCATCAATTCCGCCCTCCATTGCTCTGTCCATGGCCTCTGTGTGATAATCATAGTCATGCTTTGGACCTGTTGGATGCAGTCTATGGTAACTATCTTTGTGATATGTTTCCTGAAATAGAATGTATGTGCCTATACCTGCTTCTTTAAGTTTTCTATAGTTTTCAACGGTTGTTGCAGCAATATTAACATTTACACGTCTTATTGCACCATTTTTATGTTTTATTGAATAAATAGTGTCAATACATTCAAGCACATATTCTATAGGGTTATTTACAGGATCTTCGCCAACTTCGATTGCAAGTCTTTTATGTCCCATATCCTGCAGCGCAATAACTTCATTTCTGACTTCTTCCTGAGTAAGTTTTTTTCTTGGGATAGTTTTGTTTTTTAAGTGATAGGGACAATATACACATCCGTTAATGCAATAATTGGATAGATACAATGGTGCAAACATAACGATACGGTTTCCATAGAAATCTTTTTTGATTTGCTCTGCCAAATTATATATTCTTTCTATTCTTTCTTCATCTTCACATGCAAGAAGAACAGATGCTTCTCTGTGATTAAGCCCTTTTCTTTCTTCTGCTTTTGCAATTATACTGTCAATAAGTTCATAATTTTCCTTGTTTTCATCAGCATATTTCAAGGTTTCGAGTATTTCCTCGTGAGAAATAAATTCATCTGCTTTCATAGATTTTGGATTATACATGGTACACTCTCCTTAATAAAAAACTCCGCAAAAATGCGGAGTGTCAATTAATATAAGATTTAATTAACAATCTTCCGCCTCATAAATTCATATTTGGTGTCAGAAATGTTTGTAAATTTATGATAACACTTTTGAGGTCTGAAGTCAAGAAGAATGTTGAATCATTATCATGATTTTACAATGTCATACTGACTGTTAACGTATGACCAGTTTTGCATAAACGGACGCATTAGGTTCCAATATCCTGCGCCCATAAGACTGAACTCATCTATCAGGTTGTATTTTGCAATTATGCTTCTTACATCTTCAAACCACACTTCGTGTTCTACACCGGATTCATTATATGTAAAATAGGGTGTTTGCGCTGTGTTATCAAAATTAATGGTGGCAGAATATCTTTGGGCTATTCTTATTGCTTCCTCATTACCTATAACTTTTGCTTTTGATATACCTTTTTCATAGGGGAGTGTCCAGTCATATCCGTAATTCGGAATTCCCATATATATTTTAGTGTTGTCGATTTCCGATATGGCATATTCAACAACAGATCTGACTTTATTAATAGGTGCAACAGCCATAGGTGGACTATAGGTATATCCCCATTCATATGTCATAAGCATAACAGTATTAGCAGCCATCCCGAGGGCTTTGTAGTCGTGTCCTTCATACAATGTTCCTTGTTGTGTGGCACTTGTTTTTGGTGCAAGATCAACATTTACCGAAAATCCTTGTTGATTCATTTTTTCGGTAACATTTCTTACAAATCCGGAAAAGGCATCACGATCATCAGGATTTATAAACTCAAAATCTATATCAACTCCTCTGAATCCCTTTTTGTTCATTTCATTAATCATATTATCAATCAGTATATTCTGAATTGATATGTCGTTGAATAAAACAGAGGTTTTTTCAATTTCAAACATGCCTTCTTCTGTTATTGAGGAGAGTACCATAATTGGTATGGAATTATACTGATTCAATATTTCAATACTATTTTTGTCATCTGTTGTAATTAGTGTCCCATTAGTATTAAAACCATAACTGAATATTGCAATTGATGTTGAATATATTGACTGTACAGCAAGAATATCGGGTGCAATAGAAGGATATATAAAACCATATGTGCTAATTTGTTTGTCCGTTTGATTGTTAAATGCAATAGTAATTTCTTCGCCTTCTGAAAGATATGGGTTAAGAATTAATGAAGGGTTATTTCTTACAATTTTTGATGGTGTTATACCATAATTTCTCGCAATTGAATATATAGTTTCACCGCTTTTGACAATGTGAGTTACAGAAGGGGATAATATTATCAGACTTTGTCCGTTCACAAGGTTTCTTAATCCAAACAAACCGTTGTCTGATATTAATCTTTGGGGCGAAATTCCATATTCTGATGCTATTGAATATATTGTTTCATTTTCTTTTACAACATGTATTTCCAATAAAACTCCTCCAGACAATTTATAGATTCACTTAATTAATTATTCACGTCAGACACAGTTTATGAATATTGTATTTAATGAATCTATATTGGATATGGAGATGATTTTATGGCTATAAAAATATATATAGATCAGGGACACAATCCCTATGGTCCCAACGCAGGAGCGGAAGGAAACGGATTAAAAGAACAGGATATCACATACATCGTTGGTCGCTATCTATATGATTTACTGAGTGCAAATCCTAATTTTGAAGCAAGACTTTCCAGAGAAAATCCTCAGGAAGTTCTTGGCAATTCAAACGCAACAAGTCTGCAAACAAGGGTCAGAGATGCAAATGGTTGGGGTGCGGATTATTTTATAAGTATTCATACAAACGGTTCAGTAAATCCTGAGGGTAATGGCACCGAGGCATATGTTTATCGCACAAATACACAGAGTTATTATCTGGCACAGCATATGGTTAACGCAATATCTGAACGTATGGGAACTGTCAACAGGGGAGTGTTTGCAAGACCGTCGTTATATGTTCTCAGAAGAACAAGAATGCCCGCGGTGCTTGTTGAACTTGGGTTTATATCAAATTATGAAGATGCAATGAAAATGAGAGATGATCCATATGGATTTGCATTTTCGATGTATCAGGGTATATTAAGATATTTTGGTATAAACAGTTAGTTTCTGATTTACGGTGGTGATTTAATATGAATATAAATTATGACAGGCAAAAAGCAGTATCTTATGCAAGACGTTGGGCACTCCGAAGAAATCCGGAATTTTATGATTACAGTTCTATTGGCGGTGATTGTACAAACTTTGTTTCCCAATGTGTGTATGCCGGCATAGGAGTGATGAATTATAGCACAGAAAACGGATGGTACTATATTAACGCAAATAACAAATCCCCCTCATGGACAGGTGTAACTTTTTTCTATGATTTTTTGGTTAATAACAAAGGCGCAGGGCCTTATGGAATTGAAACAGAACTTGAAAATCTTCTGCCGGGAGATGTTATACAACTTGGCGATAGAAACAACAATTTTTATCATACACTAATTCTTACTGCCATCATGAGAGGATTCAGGGGCAGGCGGTATTATATATGTGCTCATTCTCAGGATGCTTATCAGAGGGATCTTTTTTCATATCGGTTTGATTCACTAAGGTGCGTTCATATATTAGGCGGAAGAGACGAATAATATTGTATTGTTAGTACAATAATAAAGTTTGTCAGTATATCAAAAAGTATTTAAAGGATGAGTTTTATGCGTCAATACAATTTGGTGACAAAAAAACTTGTTGCTTTGTTGACTGTTACAACTCCATTTAACAACAGATATATTCCCGTGGACGTTATTGACAGATATATAGACAAAGATAAATCGGATTCGGATATATTGACATATTAATCTGATGATTAAAATACATCAGAGTGTAAGAATAAAAGCATCGGAAGTTATAAATTCCGATGCTTTTATTTAATGAATTCAAATTTCTGTTTCCTCATTATCTGGTATTAAATCAGGAAGACTATCGAGTTTGCCACCGTTAAATATGATTTCAAATTCATCTGCAGAAAGTTTTTCTCTTTCTATTAATGCATTTGCAACAGCGGTCAATTTATCCATATTTTCTTCAAGTAGATTAATACATTTTTTGTACTGACGGTCTATTATGAGTGCAACTTCATTATCAATTTTTGATGCAACATCCTCGCTGATACTTTTTGACTGTACAAAATCTCTGCCAATAAACACTTCATCGTGATCATTGCTGTAACATATAGGTCCAAGATTGTCGCTCATACCAAATTTTGATACCATTTGTCTTGCGGCAGATGTTGCTCTTTCGATATCATTGGATGCACCCGTACTGATATCATCAAGGGTAAGTTTTTCAGCGGCTCTGCCACCAAGAAGAACAACGATTTTGTCGAGAATTTCACCCTTTGTTGTATATGACTTGTCTTCTGATGGAAGGTTGAGGGTATATCCGCCGGCTCTGCCTCGCGGTATAATAGAAATCTGATGAACAGGGTCTTGCGAGGGGAGAAGTTTTGATATCACTGCATGACCTGCTTCGTGGAAAGCAGTAAGTTTTTTCTCCTTTTCGCTCATTGCACGGGTTTTCTTTTCTGTGCCGACAACAACTTTAATCATTGCATCTTCAATCTCTTCCATGCCAATTGTTCTCAAATTATATCTTGCTGCAAGAATTGCTGCTTCGTTAAGAAGATTTGCCAGATCCGCTCCTGTAAATCCTGCAGTACCTTTTGCTATAGTTTTGAGGTCAACAGTTGGATCAAGTTTTTTATTCCTTGCATGCACTTTTAAAATTGCTTCTCTGCCGAGAAGGTCAGGGACATCAACAACAACCTGTCTGTCAAATCTTCCGGGTCTTAAAAGAGCGTTATCGAGAATGTCAGGTCTGTTTGTTGCCGCAATTACAATTACGCCCTGATTTGCAGCAAATCCGTCCATTTCTACAAGCAACTGATTAAGAGTTTGTTCTCGTTCATCATGACCTCCGCCAGGACCTGCACCTCTTTGTCTGCCAACAGCGTCACTTTCGTCAATAAATACAATACTTGGAGAATTCTTTTTTGCCTGTTCAAATAAATCTCTTACTCTTGATGCACCAACACCTACAAACATCTCAACAAAATCTGAACCGCTTATGGAAAAGAATGGAACTTTTGCTTCACCTGCAACAGCCCTTGCCAACAACGTCTTACCTGTTCCCGGAGGTCCTACCAAAAGCACACCTTTTGGGATTTTTGCACCAAGCGCCTGGAATTTTTGTGGAGATTTTAAAAACTCCACAATTTCTTCAAGTTCTTCTTTTTCAGCATCAGCTCCTGCTACATCTTTAAATGTAACTGCTTCCTTGTCGGGAATGTGCATTCTTGCTCTGCTTTTCCCGAAATTCATTGTACCTTTTCCGCCTGCACCTGACTGTCTGAACATCATTATCACGAAAAAGAGCATAAGTACAAATATAATTATTGATGGAAGCATGGAAAGCCACCATGGGAACGTTTCGGGTTCTTGGGTTATTATGGATAATGTTCCGTTGTCTACCTGAGCGTCAATATCTTCCTGAACATGTTTGTATAACATATCAACAGAAGGAACATAGCAAGTTTTTATTACGGGAGACTTGCTATCTTTGCTTTTTGTTTCAATAGTAATGATATTTTCTTTATATGTTAACGTTTTAACGTTTTCATCTTTGATTTCACGAACAAGTTCGGAAAAAATGATTTCTGAATTGTGAACTGTTGTATTCATCAGAGTGTACGCAGTAAATATTGCAAAAATCAATATTATCCAGAAACCAAAATTTTTTATGAATTTAGTCAACTTTTCTGCCTCCTTAGGTTATTATTATGAATATATGTGTTCTTTCAGAACGCCCACGTAGGGGAGATTCCTGTACTTTTGTGAGAAATCAAGACCATAACCGACTATAAAATAATCCTCTTCAAGTACAAATCCAACATAATCTGCCTTAACATCAACCTGACGTCTTGCAGGTTTATCAATAAATGTCGCTATTTTTAATGATGCGGGATTTTTTTCGCTAAGGAACTCTTTTAATCGTTTAATTGTATACCCACTGTCTATAATATCTTCAAGAACGATAATATGCTTATCGGTAATGTCAAACGATAAATCTTTTTTCAAAACAAAATCCCCTGTACTTGACGTACCATTTCCATACGTTGAAACCTGAATAAAGTCTATTGAACAGTCTAAATCAACACATTTCAAAAGATCAGATGAAAACATAAAAGAACCATTTAACACAGATACAAAAATTATCTCTTTGCCGGAATAATCTTTACTTATCTGCAATCCAAGTTGTTTTACTTTTTCATTTATTTCTTTTTCTGAAATAAGAATTTTTTCGCAAACATCTCTTCCCATAGTATATTTACTCCTTTATCATTTGTATTCTCAGTATACGTTTTGTATTATTTGTAACTTTGTAAAATTCCGATATTTGGTAGGGGATAACAGCAACTATGTCATCATCCGCACATAATATCGGCACTTTTGCTCGTTTATCAGACGGGATTCTTCTTTCTGTAAAATATTGTTTGAGTCTTTTTGTTCCTGTCATACCAAGAGGTGTAAAGCGATCACCATCTTTTTTTGAGCGTACGTAGATATTTTTATTATTTAATTTATCGTAATCTATATATAAAGTATTTTTTTCATATTTTTCCAAAGAAGAGATAATTTTAAATTCGTATTTTAAAGTATCATCTTGGTTGAAAACACAATCCGGAGATATTACTTCTAAAAATTCACTGTTTTCATTTTTTTCAGTACAGAACACAAGTTTATCAAATTCTCTTTTTACTATAATGTTGCACGGCATATGAAAAACTTTGCCGGAAATATGTTTTCCCAGTAAAATATCAATGTGTTTTTGCTCAATATTCTTTGCATCACCTTTAGCAAGAGAAAATGCTTTGTATAATATACGTTTTTTTATTGAAACATGTTGTTTTTCCAACGTACTAATATCTACTGATACCGAATTGTCAGATACAGATATGGCGTTTGATTTTATGCATATATCGTTCAGATAATCATCATCGTCACGAAGAGTTTTCAGATTTGTGCTCACTGTTTTTATGAACGACGGATTGATTTCTTTTATGTCTGTAATTATCTTATTTCTTATTTTGTTTCGTGTATAAATGTTTTCTGCATTGGTAGAATCGACGCAAAACTTAATTCCGTTTTTACTGAGATACTCTTCGATTTCGTCGCGTTCTACTCCGATAATCGGTCTTATTATTTTCCCGTTTACGGGCTTTATACCGCCTAATCCATTTAAGGAACAACCTCTTATCAGATTTATCAGGAGTGTTTCTACACTATCATTCATATTGTGAGCAACTGCAATTTTATTATATCCATATTGTTCGCATAGGGTGTTAAAGTACTTATATCTTTCTTCTCTGCCTGCAGTTTCTTCTGACATGCCATTTTCTTTGGCAATTGATGGTATATTCAAAGTTATAGTGTGAAGAGGAACATTCAGACTTTTGCAAAGGGTTTTACAAAAATTTTGATCGTGCAAAGCCTCTTTCCCTCTTATGGAGTGATTGACATGGGCTGCAAACAAATCAAAATGCAACTTTTGGGAAATCTGTTTAAGTAATACAATCATAAAAACAGAATCTGCACCGCCTGACAATGCCACAAGCACCTTATCGTTTGCAGAAATCATATTGTTATCTTTGATCTGATTGTATACTGATTCTGAAATTGAGTTCAATATAAATTCTCTCCAGACATATGTATTATGAAATAATTAACGGCTTTGCTCAAGATTGGTAAATCTCGTAAACTCTCCACGCCATCCAAGTTCTACGGTTCCTACACTACCGTTACGGAATTTTGCAATAATGCATTCGGAAATATTTTTCTTTTCACTTTCCTGATTATAATAATCATCTCTGTACAAAAACATTACCATATCAGCATCTTGTTCAATTGATCCTGAATCTCTGAGGTCACTAAGAATTGGGCGGTGGTCAGTTCTTTGTTCGGGAGCACGGCTAAGCTGTGAAAGGCATATTACAGGAACATTAAGTTCTTTTGCCATTATCTTTAAAAGACGGCTGTTTTCCGCAACTTCATTCTGGCGACTTTCTCTTGAACTACCCTGAATTAACTGCAGATAGTCAATCACAACAAGTCCAAGTTCACCTTTGAGTTTGAGTCTGCGACACTTAGATTTAATTTCAGTTACTGTAATACCTGCAGTATCATCAATATATATGGGGGCTCTTGATAATGTGTTTATTGTAGATGCAAGTTTTGCAATTTCTTCAGGACCCACATCTGCTATTCTCATCTTTTCATTGGAAATCAGGGCTTCTGAACAAAGGATTCTGTTTGTCAATTGTTCTTTGCTCATCTCCAAACTGAATATTGCAACAGGTACATTTGCATAAAGTGCAGCGTTTGTTGCAATATTAAGTGCAAAACTTGTTTTACCCATGGCAGGTCTTGCCGCAACAAGAACGAGATCTGATGGTTGCAGTCCTGTTGTTTTTATATCAAGAATTTTAAAACCCGTGGGAACACCGGTTATTTTTTCTTTTTTGTTAACCATTTCCTCGAGTTTTGCCAGGTTGTCTGCAAGAACTTCTTTTATATGAGTTAACTCAGTTGTGTTTTTGTTTTGTAAAATATCATACAGTTTTTTCTCTGATTCGCTAAGTATAACGGTAAGATCGTCTTTTTGGTCATAACAAATAGAGGCAATATCATTACCTGCTGCAATAAGTTTTCTGAGAATTGCCTTATCTTTTATTATTTTAATGTGATATTTTAAATTTGACGTGGTTGAAACCATGAGACGAATTTTTGTTAGATATTCAATTCCGCCTATAGCATCAAAGTTGATTCCAAGTTGACTTTTTAATGTAACAAAGTCAATTGGTTCTGCTTTGTTTTGTACTGAAATCATCGCATTGTAAATAACGCGGTGTTGTTCAAGGTAGAATTCATCTGCTTTTAAGGTGCTCATAACATCCGGAATACAATCGTTATCAAATATTATTGCACCAAGAACATACTGTTCAGCTTCAACGTTGCAAGGCATATTTCTGATAATATCAGAGGCCATTATTAACAACTCCTTTATTCCGGTTGTACATTCACATTCAATGTGCCAACTATTCCGGGGTGAAGTTTTACTTCGACTTTATGAATTCCCGGTGTTTTAATTCCGTCGGGGAGAACAATTTTTTTCTTATCAATCGAAATATTAAACTGTTTGTTAAGACTTTCGGAAAGTTCTTTACTTGTTATTGAACCAAATAATTTTCCGTTATCACCGCATTTTGCTGTCAGTTTAACAGTGATCTTTTCAAGATCTGCTTTAATTGTTTCTGCTTTTTCAACCTCTTGTTGTTTCTTAAAGTTTTCTGAATCTTTCTTTCCTTTGAGGTCGTTCAAATTTGCATTTGTTGCTTCAATTGCATAACCTTTGGGTATAAGGAAATTCTTTGCATATCCGTCGCTTATGTTTTTTTCGTCGCCTGCTTTTCCTTGTCCTTTTAAATCTTTAATAAAAATAACTTTCATTGATATATCTTCCTTTCGATGTTTAATCTAAATATTCATCTATTGCTTTTTTCAGGTTATCAACAACCTCTTCCATTGTTGTGTTTTCAAGTTGTGCTCCGGCAATAGTCATATGACCACCGCCACCTAATTTTTCAGTTATTAACTGAACATTGATATCACCAAACGACCTTGCACTAATAATAATTGTATCACCCATATCACATACTACAAATGACGATGAAATATCTGTGATATTCAATAGTTCATCTGCAGCCTGTGCAACAATTGTTTGCATATCGGGATCATTTTTGGAACAGGTTGCAATTGCAACTTTGTTTTTGTATGGTGTAGCATTTTCAATAATGGACCATTTTTTTACAAAAGTATTCAGATCAATCTGGAATAGTTTTTTTACTTCTATGGTATCTACGCCTCTTCGTTTCAGATATGAGGCTGCGTCAAAAGTTCTCACACCGGTTTTGAATGTAAAATTCTTTGTGTCCATGAAAATTCCCGCATACATCGCTTCGGCATCTGATTTTTCAAGTTTTATATCATCGATGTACTGAAGCATTTCAGTAATAAGTTCACTTGCTGATGAAGCATACGGTTCGTGATATGTGATAAGAGTATTCTGTATAAAATCCGTGCTTTTTCTGTGGTGGTCAATTACAATAATTTTTTTGCTGACATCCAAAAGGGCAGGTTCTTCGACCATTGAATATTTTTGTGTATCAACAACAAATAATAATGTTTCAGGAGTGATATATTCGTTTGCATATGGTTTGGTTATGAACACATTCTCATACTCATGACCATATTTATTTAAAAATCTTTCAACAGTCTGATTATATGTGTCAAGAAGAATCTTTGCCTTTTTGCCAAGTGATCTTATGATAGCATATAAACCAATTGCCGAACCAAGAACATCAACATCAGCGTATTTATGTCCCATAATCATAATATCATCTGACGAAAGTACCACTTCTCTCATGGCCTGAGAAACAACTCTTGCCTTTACTCTTGTTCGTTTTTCAACCTCTTTTGTTTTCCCACCGTAGAAGTGGTATTGTTCTTTGTCTTTTATTACCACCTGATCTCCGCCTCGTCCAAGTGCCATATCGAGAGCAGAATATGCAAACGTATCGTTTTGAATAAGCGATTCACCATCTGTTCCTATGCCTACGCTTAATGTTGGAGCAACTTTGTTTCCTGCAAGAATATTCTTGAAGGATTCAACAAAAGAAAACGCGTCTTTTATGAGAATATCGAGATATTCTTTCTGAATATATAAAAAGAAACGGTCTTTTTCGTATTTTTTCAAAATTCCACCCGCATCCTGAGCAACGGAATCAAGAGTCTCTTCCATAAAAGCAGTCAACTGAGGTTTGTCTGCGTTTGCAGTACTTTGCATAACATCATCATAGTTGTCAATAACAATAATACAACTGACAAATGCATCCTGATAATACTTTGTTTTTAAATGATTATATTTGGTATAGTCATACCAATATAACACAATGTAGTAATCATCCTGCCTGTTTTTGTTAGGGAAAATGAAATCACCATACACTCGGTATGAACGGTTGTTATAGTTTATTTTGTAGAGTATTCTATTTTCTTCTCCCTTTTCGGTAATATAGTCATTAATATCAAAATTTTCTACATATTCAGACAAGGGGAGGTTATAAGTGACATTAACATTACACATTTTGGAAAAAGCATGATTTGTCCATTCTATATAGCCATCACGTCTGATTATCGATACGGGCACCATATAATCAAATAATGATCTGAATTCTGTGCTGGTCAGATCTATATTCATTTTTTTGATATATCTGAGAAGTTTGTTTTTCCTTTTGTATTTTGCCCACACATATGCCAGTGACAGTGCGATGAAAACAACAAATTCAATTACTGCTGTTTTTATATCAAAAAGAAGTGTGACAAATGAAAAAGCCAAAATTATCCACAAATAATACACAACATTTGAAAAAACAGTTCTCAGAAATGCTTTAAATAGTTTCATATTTTCACCACCTATGAAAAGTAACCGGTACACTACCATACACATTATAACATTATATCACCATTTTAATCATAATACAAGTTAAATTTTATATTAATTTCTATTTTGTTACAAGTATATTAGTATATAAATAACACATAATTAGATAGGGGAGATGATTATCATGATAGATAAATTTGCTTTGGTACTTGTTATTGTAGGTGCGATAAACTGGGCGTTTATCGGAGTGTTTGGGATTGATCTTGTTGCTTTGATATTTGGTGGGCAACTTTCTCTTATTTCAAGAATTGTCTACACACTTGTCGGACTTGCAGGATTGTGGTCAATTTCAATTCTATTTAAAAGACTTGTTCCAAAAAGTGAATAAAAACAACAAAAAGCAGACAGAACCAGCACCTATGTCACATATATCTTATCTCGCGGATTAATTTCTTCGTAAATTTCTATACAGCAAAAAAGATGAATTTGCTTCACACAATTGCTAATTAGTAAAGTGATGAAGCAAATTCACTTTTAGTTTTGAATATTATTATGTCTGAATTAAACATAATACTATAGTTTATAATGATGAATGGTTTTATGTTATTCTGATATGGTAATAAACAGTCAAAATCTGTTTTTTTCTTGACTTAAATTTTTGTTCGATATATAATTAATTGGAAATATAATGAATGATAGTGTATATTTGTATAAAAAATTATGTATACACATTTTTTGCAGATGATAAAGTAAGGAGAGCGTTATGAATATATTAGTTTGTGTAAAACAGGTTCCCGGTTCAAACAATGTAGAAGTTGACCCTGTAACAGGGGTTCTTAAAAGAGACGGTGTAAAAAGCAAGATGAATCCATATGATTTATATGCTCTTGAACTTGGACTTTCACTTGTGGAAAAATATGGAGGAATCCTTCACACTGTTACTATGGGACCACCCCAGGCTAAAGAAGTTATTATTGAAGCCATATGCATGGGTGCAGATGGAGGAACAGTTCTTTCTGACAGAAAATTTGCCGGTGCAGATGTATTGGCTACAGCATACACCATATCTCAGGGAATACGAAAAATTGGCGATTTTGATTTGATTATCTGCGGAAAGCAGACAACTGATGGCGACACAGCACAGGTTGGCGCGGAAGTTGCAGAGTTTTTGGGCATTGCCAACGTGTCTAATGTGCTGTCGGTTGATGATGTGAAAGATGATATAATTACACTAAAAGCATCTCTTGATGACAGAATTGTTGAAATGTCGGTAAATATGCCATGTTTGATTTCTGCTGACGGTGATATAAACTCACCAAGATTACCTTCTTTCAAAATAAAACAGAGTGTTACAGAAGATATGGTAACCATTTTTACGTTTGACGATTTTGCTGACAACAATCCTGACCACTATGGTTTGTCAGGCTCAGCAACTCAGGTTGAAAGAATCTTTCCTCCTGAGAAAAATAATGAAAAATGCATTTTTGATGGTGATTCCAAAATGCAGACAAACAGTCTGATGGATCTTATTAAGTCAAAAAAACTTATATAATGGAGGTGGTATGAATGGGTAAACTGATAATTAATCAATCAAAACTAACTGCAGATAAGGCGAAAGAACTTGAAAAAGTGTGTCCCTTCGGAGCCATCTCTTACAATACAGACAAACTTGATATTTCATCTGCCTGCAAAATGTGTAAACTTTGTGTGAAAAAATCTGACGGTATAATAGAGTTTGTTGAAGAAGATAAAACTTGTGTAGACAAATCTCTCTGGAATGGGATTTGTGTGTATGTTGATCATTGTAAAGGCTCAATCCATCGTGTTACATATGAACTATGTGCCAAAGCAAAGGAACTTTCCAAAGTCACATCTCATCCTGTGTATGCCCTTATGATTGGAAGTGAAATAGAAGAAGAGGCAAAAAAACTACTTCATTATGGGTTGGATAAAATATTTATTTACGATAATCCTGAATTTGATGATTTCAGAATAGAACCTTATACCGCAGCCTTTTGTGATTTTATAGATAAAATAAAACCATCATCAGTTCTTGTTGGTGCCACGAATCTTGGCAGACAACTTGCGCCAAGGGTTTCAGCAAGATGCAGAGCAGGACTTACAGCAGACTGTACAGTTCTTGAGATGAAAGAAAACACAGATCTTGTTCAAATTCGTCCTGCATTTGGCGGAAATATTATGGCTCAGATCATATCACCAAATACAAGACCTCAGTTTTGCACTGCAAGATATAAAGTTTTTTCCGAACCGAAACCAAGTGTTGATACATATGGTGAGATTGTCAAAATGGATATTGATTCTGACAAACTCAAATCTGATATTAAGATAATATCATCTGTTGACAAGCCAAAGGATATTGATATTTCCGAATCCGATGTTATAATAGCAGTAGGCAGAGGTGCAATGAGTGAAACAATGCGTGCCTATGCTGATGAACTTGCCGATTTGCTTGGCGGTGTTGTAGCGTGTACAAGACCTCTTGTTGAAAATAACATATATGATGCAAAACATCAGATTGGCCTCTCAGGAAGAACAGTAAAACCAAAATTTATAATATGTCTTGGCATTTCCGGTGCGGTACAATTTGCAGCAGGTATGAAATCGTCCGATTGTATCGTTGCCATTAATTCTGATAAGAATGCGTCAATATTTGATATTGCTCATTACGCAATAGTTGGAGATGTTAATGAAATTATCCCCGGACTAATTTCAAAAATTAAGGAGGAAATCTTAAATGTACAATAATATTAATGCAAACGATATTGACATTTTAAAGAATATTGTCGGCAATGATAATGTTATTGTCGGAGCAGATATTAATCCTGATTATGCACACGATGAACTGGGTGGTATCGAAAAAATGCCTGATGTTCTTGTCAGAGTACAGACAACTGAGGAAGTTTCACAAATCATGAAACTTGCCTGGGATAGGGTTATTCCCGTGACTGTCAGAGGAAGCGGCACAGGTCTTGTTGGTTCAGCAGTTCCCGTTGAAGGTGGAATTCTCCTTGAAACAACCAGGATGAATAAGATACTTGAACTTGATTCTGATAATCTTACTGTTACCGTACAGCCGGGAGTTTTGTTGATGGAACTGGCTTCTTTTGCAGAAGAGAATGATTTCCTTTATCCGCCCGATCCGGGTGAAAAATCTGCAACAATTGGCGGTAATATTTCCACGAATGCCGGTGGTATGAGAGCTGTTAAATATGGAGTTACAAGGGATTATGTCAGAGTTCTTACAGTTGTAATGCCTGATGGCGAAATACTTCGGTTGGGTGGTAAAGTTGCTAAAAACAGTTCGGGATACAGTCTTAAAGATCTTGTGATTGGATCTGAAGGCACACTTTGCATAATAACAGAGGCAGTTCTTAAACTTGTTCCGCTCCCAAAAGTATCGGTCAGTCTGCTTGTGCCATTTTCTGATATGAAAAGTGCAATTGAGGCAGTTCCTGAAATATTCCGTTCAAAAGTAACTCCTACCGCAATAGAATATATGTCTCGTGATACGATTATGTTTTCTGAAGATTATCTTGGAAAAAAATTTCCCGACACAAAAAATGATGCATATATTTTAATGACATTTGATGGCAATACCGATGAACAGGTTGATGCTGATATGAAGGCTGTTGCTGATTTGTGCCTTGAAATTGGAGCACTTGATGTGTATATTGTAGATACAGAAGAAAGAAAAAAATCAGTATGGTCAGCAAGAGGTGCTTTTCTTGAGGCAATCAAGGCGTCTACAAGCGAAATGGATGAGTGTGATGTTGTTGTTCCTGTAAATAAAGTTGATGAATTTATAAAATTCACCCATCAACTCGCAAATGAAATGAAAGTCAGAATTCCGAGCTTTGGTCATGCAGGTGATGGGAATCTCCATATATACATATGCCGTGATTCTCTTGGTGATACTGAGTGGGAAAGTACACTTTTAAAATGCTTTGATATGATGTATAAAAAAGCGAGTGAACTTGGTGGTCTTGTATCAGGCGAACATGGAATAGGATATGCTAAAAAAGGATATCTTAAAGAACTTTATGGCGAAAGACCGATTGAACTTATGCGTGGCATAAAAAGAGTTTTTGATGAAAAAAATATTTTAAATCCCGGTAAAATACATAATTGATTTGATTAATATAAAAAGACTGTTTCACTATTTAGCGAAACAGTCTTTTTATATTATGCGGGTGACAGGACTTGAACCTGCACACCGGAGGCACAAGAACCTAAATCTTGCGTGTCTGCCAATTCCACCACACCCGCAAACGACATTAGCATTATAACATAATGCTTTGATTATGTCAATTATAAAATCAAATATTGTGATCTATGCCGAACTTTTATTTGCGTAAAAAAAACCTCTCAAATATCATTCTCGAGAGGTTTTTGATTCTATGACTTATTTTTCGAAATCAAGGCAGAACCTTGCATTTGTGAAAGGTCTGACTTTTTCGTCAGCAACTTTTACATGGTCGGGGTGAACAGCATATCCTTTAAGTGCTTCAACTGATTCGAAGGAAGAGTCAAGCATCAGATCAGCATTTGATGAATCCATTCCATTGATGTAAACATTGATATCCAAAAGTCCGGGAATCTTGCCCTGTAACTGTTCAAGAGATACTTTGATATCTTTTTTTATTCTTTCTTTTTCTTCTTTGGAATAGTCTTTTTTTAATTCCCACAAAATAACGTGTTTAACCATAATTTTAACCTCTCTTTTTTAATAAGTATATTTATTCTTAATTCTATTCTTAATAAAACTAAATACTGCTTTTTCTCCTTTATCCTCAAGCATCTTAAGCAAGAGTTCCAGTTCATCAGATGTGGCAGGGTGAATAATTCTTTTACCCTTGGCTCTTAAAAAATATTCTATAGGATGGGAGTTTTTGTAGTTTTCACCTTGATAGATTTTACTTGCAGCAACTCTGTCGCAAAACATTTCAGCAACATATCGGTATGGCATTTTGACAGGAGACATCATTCTGGTTTCAGGACTGTAATCTTTCCAATATTCAAAGTGATGTTTGTTTCTGCCCTGATGATGTATCCATGCAAGAGAATGACCATACTCTTTTCTTTCTCCTTCGTTAGGACTTCTGTCACCTTGGAAATACTTTGCACCGCGCAAAAATTCAGTGGGGGAGTATTTGGAAAGATCGTGTCTCAATCCTTGCCATAATATCCCACATTTAAAACAGTGTTGGATTACTTTGTGTCTATGTCTTGTAATCACCATAAAATGCTTTATAGGGTGCATAACTATACCTCTTTCAAAATTTTGGCACTGCCATATGCTTTAGCAGTGCCATTTTAAATCAATGAGCTTTTGTATCAATTTCCTCTTTGATAAGTTTATAGAAGTCATCAAATGATTTTGTTCCAAGATCTCCATCTTTTCTTGAACGAACAGATACTGTAGAATCTGCCTCTTCTTTTTCGCCAACAATAAGCATATACGGAACTTTTTCCATCTGTGCTTCTCTGATTTTATAGCCGAGTTTTTCGTTTCTGAAATCTGCCTCAACCCGAATGTCAAGATTTTCAAGTTTTTCTTTTACGCTTTGAGCATAATCAAAATATTTTTCCGAAACAGGAATAATCTGAACCTGAGTAGGAGCCATCCATGTTGGAAGTGCACCGGCATATTTTTCAATGAGAAGCGCCAAAGTTCTTTCATAGCATCCGATAGATGTTCTGTGGATAATATAGGGATTCTTCTTTTCTCCATCAGAATCAACATATTCCATTCCGAATTTTTCTGCGAGAAGTTGATCAATCTGAATGGTAATTAGAGTATCTTCCTTGCCAAATACGTTTTTAATCTGAATGTCCAGTTTTGGTCCATAGAACGCCGCTTCACCAATTCCGATTTTATGAGGAATATTAAGATGATCAAGGATTTTAGCCATAATATCCTGAGCTTCATCCCACTGCTGCGGGGTACCGATATACTTATCCTTATTTTCTGGATCCCATTGTGAGAATCTGTATGATACGTCATCATAAAGACCAAGAGTTTTAAGCATATATATTGCAAGTTCAAGACATTTCTTAAATTCCTCTTCCAACTGATCAGGTCTGCACATAAGGTGCCCTTCAGATATTGTGAACTGACGTACTCTTATAAGTCCGTGCATTTCTCCTGATGCTTCATTTCTGAAAAGTGTGGACGTTTCGTTATATCTGAGCGGGAGGTCTCTGTAACTTCTCATTTTGTTAAGATATGCCTGATACTGGAATGGACATGTCATAGGACGAAGAGCAAACACTTCCTTGTCCTTTTCTTCATTACCCATAACAAACATACCGTCCTGATAATGATCCCAGTGGCCCGAAAGTTTGTACAAGTCACTTTTAGCCATATATGGTGTTTTAGTTAAGAGCCATCCTTGTTTTTGTTCAGTATCCTCAACAAATCTCTGGAGTATCTGCATTACTCTTGCACCTTTTGGCAGAAGAATAGGAAGCCCCTGACCGATAAGGTCAACTGTTGTAAAATAGCCGAGTTCTCTGCCAAGTTTGTTATGATCTCTTTTCTTTGCTTCTTCAAGTTGTTCAAGATGAGCTGCAAGGTCATCTTTGTTGGAAAATGCAGTACCATAGATACGTTGAAGCATCTTATTCTTTTCGTCACCTCTCCAGTATGCGCCTGTTACGCTCAGGAGTTTGAAAGCTTTAACCGATGATGTATCAAAAAGATGAGGACCGGCACAAAGGTCTGTGAAATCTCCTTGCTTATAAAAAGATATAACTGCATCATCAGGAAGATCATTTATGAGTTCAACTTTGTACGGCTCATTTTTTTCTTCCATAAACTTGATTGCTTCATCTCTTGGAAGTTCAAATCTTTCAAGTCTGATACGTTCTTTGACAATCTTTTTCATTTCAGACTCTATTTTTGCGAGATCGTCATTTGTGAATGTGTTTTCACAATCAAAATCATAATAAAAACCTGAATCTGTACTTGGACCAATTGCAAGTTTTACGTCGGGATAAAGACGTTTTACCGCCTGTGCAAGAATGTGAGAAGCGGTATGTCTTAAAATAAGTTTTCCCTGTTCATCTTCAAAGGTAAGAATATCAACCTCGCTGTCTGTAGTGACGGTGTGGGTAAGTTCCTTAACTTCTCCGTTTACCAATCCGCCTACAGCAGCTCTTGCCAGCCCGTCTCCGATGGATTTGGCAATTTCATATACGGAAACGCCGGATTCAAATTCTTTGACGTCTCCTTTGAGTGTGATTTTCATATTGTTACCTCCATTTGCAAATGTTATATATGTTTTTAATTATATTCTTTAATGTATTAAAAGTCAAGTGCAACAAATGATTTTATTGCTGAAAATTATATATAGTTTTCGTTTGATTCCATATGTTTTTGAACAAAACTTTCCATGCTATTGACATTTTAAACGAAGTGGTGTATGATTATTCATACTAATCATATATTGGAGAGGTAACTATGAATATTCACGAAGGTAAATTTGCATGGATTGTTAAAATCGGAGAAAAAGGGCAATTTGTTATTCCAAAAGAAGCAAGAGAAATGTTCGAACTTCATCCCGGAGATGAAATCTTGGTTCTTGGAGATAAAAACAGAGGAATTGGCATACTCCCTAAATCAAAACAACAAGAATATGTTAAACAAATTTTTAGTGTTATGGAAGAATGAAATTAGGTGAAAAATATGAGCAAAATTGTTTTCTTTTGTATTCCTGCACACGGACATACCAATCCAACCTTGGGCGTTGTTCGGGAATTGGTTTCTCGCGGTCATCAGGTTTGGTATTATTCATATAACATAATGCGTGAAAAAATCGAGTCGGCAGGTGCAACATTTATATCTTGTGATAAATATGATATTGAGCAAAATCTAAATAAGAAAGACTCTGCCAGAGTGGGAAAAGACCTGGTGTTTTCAACAAAGATATTAGTAGATACCACATTGGCTCTTGATGACAAGGTTTGCAAGGAGATGGCAGAATTAAAACCTGATTGCATTGTTGCAGATTCCATGGCATTATGGGGAAAAGCAGTTTCTCTGAAACTGGGCATTCCTTACGTTTCATCAACCACAACTTTTGCATTCAATCAGTATTCCGCAAAGATTATAAAACAAAGCATCGGAGATTTGATTAAGATGATTTTCTCCATACCCAAAACAACTAAACAAATCAAACGGTTACAAAGCAACGGATATCCCGTCAAAAATATTGTTGATATTATCGGTAATGATGGTAACACACATACAATTGTCTACACTTCCCCTGAATTTCAACCTTGTTCAGAGACTTTTTCGGACAAATATGCATTTGTGGGACCAATAATCAGACCAGCAAAAGACAAGGTTGATAAGAAGTTTGATAAAATGATTTATATATCAATGGGAACTGTAAATAATGTTATGATGTCTTTTTACAAAACGTGTATATCTGCCTTAGCAAATACAGATTATCAGGTAATAATGTCAGTTGGTAATTTGGTGTCTATCGAAGATTTTGGAGAGTTACCGGAAAACATATCAATTTATTCACATGTTGATCAAATTGCTGTTTTAGAAAAAACTGATGTATTTGTGTCGCACTGTGGAATGAACAGCGTCAGCGAAAGTTTATATTTTGAAGTTCCGCTTGTGATGATACCGCAAACACCGGAGCAAAAAGGTGTTGCTGAACGAGTTATTCAGTTTGGCGCAGGAATCAAACTTGATAAAGCGGACGCAACATCCGTTTTGAGTGCAATAAACAAAATATTGAGTGTGGATACTTATAAGAAAAATGCCCGAAGGATTGCTGATGGTTTTAAAAAATCCTCAGGTTCAAAAGGTGCCGCCGATAAAATTTTAACGGTTTGTAATTACAATAAAACTTAAAATTGTCTTTATTTATGAAGTATAATACCAAGTGGTTACAGATAAAAGCGTCTGAAACATTATTAAGAAAACGGAAATCTTAGTGGCGAATCTTTACAGTTTAATTAAACTATGATATAATCACGATGTAAATTAATTATTCATATTTTCAATTATTAAATGATAAAGAGATGATAGAATAATGTTAATAACACAGAGGTGAATTGTATGCAGGAAATAAAATGTCCTAAATGCGGAGAAGTATTTCAGGTTGACGAATCTGGATATGCAGCAATAGTAAAACAGGTACGCGACAAGGAATTTGAAAAAGAAATTCAGGATCGCGAAAATGCTCACGCCATCGACAAAGACAGTGCTATAAAACTTGCTCTTTCAAAACTTGAGTCTGAAAAAGAAAAGGAGATTTTAGCACTTAATGCCGTTTTAAAGACGCAAAAGTCAGAAACACAGGCAGAAATCGATCGTCTTTCTTCAGTAAAAGACAGAGAAATAGCAAAAAAGGATCTTGAAATTCAAAAATTAAAGAGTGAACTTGAACTTAAAAATACAAGCACAGACCTTGCCATACAGAATGCAGTTTCTGAAAAAAATACAAAAATTATTGAACTTGAAAACAGAATAGAATTAAAAAACAGCGAATGGGAACTCAAAGAAAAATCACTTAATGAAAAATATGCCGACGAGTTAAAACGAAAAGATGATGAAATTGCGTACTACAAGGATTTTAAGGCGCGTCAATCCACAAAAATGATAGGAGAGAGCCTTGAACTTCATTGTGAATCTGAGTTTAATAAACTTAGGGCAACTGCGTTTCAGAATGCATATTTTGAAAAGGATAACGATGTAAAAACCGGCAGTAAAGGTGATTACATATACAGAGAATCGTCAGATGATGGTGTTGAGTTTATATCAATTATGTTTGAAATGAAAAACGAAATGGATACAACCGCAACCAAACACAAAAACGAAGATTTTTTCAAGGAACTCGATAAAGACAGAAGAGAAAAGAACTGTGAATATGCCGTTTTGGTTACGATGCTCGAGTCTGATAATGAGTATTACAACTCGGGAATTGTGGATGTATCATATAAATATCCGAAAATGTATGTAATAAGGCCACAGTTTTTCATTCCCGTAATTACAGTACTCAGAAATGCTGCTTTAAATTCTCTCAAATACAGGCGCGAACTTGAAATTGTCAGAAATCAGAATATTGATATAACACATTTTGAAGAAGATATTAACGATTTTAAAGATAAATTTTCGAGAAATTACCGTCTGGCAAGCGAAAAATTCAAAAAGGCAATAGAAGAAATAGATAAAACGATAGATCATCTTCAAAAAACAAAAGAGTCTTTGCTGTCATCGGAAAATAATTTGCGCCTGGCAAATAACAAAGCAGAGGATTTATCTATTAAAAAATTGATAAAAGGTAATCCTACTATGACATCTAAGTTTGCTGAACTTGAAATTAATCAGTAAACAGGAGGTTTAATATGAATAACAATATTTCTCAGAAATCACTGAAAATCATTAAAAAAATGCAGCAAGGTGAACTCACCGAAAGTGTTATTTATGAAAAAATAGCTAAATTTACAAAAGGGGAAGATAATAAAAAAGCACTTCTTCGCTTATCTGCGGAAGAAAAAGCCCATTACGAAATTTGGAAGGGTTATACCGGCATTGAAATGAAGCCTGAAAAACTAAAAGTTTGGAAATATAGTTTTTTTGCCAGATTCTTTGGTTTTACATTTGCAATCAAATTGATGGAAAAAGGCGAAAAAAATGCTCAGGAAGAATATGATGTCCTGAAGAGCGAGATTCCTGAAAGTGATACAATCAAGCAACAGGAAGAGGAACATGAATCTGTATTGATTGGTATGCTTGATGAAGAAAGACTCAAATATGTCGGAAGTATGGTTTTGGGGATGAATGATGCCTTGGTTGAATTGACCGGGTCACTTGCCGGATTTACTTTTGCAATGCAAAATACCAGGCTGATTGCGTTGTCAGGTCTTATAATGGGGATTTCAGCAACATTTTCTATGGCATCGAGTGAGTTTTTATCAGCCAAAAGTGAAGGAAGAAATGACGCAATGAAATCGTGCACGTATACAGGCATTGCATATCTTATTACTGTTGCTCTCTTAATTCTTCCTTATCTTCTTTTTGACACTTCCAACTATATGCCTGCATTGTTTTCAATGCTTGGTATAGTCATACTTATAATTGCCGGTTTTACATATTATATTTCAGTTGCTAAAGATGATGAATTCAAGCCAAGATTTTTTGAAATGTTCTTCATAAGTATTGGCGTTGCTGTTTTATCCTTTGGCGTTGGTATACTTGCTAAGAGGTTTCTTGGCGTAGATTTGTAATTTTTTGCCATTGTGTTTTGATTTTCTGATTTATTATTCCGATTGTAGCTGTAATCATTGACAAATTAAGAGTTGTGATATATTATTTTTTTAGAAAAGAGGGATTAATATGGATTTACGATTTATAGGTACAAGCCACGGTTGGCCATTACCCGGAAGAAATTGTCAGAGTTTCTTGCTTGAAACAAGTGAAGGAGCATACATAATAGATATGGGTGCACCTGTTATAGAGACTCTCAACAATGAGAATTATGATCTTACAAGGATTAAAGCAATTTTTATAACACATCCTCATTATGATCATTTTAATGGATTGTTCCATTTTCTTTCTCTTGCTTCATGGGCATATCTTGATATGGATTTCGATGTGTATTTCTCAGATGTTCAACTCAAAGATAAGTTTAATTCTCTTTTGCCGCCCGTAGAAGGAACATTCAGATATAAAACCGTTGAATCCGGATGCTTTTATGATGATGGCAATCTCAAAATCACCTCATATCAAAACGGACACATCCCGGTTGAAGCAGGTTTATCACATAGTTTCCTCGTTGAATCAGAAGGAAAGAAAATTCTTATAACAGGAGATATGAATCCGTCTTTGGAGGATTTTCCCGAGTATGCATTTTCAGAAAAAGTTGACTTTATGGTGACTGAATGTGCGCATTTTCCCGCCGAATTGCTTTTAAGTAAGCTTGAGAAGGTTAAATCTGATGCTATCGCTGTAGTTCATGTTTTCCCGTTGGATAAATATGATGTTTTAAAAGCAGCCAAAAACCAGAGTATAAATCAGCTTACTTTTCCCAACGATGGAGATGTTTACAAAGTTTAATTAATTCATTATGTTATATCCGGAGAACGCTTATTGATATTAAGTGTTCTCTCTTTTTATATAAAATTATCTATTGTCAAAACAAAATATTTGTGGTAAAATATGTGTATTAAAATTAAAGGAGATTATTATGTCTGACAGACAGGAAAACATCAGAAACTTTTGTATAATTGCTCACATAGATCACGGCAAGTCCACTTTGGCAGACAGAATGCTTGAAAAAACAGGTGTTCTTACTCAAAGAGAAATGCAGGATCAGATACTTGATAATATGGATCTCGAACGAGAAAAGGGGATAACAATTAAAGCAAGAGCAGTGAAATTAATATATAAAGCGAAAGATAATAAAGAATATACATTCAATCTTATCGACACTCCCGGGCACGTAGACTTCAATTATGAAGTATCTCGCAGTCTTGCCGCATGTGAGGGTGCTATACTTGTGGTTGATGCTGCACAGGGAATAGAAGCACAAACTCTTGCAAACACATATCTTGCAGTTGATCATGACCTTGAATTGGTTCCTGTAATCAATAAAATAGACCTTCCAAGTGCAAGACCGGATTTTGTTAAAGATGAAATTGAAAATATTATAGGAATAGAAGCACAAGATGCACCGTTGATTTCTGCAAAACAGGGTATTGGCATAGAGGATGTACTCGAGAAAGTTGTTGAAATGGTGCCACCACCATCAGGAGATGAAAACAGTCCTCTCAAAGCCTTAATTTTTGATTCATATTATGATGCATATAAAGGTGTAATCGTTTATATCAGAGTAAAAGACGGAAAAGTAAGAAAAGATGACATAATAAGATTTATGTCAACCAACAAAGAATTCTCTGTAGTTGAAGTAGGATACCTTTCACCCCTTGGCACAATTCCAAGTAATGAACTTTGTGCCGGAGAAGTAGGATATATCGCTGCCAGCATAAAAAATGTTACAGATGCAAGAGTAGGGGACACGGTTACAACTGTTGATAATCCTGCAAACGAGCCGCTTCCCGGTTATAAAAAAGTTAATCCTATGGTGTTTTGTGGTATATACACATCAGATGGTTCAAAATTCCCGGATCTCAGAGAAGCCCTTGAAAAACTTCAATTGAATGATGCATCTTTAACATTTGAACCCGAAACATCAATTGCTTTGGGCTTTGGATTTCGTTGCGGTTTTCTCGGACTTCTTCATATGGAAATAATACAGGAACGAATTGAAAGAGAGTATAATCTTGATATTGTGACGACAGCACCGAGTGTTATTTATAAAATCACAAAGACAAACGGTGAAATGATTAATATTGATAACCCTACAAATTTACCGCCTGTTTCTGAGATTGAATATATGGAAGAGCCTGTTGTAGATGCTTCCATAATGCTTCCAACAGAATTTGTTGGGAATATTATGGAACTTTGTCAGGATCGTCGAGGCACATTTAAAAATATGGAATATATTGATGATACCAGGGTTGTTCTTCATTACGATTTACCTCTTAATGAAATCATTTATGACTTTTTTGATGCTTTGAAATCAAGAACCAAAGGATACGCATCATTTGATTATGATTTAAAAGGCTACCAGAAATCAGACCTTGTTAAACTTGATATGCTCCTTAATGGAGATATGGTTGATGCTTTGTCGTTTATAGTTCATGAGTCCAAAGCATATACAAGGGGAAGACGAATTGCTGAAAAACTTAAAGAATCTATTCCAAGACAACTTTTTGAAATACCAATTCAGGCTGCAATAGGAAATAAAATCATTGCGCGAGAAACTGTTAAAGCAATGAGAAAAGACGTACTTGCAAAGTGTTACGGTGGAGATATTACACGAAAGAAAAAACTTCTCGAAAAACAAAAAGAAGGTAAAAAACGAATGCGTCAAATTGGTACTGTCGAAGTGCCTCAGGAAGCCTTTATGTCAGTTCTTAAACTTGATTAAAACCAAAAACACTCGTACAAACAAACTATGTACGAGTGTTTTTTTACTGTATAGGAAATTACGCAGAATTTAGTTCGCGAGATAAGATGTGAATCCGCTTTTCTTGTTATTTGTTTTCTTCTAATGATATGGAATTAAAAGGATTATTATCCGCTGCTTTTTTCATATCCTGATTGTTAATATGTGTGTATATTTGTGTTGTAGAAATACTTACATGGCCAAGAATTTCCTGCAAGGTTTTAATATCAACATTTCCTTCTTTATACATAATGGTTGCCGCTGTGTGTCTGAGTTTGTGAGGGGAATATCTTGTTTCATCAATTCCCGCTGCTTTAAAATACTTTTTAGAAAGAATTTCAACCATTCTGTTTGATATCCTTCGACCCTTATCACTTATGAACAGTGCATCACGGTCATCATATACAACTTCTCCGGGTCTCACTGTCAGATATGAATTAATACAATTAATGCAAAGATCATTTAGATATACAATTCTTTCTTTATTTCCCTTACCAATAACTCGCAAAGTTTTCTTCTCGAAATTTATGTTGCTGATATTGATTCCAACAAGTTCTGAAAGTCGCAGTCCGCAATTGAGAAATAAGACAAAAATGGCAATATCACGCTCTTTGTGTTTTCCATCGATAGATTTCAAAAGGTTGACGCTTTCATCAAGAGTCAAAAATCTCGGAACTCTTTTTTTGAGTTTAGGCGTATCAAGGTTTAAAGCGGGATTAGTATCTATAAATTCAATTTTAACGCTTAAATAATTAAAAAAAGATCGCAAACTTGCAACTTTCCGTGCCTTGTAATTATCATTTGATGATTTAAAATTATTTACATATGTCATAAATTCATATAAATCATTTAATGAAACATCTTTCAAATTGTTATCGTCAAATTCTGATAAATCAATTTTATCAAGATTTATAATGTCTAAATCATTTACGACAGCATGTATATATCTCAAAAACATTCTGACGTCATAATAATATTCTTTGACTGTATTTTGCGAGCGTCCTTTGATAACCGTCATATAGTTAAGGTAGTTTCGGGCAATATCAGGAATATCACTATATTGAGAATTCTTTTTCTTTAACATCTTTTTGCCCTCCCTCATTTCGCAAAATTTTAATTTTGCGAAATGAACTATCGGAAATTCAGATATCCTATTCGCAAATTGTTTTAATTATTTCCTGGTCTGTAACTATATAATCAAGTTTCACATCATCGTTATTGCAGACATCGATTGATTCTATTATCTGCTGGCTATAGCATAATCCAACTGTTAACGGTTTATAATTCAATGAGTTAAGAAATTTATCATAATATCCTTTTCCATATCCAATTCTCTTACCTTTTTTATCAAATCCTAACCCCGGTAAAACAACTATATCTATTTTTTCTTCAAAAAAATCATCTGTATCAGATTCGCTTATTCCATATTGGTTTAATCTAAATGAATTTTTCTCAGAAATCTTAACTGCAGACATTGTCTCTGTCTTAATATCACATTTGGGTATTAATACTGTCTTATTCATTTTGAACAGTTCTTTTATTATCCCCTCAGTATCTGCTTCGCTAAGATATGATTTATATATAAAATAAACTTTTCCTTCTGAAAACTCTGATAAAAAATTACTTCTTATCAAATTTGATTTATTTGCTCTATCTATATCATTTATGTTATTTCGTATATTTTTAAAATATGTTCTTAATTCTGATTTTGAGGTTTTACTCATACAACATTCCTTCCCTCAAATCATCAGCAATTTTTTTGTCTTTTAAAATCTCTACAATTGTAAATGCAAATTTATGAGCAGTCCCTGCGCCTCTTGAAGTTATCATATTGCCATCAAAACAAACAGGATCAAGACTACATTTTGCATCGATTAAATGTTTCTCAAAGGAAGGAAAACATGTTGCTTTTTTTCCTGAAAGGAAACCTAACTCACCATATACCATTGGTGCTGCACATATAGCAGCAAGATATTTATTGTTTTTATATGCATCAATAAGTATACGCTCAAGTTCTTTATTATTTTTGAGGTTCAAAGTTCCCGGCATGCCGCCCGGGAGAACTATCATATCATAGTTATCATTAATATCATCAAGAAAAACATCTGCGGAAACGGTAATGTTGTGTGAACCTGTAACAAGTTTCGCATTATTAACTGATACAGTTTTTACATCTATCTCTGCTCTTCTTAAAATATCTACAACTACCAATGCTTCTATTTCTTCAAAACCATCTGCAAGCATTACATATACCATAATTCTCTACCTACCCTATTGTGAAATTTTAATTCTATATTTATTTATCATTTTGCATGGTAAATATGATTTTTTTGCTTTAATCAATCCGGGAATACCAAGATCTTCCTCACGATTAACAAACTTCGTATCTGAAAATTCATTTTTTAACATTAGTCTGTTAATTACAGGATATGCATCCCGATAATCATAATCGGCTTTTTCTATATGAATAACCGCATATTCGTTATTCAGTCTCTCTCCCACTCCAAGTGCAACAATTTTTTCATCAACAAGAATCGTTGAACATATCAAACCAAGTTCGTCGTATGAATCAAATGCTTTTTTTATACTTGTCATTTCACTCTTGTATAAGGTTTCATTGCCTTGTGAATGTTCTTTAACAACCTTTCGGCAGAAATCAATACAGTCATCCTTCATATCAGAACTAAATTTTTTATATACGAAATCATATTTTTTTGCAAAAGAATTATAGTTGTTCTTTTTTGAATGATATTTCCTGCCTTTCAATTCAATCAAATCAATAGTATTATATACATAATCAAAAGAATTTGGCATTTCTGTATACGATATGTTGTATTTGCCGGAGTTTTTCAGGAATTCAAGAAAATCATCTGTCGCTAAATTTATTACAAGTTCCTTTTTTAAGACATTTGTAAAATAATCATAAATTTTATCTACACACTGTGTAGTATTCCTGCAACTGCCATATGGCATAAATGCTTGTACATCGTCTTTTTTAGAGTCAAATATTGTGTATATAACATCATCAATAACGCAGTATCTTGCATTATAATAATGTTGCCAGATATACATATTTGTCAAACTCGATTCCGAATTGCAGTAATTTCCGGACGAAAGAATACTTTTAAACTTATCAAAGTCTTTAACATCTAAAGATTTAAATTCCAATTTTCACACCACTTTTTTATTTATATATACCCATTATCCATCATGCTGTAATGATCTGTATCGGTACAAACAATGTGATCAACAAGAGCAATGCCAAGGTTTTCAAGAGTTGTTTTCAGATGCTGAGTGCTTGCATAATCTTCACTTGAAGGATTTGCAAATTTTACACCCGGATGATTGTGTGCAATTATAGCAGAAGTGCTTCTATACCTTATCAGAACTTTGATTATTTTTCTGACAAGTATATATGATTCAGTTTCAGTTCCCTTGGTAATGACTTCTACACCCTGAACGTTGCGATCATCGTCAATTACAATTACTATAGTCGATTCTTCTACGTGATTTTCAAAGTATTTCTGGCAAAATCTCGCCGCAACAGCAGATGTGCTTAAATGCTCTTTTTTCACATTTTTTGTTCTTAAATACTTAAAAATCTCTCGTTGAAGTGTAATTAGAGCGGCAGAAACCTCGCTTATGCCATTCACTTCCATCAAGTCATAATATTCGGCATTTAATACACCCCTAAGTGTTCCGAATCTCTCTATGAGTCTGTGTGCGATTTCATTTGTGTCTTTCATTGGGATTGTATGAAAAAGCAAAAACTCAAGCACTTCAAATTCCGAAAAACATTCGAGACCGTAATTAAAAAACTTTTCTCTTACTCTTTCACGATGTCCTCTGTGGACAGATTTAATTTTTGAATTAACGGTTTTGTTATTCTTTTGAGTTGTATCTTCTACTTTTTCATCAAATTCTTCATGTGTAAGATTCAGTTCCTCAAAATCATCACCATGTACATAGTCGCTGTATATGTCCGGAGAGATTTTTGCGAGATATTTCATAACTTCCGGATTTATAAATCTATGATTATTCTGTTTTTCCATTGTTATCATCCATTCCGTGTGCGCATTTTACAGTATCATCAACCATGAATTCGTCAAGATAATTAATTCCGACATCATTTTTAGTAAGTTTCACAAGAAACTCAATGTTACCTTCCGGGCCTTTTATTGGTGAATAATCAAGTTTGTCCACATTGAAATTATTCTCGATCGAAAAACATATTATTTCTTCGATAACCTTTTTGTGTATTTTTGGATCTCTGACTACACCTTTTTTTCCAACTTCATCTTTGCCGGCTTCGAATTGCGGCTTAATTAACGCTACAATACTTCCGCCATCTTTCAAGAGTTGATATGCAACAGGCAAAACTAATTTCAAAGATATAAAAGCAACATCAATTGATATGAAATCAATCACATCATCTATCAGATTAAAATCTATATATCTGATATTTGTTCTTTCCATATTAATTACTCTGTCATCACTGCGTAATTTCCAGGCAAGTTGACCATATCCAACATCAACGGCGTAAACTTTTTTTGCACCGTTTTGCAGCATACAATCTGTAAATCCACCGGTTGACGCACCGATATCCATACAAACAAGGTTTTGCATATCTAATCCAAATACCTTTATCGCTTTATCAAGTTTTAATCCACCTCTGCTGACAAAAGGAAGTTTCTGCCCTCTGATTTCTATATTGGCGCCTTCTTTTACTTTATCGCCTGCTTTCAAAACCTTTTGATTATCAGCATACACAATACCTGCCATAATCAACGCTTTTGCCTTTTCTCGGCTTTCAACAAGGCCTTTATTAACCATTTCAACATCAATTCTGTTGCTCATTTGTTTCTAATTCCTTTAATATTTTTTGTGTTATACTATCAACATTCAATTTATACTCATCAAAAAGTTCCTGTTGACTTCCCTGACAAACAAAACAGTCATCGAATCCAAAATTGATAACTTTATTTTTAAAATTACGGGAAATAACAGACGAAATATATTGACCTGCACCGCCGTTTAGAATATTATCTTCAACGCTGACTGAGAGAGTGCTTTTTTCAACAATACTATTTATGAAATCTGTATCTAACGGTTTTATTGTTCTTAAATTGATTACTTTTGCTTTTATAGATTTCATAATAAGATTATTTGCGATATTTAAACAACATTCAAGCATCCTACCAACAGAAAATATAACGACATCGTCGCCTGCATCAAGCACAGTTTCGCATTTGCTTATTTTAAAGTCAGTGCATTCCCTTTTCGGAATCTCTGATTTGGGATATCTGATTGCAACGGGGCCATTTGCCAAGTCAATTGCATAATCAAGCATTTGCTGAAATTCTTTTTCGCAACTCGGGGCAAGAATGGTCATATTAGGCATATGGCTGAGATATGATAAATCAAAAATGCCCTGATGTGTTTCTCCATCCTCACCCACTACTCCTGCCCTGTCAATTGCAAAAACAACATGCAAGTTCTGGAGACACACATCGTGAACAAGTTGGTCATATCCTCTTTGCAAGAATGTGGAATATACACAAAACACGGGTATGATGTTTGTTTTGGATAATCCTGCCGCTAAAGTCACTGCATGTTGTTCTGATATACCAACATCATAAAATCTGTCAGGAAATTCAGATGCAAAGCCGGAAAGACCGCATCCCGAACACATCGCAGCAGTAATGGCAACAACGTTTTTATTTTCTCTTGCCTTATCAGTAATATATTTGCCAAAACAAGATGTGTATGTTTCTATGTTTTTTTTGCTATCGCACGACGAAACACCGTGATATTTATCAGGATCATCTTCTGCCGGTTTATACCCTTTTCCTTTTTGGGTCAGAGTGTGTATTATTACCGGCCCCTTTATATTTTTTGCTTTTGTCATTGCATCAGTAAGTTCGTCAATATCATGACCATCAATAATTCCTATATACGTCAGACCAAGATCTTCAAACATTGGGATGGCAATTGTTGCGCGTTTTACTGCTTTTTTTATTTTTTTAATACATTTTTCGATTTTTGATCCTATAAAACCTAATTTACTAAGGATTTTTTGTGTATTGCTTTTTGCTTTGATGTACTTTCGGTTTAATCTGAGCATACTCAAATGAGCAGACAAACCTCCAACATTGCGATTAATAGACATTTCGTTGTCATTTAAAACAATTATGATATCGGTATTTGAAGCCCCTGTATCATTTAATGCTTCAAATGCCATTCCGCCACCTATCGAACCGTCACCAATAAAAGCGATGACTTTGTAGTCATCACCTTTGAGGTCTCTGCCTTTTGCGATACCGAGGGCTGCAGAAATGGATGTACTTGAATGACCGGTGTTGAATGAATCATAATCACTCTCATCAGTTTTCGGGAATCCTGAAATGCCGCCATATTTACGTAATGTATCAAATTTATCATATCTTCCGCTCAGGATTTTATGAACATAACTCTGATGACCTACATCAAAAACAATTTTATCTTTTGGAAAATCAAAAACTTTGTGAAGAGCAAGCGTAAGTTCTACAACACCAAGATTTGATGCAAGATGTCCACCTGATTTCATAACTTTATCGACAAGAAAATCTCTGATAGATTTTGTAACTTCTTCCGAGTTTTTATTATTCAGTTTTTTTATGTTATCTTTTGTTATAAGATTTTCAAGATTACTCATAAAACTTTCCTTTGTATAATATGTTTTCTATGTATTTCAATCAATTATCACATCTGAAACAATATCACTATCTTCATAATTTTCATTCTTTATTATCTCAACAGTTTTCTTTGCTTCGTTTAAAAATTTGTTGCAAACACTATACAACTCAATAGATTTTTTGTATAACGCTAAACTTTCTTCAAGATTAACATTACCAGTTTCTAACTTATTTACAATTGTTTCAAGTTCATTCAGTGCTGATTCAAAAGTCATCTCTTTATTGTTCATATACAATCCCCCGTATTATACATTTTGCATTTCCGCCATCGAACATAACATCTATTTCATCATTATCAGATAGTTTTGTAAAATCAGCAAGTTTCCCATCTGAAGTTTGCACAATTGTGTATCCCCTTTTTAGTACATTACGAGGATTAAGTGCATCAATTCCGGTTTTAATAGATGTGACTGAATTCAGAAGATGCGTTAGTTTTGAATTAAAAACCGTATCTATTCTTGTTAAAATGTGTTCAACTTTATTTTTTTGTAATTCTATGTTTATATTTAACCTGGAACTAATGGCATGTATGTCGTGTTTTTCTATAATATGTTGATAGTTTTTAATATACTTGTCTATAAATATATCTGCGTTGCTTATGGTATGATTCAGTAAATCTCTGATTTTTTCTAAATCAGGCACTGCAATTTCTGCCGCTGCAGATGGTGTTGGTGCTCTCATATCTGCAACAAAATCCGATATTGTAAAATCAGTTTCATGACCAACTCCTGTGATTACAGGAATTTCACAATCGTATATCGCGTGTGCGGTCTTTTCTTCATTGAATGCCCATAAGTCCTCAATGCTTCCACCGCCTCTTGCAAGAATAATCACATCACATTGTTTGTGTTTCGAAAAATATTCCAATCCATTACATATGGAATCAGCAGATCCTATGCCCTGCACTTTGGCAGGATATATTATAATGTGACATATAGGATAACGTCTTGAAATTACATTCAAAACATCTCTTAATGCCGCTCCTGAAATCGAAGATATCACACCTATTGTGTGCGGGAATTTAGGCAATGGTTTCTTTTTTTCAACAGAAAACAAACCCTGTGCTTCCAAACGAGATTTTAACTGTTCATATGAAGCATAGAGTTCGCCTATACCATCAGGAATCATAGACTCGACATATAGTTGGTATGAGCCGCCCGCTTCATAAACAGACACTTTGCCGTAAGCAACTATATTCATACCATCTTTTGGGTTGAATTTGACTTTTGAAGAATAGCCCTGAAACATTACCGCTTTAAGTGTTGAGGAAGAATCCTTCAATGTAAAATACATATGGCCGCTATAATGTCTCTTGAAATTTGAAATCTCACCTTTTACCCACAAATCCGTGAGGTGTTTGTTCTGGTCTATGTATCTTTTTATGTAGTTATTTATTTGAGAGACAGAAACTATGGGCATATACCCCTCCGTATTATACAGCAGACGCCAAAACACCGTTTATAAATGCAGGTGAGTCGTCATCTCCGTATTTTTTTGCAAGTTCTACCGCCTCATTTATGGAAACCTGATACGGAATTTCATCGATATATAAAATTTCACATAGAGCAAGCCTCAGCACGGACAGATTCACCTTTGAAATCCTGTCCATAGACCATCCTTTCAAATTATCGGATATCTTATTATCTATGGTGTCTATATTTTCGTAGCATTTGGTTGTGACTTCTTTGAAATAATTAATATCCGTTTCTCCGCTTATATCCTTTGAAGCATATTCAACATTAAAATTTATTATTTCTATTGGTTCATCATGAGTATGAAACGGTATTTCAAATATGGTTTTAAAAGCCGTTTCTCTTGCTGATTTTCTACTCATATTCTTCCTCCGGTGATTATTTATTATTCATCAGTATTTTTGACGTCATTGTCAGTTACATCGTCATTTTCATTAAACTCAACACCAACAACATGAATGTTGACTTTTGTTACAACAAGACCGGACATGGACTCAACTGATTTTTTTACATTTTCCTGGACTTCCCATGCAATTTCCGGTATTCTAATTCCATATTTTACGATTATATTGATATCTATTACCGCTTCATTTTCGTTTATTGAAACTTTTATACCCTTATTAGTATTCTTTTTGCTGAATTTTGAAGCAATTTCTCCTGCTATTGAGCCCATATGACCGCAAACACCGTCGATTTCAGAAACAGCAACAGATGTGATTGTCGCAATTACCTCATCAGATATTTTAATTGAACCGCCATTTTCATTTATCATATCCATAAAAATGTACCTCCCAAGTGTTTTTTTCTATTATAACACAAAAATTATTTAACTTCAACTATTTTTATGTTATTATTTCCCGTTTGACCAAAAATAACATCATTTATTTTGGCAACATCTTCACTTGTAACTTCTTTTTTTTCGACAGATACAGTAATTATATCATCAGAAATAAAAACAACAGTATTTTCATAACCTTTAAGAGAGAGCAAAGATTCGCACTTAATTTCTTTATCCATGTTTTCTGCGGTAATCAATAGTTTGTTTTCACAATCTGCTTTCGCCTCGGGAGAAATACTGGGATTATCAATGTTTTCTGTTAACAAAGCACACATTTTGCTTCTCATTATTTCCCTTTCTTTTTTCACTGTTTCTATCTTTGATACATTTGTTGAAACAAGCACTGCATCTCCAAGTTCCGGTGATTCATCAGCAGAAATATCATTATTTGAAACAACATAATCACGATCCGGTTTACTGAATTTAAGTGTCAGAGCGCTAACGAGAACCAGTCCTCCTGCAATTAATGCTATACTTTTTCTTTTAAAAACCAAAAACATAAAAACCAGCCTCCAAATTTTACTTCATTTCCAAAACTTTTACTTTGTAAGCGGAAACTCCCATCACATCAGATACACAATCTATGATCATATTCTTTACATGAATATTTCCGCCGCCCTTTGCCACTACAATGATTCCGTTAATTGTTGGTGATTCAGTCATTATCACATACGGTTCACTCTTTGATGATTCATTTTTTGTCACTGTCTTTTCATTACCGTTAGAATCTTTGTCCTTTTCGATTATTTTCTTATCCGTTGAACCATAAGCAATCATAATCTTGACATCCCCCACTCCTTTTATCTCAGATAAAATTTTTTCAAGTTCCTGTTCATTTGTTGTTGTGCCGTTTTCCGCTTTGTTATTTACCTTTGCAGTTGGCTCAGTTGGGGGCGAGCCTGTGTTAAAGTGTTCTGATGAAATAACCATTAAAATGCCGATGCCTAACAATGCTGACAAAACAATAAATATTTTGTTTGATGTTAAGAATTTTTTTAATTCATTAATGATATTCATTGCTTATATACACCTCATCATTATCTGTACAGTAGTTGTTGCGGATATATTTGCTGATTTCACCTATAGTTGATTCAGGAGCATTTGCGTGTATATTGAATTTTATATTTCCAAAATCCGTGCTTGCATCCACATATAGTTCCACACCAAATTTTTCATATACATCTTTTTTAATTCTGGATTCTGTTTCGTCCAGGAACTCTTTCTTTACTTTGTCCAAATCAAACTCAAAAACATTAACATCACTTTCAGGAATCTGCAAACTCAAATCAAAGTTTCTTACAGGAATTTTTAAAACTAACGATATGATAATAGTTGCACATATAAGATTATATATTTTTTTGTACTTGTCTCCGGATATAAATATGCTTCCGGATTGTAGAAAAAAACATACTACTACAAGACATATCGCAAATTCTTTTACTTTTTCCATTCCATCACCCTGTAGATGCCATTATTCCTATAATTAACACAAAAACAGATATTACAAAAATCAGCATTGAAACCATTGTCGCCATAATATCACAGACTGAATCTATCATTTTACTTATGTTATCTTCCATAAACAACTCTGCTGCTGCTGAAGATATTCTGAACACAAGAATTGAAACTGATGATTTTATAACAGGAATGATGCATACTGATATGAGTCCCAAAAAGATAATATAGCCCATATTACTTTTCAGAACATGGGACGATCCTATAATACTATTTAAAGTATCTGAAAGACATGCACCGACGACAGGAACAAAATTAGAAACTGTATATTTTATAGTTTTAATTGCAATATTGTCGCCGGCGCTCGATGAAAACCCGGCAAATGTAATTATTCCGGCAAAAATGGTCATTATGACACCGGTTGAAAATTTTATTGTTTTAGAAAGTATTTTTATAAATCTCGACAGATTTATATGGGAAGAAATTCCATTTATTGAAGTTATAAGACCGCACAAATACAACAATGGATATATAAAGTTTACAATCAGATCAGATATTATAACGGATATAAACATAAATATGCTTTGCATTGTCGTTGCTGTAACTGCAAACCCACATTCAGCTACAACAGATGCATATGCCGGCAAAGAAAACGCCATAAAATCCTTTATAGTTTTCGTAGCCTCAAAACATATATCGCTTATTAATTCAAATCCGGATAATACCGAAATAACACAAATACAAAAGCAAGAAAAATTCCCGATATCACATATTTCCTTTTTTGATACAAAAGACTTGAGCAAAGAAGAAAGTATACACAAAAAAATAATAATAGCAAGATATTTCAAAGAAGCACTTACTTCAGATGAAAATATGTTAATGATTCTGCTTACTATGTAATTTAAATCTGATACAGAATTTTTATCTTGTTTGTCAGAACCATCAAGTATTCCTGATTTATCATATTCTTTCACTTCATCATAAAAACTCATTGCATCTGCTGCAATTTCAATACCATAACAATTTTTGCATGAGAATATTATTGTAAATAACACAAATAGAACAAACGCATATTTTTTCATATTTTTTTAATTAATTCAGTTATTACATCTAAAATGTTTACAAGTTCAGGCATTATAAGACAGAATATCATTATTTTACCTGCAAAGTCTATTTTTGATGACAAATACCCTTCTCCCATATCAGAACAAAGTTGAGAAGCAAATTCGCATATTATTGATATTCCAATTGTTTTGATTAATATTTTTATACTTTCATTTAATCCCGATAAATTCTTTGTTAAATTGTTTATAAATGACAATGCTGTGTTCATATACCGGTACAGCATTACAAACACAACCATTCCTGTACACATGGCTATAACAGGAATAATTTGCGGGAAAACTGATTTAAAAACCTGAATTATCACGCCGGACACAAGGCATATCATTATAATTTTAATAATCATTTTTACAAATCAAACAAATTCTTAATTGTTAAAAACAGTTCACTTATTTGTGTGACGACCATCAACATAACCACAACTAATCCGGCAATGGTAACCATCAATGCCTGTTCATCTCTTCCGGATTGTACAAGCAACCTGTATATTACTGCGACAACAATTCCGATTGCTGCAATTTTAAAAATGAGTTCCACATCCATATTATCCACCCCTGTTTCATATTAAAAAAATTGTAATTATCGCGCCAAGATACATTCCTGCTTTTGAATATAAATTACTGTTTTTACTGCATTTTTCCTCACATTCCTGTATAAGTAAGTTTATTTTTCTTTGAAACAAATCAAGATTTTTTAATTGTGTTTCAACATCACCGCTTCCAAACATATTTCCAAAAAAGATAATTGTTTCTTTATCCTTTTGATTATATGTTGATAGTTTGCAAATTTCTTCTGTGGTTTCAGCCCAGATTTCAGACAGAGGTCTATCAGGATTGTTTTTGCTGCTTATTGTTAATATTTTAAAAAATTCAGAGTTTACGTCATTTGCTATTTCACTTACCTTTTTAATTATATGTGTAATATCACTTGCATTGTAACGGATTTCATTTTCAAACATTACCGTACAAAGTTGTAAATTCTTTAAATTATTCAACCTTGATTCTGTTTTTAATTTAATGCTAAATCCAAACATCGTACAAGACAAGAACACAAAAATACATCCTGTTATTTTTACAAAAATCATGAATAATCAACCACCTTTGTTATTTTTTCAATGGTGCCCGGACCATTTTTGTCACTGAGAACAATTATTTTTTCAAAAAAATTTATAATATTTTCAAATTTCAATTCGTTGACTTTTTCATTTTCACCATGAACTGACGCTATAACATTACATCCTGACATCCCTGCAAAACATATAGCATCATAGTCTTTTTTTCCACACAATTCATCAGTAATTATAACATCCGGTGACATGGATCTTGCAACCATTGGTATGGCAATATTTTTAGGACACCCACTGATAACAAAATTGTTGTTGCCAACATCAAGAGTTCTGCGTGTGCCGTCAAGACAAGAAATTTCAAAACGTTCGTCGATAATTCCGCACACGATCAGTTTGTTTCCGATTTTTCCATTTCCGAGAATACGTGCAATATCTCTGAGCATGGTCGTCTTACCACAACCGGGTGGAGATATAATCAATGTATTATGAATTTTGTTCTTGTAATAAATCTCATCTATTACAGGAAGTGCAATATCTTTTTTTTCATGTGATATCCTTATGTTTAATGATGATATATTATTTACACTTGAAACAACATTATTTACACAATTGCACGTTCCTACAACACCAACTCTGTTTCCGCCCGGAAGTGTTATATATCCCTCGTTTATAAACTTTTCGTAGGAATATATCGATGAATTAGTCATAAGTTCAATTATTACTCTTATATCTTCTTCACACACTATATATGAATTTCGACATATAGCAGATATTCCGCTTTCGCAAATATAATATCTTTTTCCGGATATGGCAACAAGTATGGGACAGCCGACTGTTATTCTTATTTCTGTGATTTTGTACCATATATCCTCCGACAAGACATCGAGGCACCTCTTTATGTTTTTTGACAAATATGATGCAACTTCTTTTTTTGTGTTTTTCTTGTCCATAATTATTCCTCTGAAAAAACAAAAATCAAAATAGTTTATAGGACATATATATTCTTGACAAATGCAATATATGAGTTTAATATATATGTATAAATATTTTTACATTCCTCATAATCAGGAGGCAATAAATTGACACAGAATAATTACGTAAATTTAAATGATGAACAATTAGTTGAACTGTCAAGAGACGGGGACGGATACGCCACAGAACTCATTATGGAAAAATACAGAAATTTTGTCAGAGCAAAATCAAGAACATATTTTCTCATAGGCGCAGATAAGGAGGATATAATTCAGGAAGGAATGATTGGTTTGTATAAAGCAATCAGAGATTATAAACCCGATGCACAAGCCTCATTTAAATCCTTTGCAGAACTGTGCATAACGCGTCAGATTATAACGGCAATAAAAACTGCCACGAGACAAAAACACATTCCTCTTAATTCATATGTTTCCTTAAGTAAACCGGTATATGACGATGACAATGAACGTATTATGCTTGATACTATTGTTGAATATAAAAAACTTGATCCTCAGGAAATCATTGTTGATAAAGAAAGATTTTTTTCTATAGAAGAAAAATTATCTGTAATACTCAGCAAACTTGAACTCAAAGTTCTGAATCAATATCTTGAAGGTAAAAGTTACACAGAAATTGCACTGCATATAAACAGAAGTGAAAAATCTATTGACAATGCCCTTCAAAGAATAAAAAAGAAAATAGAAAAATATATAATTAATGAACCTGAACAAGATTAACCTCAGATGAATATCATCTGAGGTTAATTTAACGAAAACACGAGAATTTACAAGAAAACCAAACATATATTACAATATTTCATGCTATTAAAAACAAAAAATATTAAATTGCACATTAAGAAAAACAGAGAAAACAGAAGAAAAATCGAGAAAATCAGAGTTTTGTAGTGACACTTTAATTTTTTTTGAAAAAAGTATTGACATTTTAAATTATTTATATTACAATGTGTAACGTTGATTAAAACTAGAAAATATGGAGGTAAATCTAAGATGAGTACATTTATGGCTAAACCTGCCGAACTCGAAAGAAAATGGTACATTATAGATGCTGAAGGCAAATCACTCGGTAGAGTTGCTGTTGCTGCTGCTTCTATTCTCAGAGGAAAAATTAAACCTACATTCACTCCTAATGTTGATTGTGGTGATTTTGTAATCATTCTCAATGCTGACAAAGTTGTTCTTACAGGAAAAAAACTTGATCAGAAATATTACAGATATCACACAGGTTATGTAGGCGGTCTCAAAGAAATCAAATACAAACAGTTAATGGCTGAAAAACCCGAAAAGGCTGTTACACTTGCTGTTAAAGGTATGCTCCCCCACAACACTATAGGAGCAAACGCTCTTACAAGACTCAGAGTGTATAAAGGAAGCGAACATAACCACGCTGCACAGAAACCGGAAGCATATACCGGTTTGATTAAATAAGGAGGTATACTATAATGGCTAAAGAACAGTTTTACGGCACAGGTAGAAGAAAAAGTTCTGTTGCAAGAGTAAGAATCGTTCCCGGTACCGGTAAGATTACAATTAACGATAGAGATATTGATGATTTTTTTGGTCTTGAAACACTTAAGGTTGTTGTAAGACAGCCCCTCGTTGCTACAGATACTTTAGGAAAATATGATGTTATTGCAAAAGTTAGCGGCGGAGGATTTACAGGTCAGGCCGGTGCAATCAGACACGGTCTTTCAAGAGCTCTTCTTACAGTTGAAGAAGAATTCAGAGCCCCCCTTAAAGCTGCAGGTTTCCTTACAAGAGACCCCAGAATGAAAGAAAGAAAGAAATACGGACTCAAAGCAGCACGTCGTGCTCCTCAGTTCTCAAAGAGATAATTATTTTATCTACAAAACCCCGCAACCATCATGGCTGCGGGGTTTTTACTTTTGCTATTTTACAATAAAAAACTAAAGTGATTGATGTCAATAAATATACAGATTATTTTCCTATATTATTTTCTCTTGAATAATAAAATAAATACTGTTGTGCTACACCTGCATACTTACCAAAATGTGATGATGCAAATTTTTCTATTTCCTTAACGGTTGATTTTTCAGAAAGATAAAGAGTCTGCATTGTTCTTTTAACCCATACATCTATGGGAAATGCCTCTTTCTTATTTGTTGAAAAAAGGAGAACACAATCAGCAACTTTTGGACCAACACCTTTAATTTTCATAAGTTCATTTTTTGCCTGTTCATATGAAAACTTATTGATTCCATCAATCCTGACTTCTCCTGACAATATTTTTTTGACTGCATCAACGATATAATCTGCCCTATACCCTGCTTTCAGATCAGACAGTGATTCTTTTGAGACATCCTTAAGTTGCTCAAGAGTTGGAAATGCATAGTATTCTTTACCTTCAAACTCAAGTTTTGTCCCATACATTTCCGAGAGTTTTGAAACAATTTTTTTAATACGCGGAATTGTGTTTTGGGTAGAAATTATAAATGATATCAGGCACTCAAAAAATTCCTGATTAAGGATTCTTATCCCCCATCCGAATTCCATTGCTTTTTTTACGTTTGCATCATTTTCAAACTCTTTTTTTATAAGTCCATAATCTGTATCCAGATCGAGATAATATTTCCATTGACTTTCAAATTCAGAAAGTGATATATTCTTTATAATGATTTCGTTTTCACCGGCAGAAATATTTACAACTTTTGAAAATGCAACACCTGTGAAACTTCCATCAGGCTCTTCATCCCATCTGAAACACTGACCACACAAAAAAGTATGTTTTGGAGAAAAATGATTAATATTTTTAAGTATTACTGAGTTTTTATATTCTTTTATATTCATTTGTATCACCAATCCTATTTTATCAAAATATAATCA
>JAZQJX010000013.1:0-7057 GCA_045541875.1 Clostridia bacterium | reverse complement strand
AGGAAAAACATCTATTTTACTTGTTTTAGGCGAGTTCGGATACTGACGCAACTGCTTAGCCGTCGGAGATTCGAACCTGCCTGAAAAACAGTGTTTTCGGCATCTTTTGAATTGTCATCCTCGAAAGGCTTAGCCTGACAGAAGTCATACAAAGTAATTATAACATATTTTAAAATTCTAATGTATATACTTTTTGAACATATATTAGGCTTTATTTTTGTTTATTTTAGACAATACAATACATATGGCTTTTTATACGGGTTTATTGTATAATGTTAGTATCTATAGCAGAAAGGATTTCAATGCTATGAAAAATAGAATTAACTGCGTGGGTAAAAAGATAGGTCAGGTCGGCAGCGAGTTTCTGAGCGGTGATTTCTTCGGCCTTGCCGCAGAACTGAGTTTCTATCTTTTGTCAAGTTTTCTGCCCATGGTTATTTTGGTTTTTACAGTTGCATCCGCCATAAGCCAGCACTATACCGATGCTGTGCTTCATGCGATAAATGTTTTGCCCCAGAAGGCTGCAAAACTTATTGTCAGTATGCTTGTGAGCAGAACCCGTTCAACAACGGTCATTGTCGCAACGGGAGCATTTTCACTTTTTACCCTTTCAGGATTTATCCTCTGTGTTAAAAAGGCTCTCAACCGATTCTACAATGCCTCAAATGAATACAGTTTCATAAAATCGGAAATAATGGCTTTTGTATTTGCAGTTTTTATGTACATTTCCATTATTGCAAGTTTTGGTCTCATCATTTTCGGTGAAGTTATCGGAACTCATCTTCTCAGCGGATTCTCATCAGACAGGCTTATGTCTTTGTGGGATGCATCCCGATATGTATTTGTGATTTTGTTTCTGGTCCTTATGATTTCACTTTTGTTTAAAGCCCTTCCGGGAGTTAAACTGCGCATTATTGATGTTTTGCCCGGTGCGGCTCTTACAACCATTGGATGGTATGTTACCTCAATGATATTTGCTCTCTATGTCAACAACTTCCCGCAGTATGAAATTATCTACGGCTCCCTTGCAGGTTTTGCAGGTCTTATTATGTGGATATATCTCACAGGATTTGTGGTGCTTTTAGGTGCAAAAATCAACGCTATGATATATATGCGAAAAGAAGAAAGAAAAAAAGAATTTGAGTCAAAAAAATTTCATATATAAATGAGAATAAAAAATTCCCACAGAGTGTATAATATCTGTGGGAATTAATTTTCTCTATTAATTGTGAAAGGAACATATTTATGAAAAACCGACCTTTAAAAGAAGAAGATAAGTTTGATTTTTCACCCATATGTTCATCAACAGAATGCACCGGCCTTATTACTGTTCCTCCCGTTGACGAAGAAGAGCTTGAGAATTATATGGACATTTATGATTACGGGCCTTCGGAGAACAAATAACAAATCTGCATTTTGAACTTCACACAAAATGGACTGTCTCTTTAGTTGTATAATTAAAGAGACAGTCTATTTATTATCTTCTTCCATTTCGTGATATATGAGAATCTTGAGAGATAGGAAAAAATAGCCTGGAATTGTCAAACCATATCCGACCGGTCAGGTCGGACGGTAGCCCGATGGCGTACAAAGGTACGTCGAGGGGATGGTTGGGCAATTATGGGCATTTTTTACATCTCTCAATATCCTAATTCTTCGGCTATGAGTATTACCTTTACCCTGTCTTTGTTTCTCTGCCGTGCCATAACGGTGTAGGAGGCACAGATTCTGGAATCCGAGGTGCAACCTGAGCACATATCGGGGTTAGGAGTGGAAAGAGAGAGACAGGAGCCTTTTTCAGAGCAGTAACTGTCTATGCCAAGTCTCACACAGTTGGCGGGTGCAGCATGGGTTTTGACTCTTATGATTGCCTGATCAAGATCTTTTACAACTTTGTTGTAGCCTGCAACGACAATCAGTTTTTTGGAGCCGAAAAGCATTGCAGCGACACGGTTGGAATTACCGTCAACGTTATAGAGTTCGCCGTTTTGAGTTATGGCATTTGAACTTGAAATGTAGGCATCACAGGAAAAGGCTTTTCTGTATATGTCTGCAACATCATCATAGGTAAGACCGGGAGCGTTTCTGTCATAGAATGTGTAGTCACCGCTTTTCAGGATATCTGTAAGACCACATTCGCCTATGGTCATGCTTCCGCCCATGGTAACTGTTTTGCAGTCAGAAAGAAGATTTTTAAAAATTTCTTTTGCTTCTTCCTTGTCTTTTGCAACAAAGGCTTCCATATTGTTTTTTGAAAGTGCTTTTGCACATTCATCAAGCATTTTTAAGATATGAGTTTTTTTGTTTGAATCCATTTATGTTCACTTCCTGTATCATTTTGCATATTTTTCCAATGTTTCCATACTCGAGTCAATTTTTGATTTAAGAATGGTATAGAGGGGCTTGCCATCTATTGCTACATTCATATATCTTGCATCTTTATCGGAAAATGCCACGTTCACGGTTTTTCCGTCTTTTAAATTATAGGTCATTTTAAGGCTCGTATCTCCCGGTGGCTCTGTGTTGATGTCATCTGCCAGAAGGGCGCATACAGCATAGAAAATCTCGTTGCATTTCTGCGAATCGGTCACTTTTTTTCCGTTTACGGAAATGTTTGGAGAATCGGAAAAATCAAGAGTATATTTTTTTCCTGATCCCTCAACTGTCACAGTTGAGATGAGATTTTGCCTTGTGGTGTAGATATATCTTGAGACGATGTCAATGAGGCGTATTCTGGAATAGGAATCCTCACCCATTTCATAGATATATTTACTGCCGTCTGACACCATATAACTCTTTCCGCCTGTGTCGGGGCTGAAATAAACCGTCTTTGAATTGCCATCAGAGTCTGTGAGGACAATGTAGAAATCTTTTTGGGAAAGACCGTAATTTTCATAATCTCCCTTGTCGCTTACATACATTTTTTCAGGGATTGATGAAATCGGATTTATAAGTTTTGCCTCAATTTCCGAGTCTCTTGCCTGAACTTGTATGGGAGAAATCATATTCCATGCATTTGCTATTCCCTGCTTCATATCTGCTTTGCCGAGGGAAAGAGAGAATGAACATATTTCATTTTTAAATTCAATTGATGTAATTTTATCATAACTGATTTTATCTGAAATATTTTTCCTGTATTCAGATACCGGTGCAAAAACAGAGGTGTACTGCTCAGGTGTTATTATATATACATCATCTGACAGGCTTGTGAAAAGATAATATCCGTCATATGATGATGTCATATCTCCGGGGTAAAGACTTACCACTCCAAGATCGCACTCAAAAGAAAGCAAAGGATTCTGTGAGTCTATTCCGAAGTCAGAAAGTTTGTCTTTTGCGTCATTAACAATATCAATATATTTTAAAGATGCAAGCCTTGTTGCAAGTGATGTAAGATATGACATATTAAATTCATCAGTTGTTTCGCTTTTGCATATCCAGCCGGCACCCTCTTTTGCAAATTCATATCCGTCAGTTCCGTCAAAGAGAGTGATTGACACAATGCTTTCATAGGAGACGGAATATATGTCTTTTTCTTCAAGTGCAGTCTCTCCTGAACTTTTTGTTACATTTGTGTTGTCACTTTTATCAGGAAGACTGATGACAAAAAATAAAACAGCAAGCAAAACGACCAATGCACCCAAAAGGGCAAAGATTTTTTTCTTGTTCATTACAGATGTCTCCTTTTAATCCAGATGATAAGTCCCGATGCCAGAATGATTATGGGAATTATCACTATTACAAAAAGTGAATAGAGATATACTGTGCTCATATTTATGGCAAGGTGTTTCTGAATTACAAGTTTTGGCATAATGTAGAGCGAGGGAAGTCCGTTCATATATGACACAAGGTTTGAATAGAACGATTTGTTAAGGTCTGATTCCAGAAAATTTACAGAGCCTGACACAAAAACCCTTGAAATTGTTTTTGAGTCAAGAACTTTTTCGCTCATCAGACAAACATCGCTTGCGCCTTTCTTGTCGCCATCTTCAAATGTATCAAAAACAGAAACTATGTTTGATTTCACATAACCCTTGTCACTTGTGGATGCAATGGGACTTGTGAAAACGTCAACACGTTTTACAGCCAAAAGAGGTCTTGAACCGGGGAAAACAAGGCTCATATTTTCAAAAACAACCTCTTTCGTAACGTCATTTTCAGGGATAACAGGCATCAGAGTTGTTCTGCTTTTATTGTAGTTTGCTGAATTGTCATCTGCAACAACGCCCTCGCCGACTTCTATTCCCCACTCATCAAGATAGGAAAAGAGATTGGGAAGATTCGGTGTCTGAGCGCCCAAAAATGCCTGAAAATTTCCGCCTTTTGACATATATGCATCAAGTTTTGCGATTTCTTCAACAGAATAATCATTTTTTGGTGATGCTAAAATTAGCATATGGGCATCCTTTGGAATTTCATCGGACAAAAGGGAAAGAGATTTGAAAGTATAGCCCGAGCCGGGGAGCATGGTTTCAGAGAAAAAGTCTGCTCCATAGAGTTCGCCGTGACCTGAAAGAACATAGGCATTAATGTTGCTTCCTCTCGTAACCTTTATGATGGCAGATGAAAAATGCTGTTCTGCCGACATGGTTGCGGACTGATAGTAGTCCATGTTATTATATTTTATTCTTTCAAAAACATCTTTCACGCTTACAACAGAATACATTCTCTCTGTTTCAAAAATGATGTTATAGGCATCTTTCAAAGGTTCGCCGTTTATTTCATAGTGAGAAAGTATTCCCGGGTTTTTGCCTGCGTCCACACGTTTGTAATTTATTTTACCCGAATAGGTTGCATATCTTTTCAGCATCTCATCGAGTTGAATTGAATCGCTGCTGGAATCACTTTGGGGAATGAGAGAAATTATGTCAACGTCCATATCGAGAGAATCAAGAACCTCTTTTGTCTCATCGGAAAGTTCAAGAATTTTTCCCTCAGTCAGATCAAGAGTGAGATTCACTTTGTCAGAGAGGGCAAGGACTATGAAATTTACTATGATTACAAGCACAATGGCAAGTGATGTGGAGGTCATTGCCGCATATGCATATTTTCTTTTTTTGTTCATGGCAAGCGCCTCCTTTATTTTATCTTTCTTCTTTCAATTCTGAATATTGTAAGAAGAACAAATATTACAACAATGCTTATATAATATATCACATTTGTAATATCTACAATTCCGACAAGGAATGAATCAAATCTTCTCACAACCATAAAAACTGACATAAAAGAGTCTATAAAACCAATTCCCGTACTCCCCTTTACAAGTCCCAAAAGAGTTGCCGCAAGAAGTATGGCAATGGTTATGATTCCTGCGGTGAACTGATTTTCTGTGAGAGACGAAACAAAAATTCCCACAGAAATGAGTGATGCACCAAGAAGGAAAAATCCCAGATAGTTTGTGAAAACCGCTCCCACATATATGTCAGAGTGAAAACTCAATATCAAAGGATATATGAGCATCAAAACGATGCTTATGCCAAAAACTGAGAGGGCTGCGAAAAACTTTCCCCACACAACAGATGACACGCTTATGGGTGATGTCAAAAGAAGTTGGTCTGTTTTTGTGCCTCTCTCTTCTGATATCAATCTCATGGTGAGAAGAGGAATCATCACAACAAATATCCAGGGAAGAAGTGAAAAAATCATACTTATGGATGAATTGCCGTCAAAGAGATTGAACATTGTGAACATTATGGCGCTCACGCACATTATAACCCCGATAAACACCCAGGCAATGGGTGTGTGAAAATATATGAGGAGTTCTTTTTTGATTATGGATTTCATTTTTCTTCTCCTCCTTTTTCATTTGTAAGGGTTATGAATATGTCTTCAAGAGATATATCATAGGATTTAAAAGAAAGCATTACCATATCCATGGAAGCAACGGCTTTGAAAAGTTCACGTCTTATGTCCATGCCGTTTTTTGCATAGATAATATAGTCATAACTTCCCTTTTCGCCCTCGCCTTTACATTCAAATTTTTCAATACCTGAAAGAGAGGACAGACAGGAATCTATTTTTTCTTTATCTCCCTCTACGGATGCAAGGTATTTATTCTTGCCTGAAACAAGAGATGCAAGATTGTCAGGAGTGTCTTCTGCAATGATTTTTCCTTTATTTATAATGAGTACCCTGTCACATACGGCATTAATTTCAGAAAGAATGTGGGAACTTATGAAAAGTGTCTTTTTCTTTCCGAGTTCCGAAATAACATTTCTGATGTCAATTATCTGCATGGGATCAAGACCGACAGTCGGCTCGTCCAAAATCAGAAGTTCAGGATCGCCAACCAGAGCCTGAGCAATGCCGACTCTCTGACGATAGCCTTTTGAAAGGTTTTTTATGAGTCTGTCTTTCACATCAAGAATTCTGACTTCTTCTAAGATTTTTTCTATGCAGGATGTGTCTGCATCTTTAATTCCGCACACAAACTCAAGATATTCCCTTACGGTCATATCAAGATAGAGAGGTGGAATTTCGGGAAGATAACCAATTTTTTTCTTATATGCTTTTGCATCATCCATAATGTCTATTCCGTCAATGGAAACAGAGCCTGAAGTTGATGCAATATAGCCTGTTATGATGTTCATTGTTGTGCTCTTTCCCGCGCCGTTAGGACCTAAAAATCCAAGGATTTCGCCTGAATTTACGGTGAAAGAAATGTTATCCAAAACGGTTTTATTTCCGTATTTTTTGGTAAGATTTTTAATTTCTATCATATTAAAATCCTTTCGCAGGGGCGGATAGTATCCGCCCGCATACATAATAATGCAAGATATTGCAAAAGATTATTCACCTCAGATTTTATCCGTTTGAGGTGCTCTTTTTATGGGCGGATATATCCGCCCATACAGATGTGTTCACAATCTCACTCTTCTTTTTTTACAATTGCAATTCCCAGTTCATCAAGTTGTTTGAGGTCAACAATATCGGGTGCATTTGTCATAAGTTCAGATGCATTCTGAACTTTGGGGAATGCAATAACATCACGGATTGAATCACATCCGTCAAGGAGCATGAGCATTCTGTCAAAACCATATGCCATACCGCCGTGAGG
>JAZQJX010000012.1:0-12975 GCA_045541875.1 Clostridia bacterium | reverse complement strand
TGCCGGATTAAACAAATTCCTACGTATTTACTACGGCAGAGTTACCGATCTTTACGAAGAAATTAACGAACAACTGATATTCGGCAGTTATCTCTAATTCATTTAACCTGTTTTGTGATAGTCAAGCGGCTATCTCTGTTTGCTATGAAATTCTTTACGTTGATACTTTATTAATTTTTTCATTTTACCTATTGACTTTATTTAGCAGGTTTCCTATACAGTAAAAAAAGGCATTTTCCGGATGCGAAAAATGCCTTTTTTCTTATAACATAGGAAATTACGCGCAATGCGTGTGTAATTTTGCTTGTTTCGTTATATTTTACCGAAAAACTGTCTGAATACTATCAGTTCATGAAGTCACTTTCGGCAATGGGCAGAAGATTTGAAATGCTGTCTAAAAGCATTATTTTGACATATCCACCCTCGCTGATGGGTTCACCGGTGTTGCGAACGGGATTGTTATAGGTATATAAATCAATTTCTTCCAATTCCACATCAACAAGTTTCCCTTTTGAATCATAGTTTGCAACAACGAAACATGCTTTTCGGTCTTCATCTGTACAGTTTTCCACATACACGTCATACGGATTTTCATCATCCCATTCAGATCCTGCAAAGTAGATATAATACATTGCATCTTCATAGAAGTCTGCGGTGAATATGATGTCTTTTTCAACACAATACATATAACCGTCTCCCTGCCAACCGTTAAATTCACATATGTGAAGAGGTTTTGCAGGTTTGGTGGGTTCGGGGCCGTCATAGTATACGCTTTCACCGTGGTTTACTGTGTAGGTTTTGAGAACTGTGCCGTCATAGTTTTTAAACACTACTGTGTGAGTTTTTGACTCGGTTATGCTCTCTATGGCAAATCCATACGCCTGATAGTAACCATTTGATTCAAAAACAATTTTAAATCCGCTGTCATTTACGACAAATGTATGAGATGAGAGATCATCGTAATAATCGAAACTATCCACATGAATTCCCCGTGTATCATATATGTTAATATAATCTCCGTATTCAAGTTCAGATTCTTCGTTGAAAGTTACATAAAGTTTTGATACAGATGAATCAGGATGATTATATGTATATGTCTCGGTGGTGTTAGGACTATATGGATGCTCAGATTCAATATCATATTTAGGAATGCGGCTGTCATCGTCTTTAATGGGTGTATAGGACACTTCGTTTATCAACGCAACCGTAAACGGAGTTGCATTACTTCTTCCAAACGTCAGAGTGCCATCAGGGTTAATGTACACTTTAGAGCGGTAGATGGGGTCGTCATCATTATAGGAGTCACTTTCAATATAAAGGTAGAGTTTTTCCCCTATGCAGTCTTGACTTACAACCATATTCGCCTGAGTCCTGCCTTCATACTCCGACATATAGAAGGTTTTAAATCCAACTTCATCTCCTTCTTCATCAACAAGAGTAACATAGCCGTTGAGCGTTCCGTTTGCAAATGAAGGATAGTTTATTTCTATCTCAAACACAGCACCTGTTTTGAGATAGATATCTATTCCGCTGACATTGCCATTTACTACTATATCTGTTGCCTCTGAACTGTCAACGGTAGATAAAGTTTTTGATACATAGTATACTCTATCTTCCGAAACGTTAGTGCTATAAGGCAAATCATAGTCATCTTCATATATTTCAACGTCTGCCCATACAGGGAACTTTGTTGCCTTTTTTTCTACGGCAAACATATAGTCTATGGAACTATCTTCCTTGCTGATTTCACCTGCTTCTCCGCCATACCAGTAGTCAAGGTGACCAAGAACTCTTACATCTATTATTGCGTTGTCAACAAAGGCATCAGAGGGAAGATATACTGTTCCTGATATTGCCCAGCCGGTTTCAACATTAACATTTACTCCGGTGATGTCACCGTTATCTGTAACAGTTACTTTCTTGTTGTTGCCGTTTGCATCCTGATAATAATATTCTTTGTCTTTCAGTATATTATTCTGCTGATTGGATCCCACGTATACATATACCTCGTAGTCACCGTTTTCAAGATAACTATCAGTAATATGGGCAGAATAATTCAGGTTTTCATCCACATATCCGTCAAACCAATGTGTGTATGAATCTTCATCAACAAGGACAACAGAAACCATTGAAAGAGGAGTTGCGTATATATAATCCGACGGAACTGTTATTTTTCCTGTGATTTCACGGTATTTTGAAATGGTAAGATCAATGTCTGATGAAGGTAAAACTTCTTCGGCTTCTTCCTCATTTTTAACCATGCCCTGTGAGGTATAATAACAGTATTCATATCTTTCAATATTGGTTATGGTTTCATCACTATCATAATATGCATATACATATACAATATATTTTTCATCTTCACCGCCGGGAACTTTGATACTGTAATTTACGGGTTCAGTTGAGTCTATATCTTCAATATTATCATAATAATATGCGTCGCTGCTCCTTGAATATGCACACACATCCAAGCCGATTATTCCGCTTGTTATGGTGCATCCATTGCCAAAATTTACTGTTCCTGAAATAAGTTCACAAACAGGGAATGTGAGTTTGAACGGACCATCATCTATAGAAACAGAAGTTGCCTGTGAATATGAGGAACTCATTGCGGTGTCAGATACATAGTAATTATAACTGTATTCAAGAATCGAACTGTTTCCACAATCATACACGTAAACACTTATGATATATTCGCTGTCTTCTTCATCTACTGTAACGCTGAATTCATTTTCTTCAAAGGGAGTTGTGGTTTCAAAATTTTCCGAATACTCTGTTCCGGTTGAAAGACTTGCACAAGTAATCCTATAAGATACTTCTCCATCGATATACTCTCCGTTTTCAGGAAGAGTAATCGTTCCTTTTATTGATACAGAGTCGGGATATGCAAGATTAATTACCGTATCATCATCAACGTCAATTCTGGTTTCTGTCCAGGATGAAACCAGTTTTCCGCCGGAGGAATAGTAATAATTTCTGCCAACAGGAATATCGTTTCTCTGGTGATATACACAAATCTGACGTATTGTTGAATCCTTATCTACCTTTATTTCATAATCTGCAGATGTGGTTCCCGGAAAAATTGTCGCATAACCATATTCCCAGAATGAGTTTCCGTTTACCTGAATCTCAACGGTAAGACTTGAATCAAGAGTTCCGACACTATTTGGGAGAGATATTTTTCCTGACAGGGTAACTGTTTCAGAAAACCACAAATCTTCATTATCTTCCAAAGCCATGGAATATGCCATCTGAGAGATGTTTATCGGTTCCATAGCCTCAATTCCTGCCTCAAGGCATCCACTTTCGGTTGGAATGCTGTTTGGAACAAGTGCAACAAAGTCCCGGGAAGTTTCTCCGGGGGCTATGTAACATGTTCCGGCGGTGCCATAGACATCATTATTATAATCATTGTATTCTATTGTAACGACCAAACCGCTCCTTGGTGCGACAGATGGAAGTTCTATCACGCCTGTTATTTTTCTTGCTCCATCTGTTGTAACATTTGCGTCTGTCTTATTCCCTGAAAGAGTGTAGGTTGATCCGTACTCTTTTGAATCGGAATTCATACATCCGTATGTTCCTGTTGCTGTGAAGAGTCTGTATTGCTGATTTTTAAAATCTCTCGGAACATATATTTTGTACGATCCTGAAGATTCACTCACATATGTGTAGAAGATGTCATCATCAAACTCTGCACCAATATATATGTATGAACCTCCGGCAATTCCGGTTTCGGGATTAATGCTACCTGAAATTGTGTATGTTGTCGGATATTCAACTGTAAATTCTGTCATATCCGCAACATTTGTGGCATATTCAATATTTCCTGTTATGCCTCTGTCTTCAGAATAGAACCTCATACTTTCATCAATACGGTATGACACACCTTCACTTGGATTGACTTCTTTAAAGAAGAAATAGAGTTCTTCGCTGTAATAATCATCGGGAGTCAATCCGACTGTAACGGTGTCTGTCTCTTCAAAATAGATCCACTGTTCTGCAAAAATATCCTCACCGTCTGTTAAACCGCAGAAGAATTCACTATCTTCCGGAGTATATGGTAATGTGACGGTGACTGCATAGTCATTTTCAGCACCTGCAGATTTTGGATATGCTACCACATCAAGACCTGTTTTATGTTCTGATTTCAGGTTGAAAAATGTTCTTTTTCCCCATGTGTTATCAAGTTTTCCGTCAAAATAGTATCCTGCTTTAAAGGCACTTGAAGTATATCTGACATATTGGTTTCCGTTGGAAAGTCCCATTTCATAGTTGACTGATTTTGCACCTGCCTTTACAGGAACGTCTATGTACTGATAGTTATATGTTGATCCTTCATCAATGCATGCTGACACATTTACTGTTGTATCAGCGTCCGGAACACAGTTTGAAAGGTCTATTGTACCTGAAATTGATGATTCTGCTTTTAAAAGAGGCAATGTGACGGTTTTATTGCTTGACGAAAACTTAAATGTTCCTGCACCCGCCTCACTGATAACTGTGCCGGATGAGGAGTAATATTGATCATTTGACAAAACATTCTTATTACCTGCTCTTAATTTGGCAGCGACAACATAGGAACCGTATTCAACCGAAGAAATACTTACGGTTACAGAAGATACATTGCCTGTCAAAGTGGCTTTACCTGATTTGTACCACTGGGCTTCTGAAACAACCATTCCATCTTCTATTGTAGGGGGAGTATAAAGATATACATATACTATATCACCGTTTTTGGTTGTTGTACCTGTCGGGAATGTTACTTTAACCTTCATTGTACTTGTTGCCGCCATAAGGTTAAAATCGTTTTCTGATACGGCAACATCTTCAGAATCGTTTGTCTCTTCACTCTCGGCTAAAGACATTTGTCTCTTTGCAAGTGATTCTTCTCTCTGAAGTCTTGCAAAACTCTCATCTGAAGAATTTTTTGTGTTTGCTTCCATTGTTTCCTGAATTATATCTGCATCTGTGTTTTCTGCTGAAAACCCTGTCAGGGGGATGCAGGAAACCATAAGCATCATACACAGGAAAATGCTGATTAATTTTTTCATAACCAATCTCCTCTATAATTAAACTTGATAGATTTATTATATCACTTCATTATATTAAAGTCAATTTCTTACAAGAAAAAACAGGTGATAAAACTTATCAGAATTTTATCACCTGTTGTAATTTTTAAATCTTACAGTATTTTAATATATTTTTCGTATGCCACATCCCAATCGGATGGATTATTGGGTGCATATTCCTGAATATCAAAAGAATCTCTGATGATGGCACGGGCTTCTTTAATATCTTTTATGTCGCCGGATGCCATAAACTGAACTGCAACATTACCAAGGGCAGTTGCTTCAACGGGTCCTGCATAAACATTTGTGTTGCAGGCACTTGCTGTCATCTGACAGAAAAGTGTTGCATTGGTACCGCCACCTACGATGTGAATACCTTTGAAGTCTTTGCCTGTGATTTTTCCGAGATTAATAAATGCGTGTCTGTATTTGAGAGCAAGACTTTCATAGATACAGCGTGCAATCTCCCCTATTGTCTCGGGAACATACTGACCTGTTTTTTTGCAGAATTCCTGTATTTTTCCTATCATATTGCCGGGCTTTCCGAATTCAGGGTAGTCAGGATCAACAAAACACTTGAAACCTTCTGCTTTGAGTGCTTCATCAGCAATTTCGCCAAAGGAAAGGTCATTACCTTGCTTCTGCCAATCGCGGCGTGCTTCCTGAATGAGCCACAATCCCATAATGTTTGTAAGATAGCGGATTGTGCCGCCATAGCCACCCTCGTTGGTGTAGGAAGATTTGAGACCTTCTTCGCTGATGAGAGGTTCTTTTAGTTCTGTTCCGAAAAGTGACCATGTACCGCAGGATACATATACAAAATCGTCTTCTGTTGTGGGAACGGAAACCACGGCAGAGGCTGTATCGTGACCGCCTACTGCAATGACATCCACAGGATCAACAGAAAGTTCTTCGCAGATTTCAGGACTGAGTTTTCCGAGAACTTTTCCTGTTTCTATTATGTCACAGAGAATGTCTGTGGGAATTCCAAGTCTTAACAAAAGGTCTTTGTCCCAGGTGCGTGTGTGGGGATTTAGCATCTGTGAAGTTGATGCAATTGTATACTCACTCTTTTTCTCGCCTGTTAAAAAATAGTTTAAAAGGTCGGGAATGAAAATAAATTTATCTGCTCTTTTTAAGAGGTCAGATTTATACTTTGCAAGATAGTAAAGCTGGAAAATGGTGTTGAAATTAAGAATCTGAATGCCTGTTTTTTCGTAGAGTTCATCTTTTGAAATTTCTTTGAAAACTTCCTCGGGGATGTTATCTGTGCGGGCATCACGATAGTGAACGGGGTTTGCCAAAAGGTCACCACATTCATCAACAAGACCAAAGTCTACTCCCCAGGTGTCAATTCCGATTGTGTCAAATCCACCTGCAAGGCGTGCTTTTACTATGCCCTGCTTTATCTGATCGAAAAGATAGATAATATCCCAGTATAGTGTATTTCTTACATTTACGCCGTTATTTGGGAAACGGTGAATTTCATCAAGTGTGATTTTGCCGTTATCAAGAGTGGCAATTATGCCTCTTCCGCTTGATGCGCCAAGGTCAAAAGCAAGTACTTTTTTCATGATTTATGTCCTTTCAAAAATATATTATTGGGTTACAACTTTAACGTTATTATCCTCAAGGGCTGACATAAATTCTTCGTCAGGTTCCTTATCGGTGATAAGATAGTCTATGTCACCAAGGGATGCAAGTTTTGCAAAACTTACTCTGCCAATCTTTGCACTGTCACATAGGAAATATTTGTTTTCTGAGTTTATGAGCATATTCTGTTTTATGCCGCATTCCTGCTCATTGCTTTCAAGGATTCCTATTTCTTTTGTCACGCCTTTTGCAGAAAAGAACATCTTGTTTGCAAAATAACAGTCCTTTATGCTTTTTTCTGCCAGACTTCCGACAAATGACTGATTGGAACTTACAATTCCCCCAACCGCTATGAGTTTTATGTGCTCACAGGAACTGAGTTCTGCCACAACCCTCAAAGAGTTTGTTATTATTGTTATGTTTTTGAGTTTTTTCAGTTCCTTGGCAAGGAAAAATGTTGTGGTGGATGCATCGAGAAAAATGGTGTCTCCCGAGAAAACAAAACTTGCCGCAATGGAAGCTATTTTCTGTTTTTGCTCAACGTTTGTTGATTTTCTTTTTTCCAGAGAAAGCTCATAGGTTGTACCATCAATCGGCACTGCACCACCATGAGTACGACGAAGCATTTCCTGCTTTTCGAGCTTTTCAAGGTCTCGTCTTATTGTTTCTTCGGTTACATCAAGCTCGGAAGCGAGACGGCTTACTGTTACGGCACCATCCTTGTGCATTTCATCCATTATAAATTTCTGTCTTTCAGGTGCAAGCATTTTATCACCTCTTCTATTTTTAAATTTAGTATCAACAGTCAACATTTGCATTGACCGTAAATACTAAAACAACGCGGAAGCCATGCTTTTTGTAGGTTTCCGCGTATGAATTTTATTTTCTGATTATACGGACATTTGCTCCGTTTTTGAGTGCTGCAGAGTTGGCATCATCTGTGTCGATGTGCATTTCCACATTAAAATCGTCTCTCACTCTCACCTGAACATCATAGAATCTTGTGGGTTTGATACCTTCCACTTCTACGTCCACATAATCGTTATCTTTAATGCCGTGCTTTTGGGCATATTCGGGTGTGAGATGGATATGTCTGTTTGCAATGATAACGCCTTCTTTGAGATATACAGTTCCTTTGGGACCAACTAAAACAAGGCTTGCACTTCCGTTGAGTTCGCCTGACGGTCTAACCGGAGGACTAACCTTTAATACAAAGGTGTCTGTACGGGAGATTTCAACCTGAGTCTGTTTTCTCACAGGGCCGAGGACTCTCACCTTTTCAATGGCTTTAAGAGATGGACCTACGAGAGTTACAAATTCATCTGATGCAAACTCTCTTCCCATAAGATATTTTTTTACGGTAAGTTCATAGCCTTTGCCGAAAAGTGTGTCTAAATCTTCTCTTGAAAGGTGAACGTGCCGCTGAGAAACTCCGACTTTGATTTCGGAATTTGCTTTTTCTTCTTTAGTTTTTAATTCTGATATTACAAGTTTTATTGCTTCCTGAATAGTATTTGTATCGTACAACTTTAGTTACCGCCTTTCGTCGTTATATAAAAGACTTAACTTTCCATATCAAAGAACTTTGTGACCTCTGTATGGGGATTTGCAATTACTTCACTTCCATAGAGTGTGCCAAGATCATTGGCTGCCACTTCTCCTGCTTCAATTGCAGAACTTACAGAGGAAACGCTTCCTGCGATTATAAGTGTAACAAGTCTTCCGCCAAGTCTTTTTTCGGTGTGAACAAGTCTGACATCAGCTGCTTTTACCATAACATCAAGACTATTGATTGCGGCAACAAGACCTTCTACTTCCAAAAGTCCGATAGCTTCTGTCATTATTCTTCCTCCTTACCTAAAAAACTCTTGGGGAGTTTTTTGTTATATTTATCTCTGTTGATATCAAGAAGATACGCCATCTTTTCCACAGTTTCTGCAGGACGGGGAATTATGTGATGTACTATGTATCTGTCTTTTGATTTTGCATAAGCCACTGCTGCGTCAAGAGCTGCTTCAACTGCCGCAACTTCGCCTTCCATTTTCACTTCCATGATAAGCGGAACGGGAAATCCGGGGTTAAAGGGACGGTTACGGTCAAAGGCTATGATTTTCACATCTGCCGCTTTTGCCGCAACGTCAGCAACTTTAACTGCTGTTGTGAAACTATATACTTCTATCATTCCAAGTGCTTTCATGTGAACACCTCAATCAATTTTGTATTATACAATGTGAAGTCCGTCTGCCATTACGCATCTTCTCTGACGTGTAAAGGAATGTGCCGCTGTGATGCCTTCACCTGTGGGGCCTGCAATTGTAAAGGTTGTATATCCTTCACCACCTGCACCGATACCTGCATAGGAAGGAGCATTTTTAACAAAAATTGTTGTTTCAACTGCTCTTGCAAATGCTGTGAGTCTGTCCACGTTTTTGGAGTGGATGTGTGCTGAGTGTCTGCATCCGTGTTCAGCCTTTACTGCCATTTCAATTGCTTCGTCAATGTTTGATACTCTGACGATGGGAAGAATGGGCATCATCATTTCAACCTGAACAAAAGGATGGTTTTCTTTTGTTTCACAAATGATGAGTCTGGGATCTGCATTTATGCCAAGTTCTCTTAAGAAAAGACCTGCATCTTTACCAACCCATTTTTTATTGATTGAGAATTTGCCGTCTTTTTCAACGAGAGCAACTTTAACGAGTTTATCAATCATATCCCCTTTTATGAGATATGCACCGTTCTTGGTCATATTGTCAATAAGTTCATCTGCAATTGAGTCAAAAGCAAAGCATTCTTTCTCTGCAATACAGGGAAGGTTATTGTCAAAACTTGAACCGTTTACGATGTCAATTGCAGCTTTTTTGATGTCTGCTGTATCATCTACTATAACAGGGGGGTTACCTGCACCTGCACCGATTGCTTTTTTACCGGAAGAAAGAAGAGTTTTTACAACTCCGGGGCCTCCTGTTGCAACAAGCATTTTAACATCGGGACATTCCATCATCATTTTTGATGTGTCCATTGTGGGTTTTTTAACTGAAACAACAAGATTGTCAGGTCCGCCTGCTTCACGGATTGCTCTGTTTACAAGGTCTACTGCATAATTTGCAACTTTGCAGGCATTTGGATGAGGATTGAAAACTACTGCATTCCCGCCTGCAATCATACCCATTGAGTTACAGATAACTGTTTCGCTGGGGTTTGTGGAAGGTGTGATACTTCCGATTATGCCATAGGGTGCCATTTCAACCAAAGTGAGTCCCTGATCGCCTGTCATAACCTGAGGGCGGAGGTCTTCTGTGCCGGGGGTTTTGTTGGCAACGAGCTGATGTTTTATGATTTTATCGGAAACTCTGCCCATGCCTGTTTCTTCAACACCCATACGAGCCATCACCTCTGCCTCTTCAAGGGTGAGACGGCGGATGTTTGAAATCATTTTTTCTCTCTGCTCTACGCTATAGCCTCTATAGAGTTTATATGCTTTTTTAACAGCTTCGAGTGCCTCCTCCATTGTGTCAAAAACACCAAGTTGATTTTTGCCCGGTGCTGATGCATTATCGGAGGAAATATTCTTAATTACGCTTTCAACTAACTGACTGATATACTTTTCGTCTAACATAATTACACCTCTTAAATATATAGTATAGAAAATTTATTACATAATATTGTGCCAGGTTTCCTTATCAGGATTTGCGATTACGGAACTGTCAAGATACATTCCTGAGTCTTTGAGTCTTTCACGGACTGTATCAATCGATGATTGAACCGCTGATACCTCACCTGTTATGAGCATATATGATTTTCCGCACATTCCCTTGGCAATTCTCAGTTCAACAAGTTCTACCTCTGCGGTTTTTGAAGCAATATCTGCCGCAACGATAATTGATGCTGCACTATAGGTTTCAAAAACGCCAAGAGCCGATGGATTTTTAACATCGGTTGAACCGTAGATTGCAGGGAATATGGATTCATCAGGATTTCCCAACACAAATGTGTCAACAAGTTTTGAACCGTACATGGTTTTTGCATTGTCAACTGCGGCGGTTACTGCACTGAGTTCTCCCTGAATGAGGGCTATGTATTTTCCGGGGCAGACAACATGAGCCTCAATAAGTTCTACATTTGCGGTTTTTACCATTGAGTCTGCTGCAGTTATTCCTGTGGATACTGTGAGGTATTCCACCATTGCAAGTGCTTTACTCATTATTTATCTGTCCTCCTTTTGATTATAACATACATATCTGTGACCGCTATGACTTTTCCGTCTATTGAAGAGTGAATGTCGCTTCCAAGTTTCCCTTCGGTTGAGCCGATAAGTTGTCCTTTTGCAACCACATCACCTTTTTTTACAACCGGAACAGCCGGCGGACCTATGTGTTGATTCATTGGTATTTTAACTTCTTTGAATTTGATTTCTTTTTCTGTTAAGGTTGCCGGTACATAATAGTTTGTAACGCCGAGACGTGAACGAAGACGTCCCATCTGTACCAGTTTGTATTCTCTGTCAGAAGCAACACCTGTGTATGAAGGTGTCTCAGGTGCGGGAACTTTGTTTTTTCTGAGTTCATCTCTCACCTTTCCTATAAGCGCCCTTGGTGACAGATCCTGAGGGCAGGAATAGAGTTCGCAAAGACCGCATTGTGAACAATACATTGAGTTTATGACTGCTTCTGTATCAGATGTCATACCCTTTGAAACTGCTCTCATAAAAAGATGAGGCTCTATGGGGTATCCGAGAAGATGTCTTGAGCAAAGGTCGGTGCATGAACGGCACTGACAGCAACTGCTCATTGCTCTTTGAAGATTTATGTTTGATTTTGCAAGTCTTTTCTGAATTATGGGACTGTTTTTTGGAAGAACCAAGATGGCATTGAGTTTTTTTGTCACCACGTCATTTGGCATTACGATGTTTCCGGTCATAAGACCGCCGCCAAGATACATACAGTCCTCGTGTTTTTCGCCGCCTGTCAAGGCAACTGCTTCTTTAATTGTGATACCTACGGGAACTTTGAATGTGCCGGGGTTTTCTATTTCGCCTGTTATAGTGATATATTTATCCGTTACATTCTTATCTTCCTCTATTGCATAGTAGGTATTGAGCATTGTTTCTACGTTATATACTATGACACCTTCGGTAATCGGGAGTTTTCCCGGTTTTACCACTTTGCCGGTTGTCTCGTATATAAGAATTATTTCATCTCCCACCGGATAGATTTTAGGCAGGAGGGATATTCTGAAATCATTGAATGAGGGAAGATAATAGTTAACCTTATCTATTGCTTCTTTATATGAAGGTTTAAGGGCTATTATCACCTGTTTTGCTCCAACGGCTTCCTTCACATGGGAAAGTGCCGTCATAATTTCAAAAGTGTAGGTTGCGAGAAGTTGCCTGTGAAGTTTGAACAGAGGTTCACATTCCGCGCAGTTTAAGATTATGGTGTCAGCATCACTATTAAGTTTTGTTCCAGACGGAAATCCTGCACCACCGGCACCGATTATGCCGTGAGATTTCATTATCCCGGAAAGTCTCTCTATTGTCAAATCAATCCTTCTCCTTTCCCACTTTGTCGTATCTTTTTATTAAAGTTCGTCAACTATACCGACAATTGCTGCATCTACTGGTGATGTGGACTGACCGCAGCCGATTCTTGCCGCACTTCCTGTTGCCACAAGAACGATTTCGCCAATTCCTGCACCAACATTGTCTATTGCTACTATTGTGTGATCAATACCCATTTCTTCTATGGGTTTTACAATCATAAATTTGTTGCCAACGAGGTTTTCATTCTTTCTTGTGGAAACCACGCTGCCGGTAACCTTACCTATGATCATGGAAAGTTCTCCTTTCAAAAAATCTGCACCCGGACAGCCCCGAAAGGGACTGCCCCGGCGTGATTCTTTTCGCTAATTTGCTTTTTTCTGTCTATTATTTAAGAGTAGGCAGAATTTTTTCAACATCAGCGTGAGGTCTGGGAATAACGTGTGTAGCGATGATTTCGCCAAGTTTAGCAGCGGTTGTGCCACCAGCCTGAACTGCAGCGTTAACTGCTCCAACGTCTCCTCTTACCATTACGCTTACGAGTCCGGAACCGATTTTTTCTGTTCCTACAAGTACAACGTTTGCAGCTTTGAGCATTGCATCGGCAGCTTCAATTGCAGCCACCAAACCTCTTGTTTCTACCATACCTAATGCTTCCTGTGCCATTTTTACTTCCTCCTTTTTTTCTACTTTTACTTCTTTTTTTGCTTCTTTAACTTCCGGCTGAGTCTCAACCGCAGCTTTAGAAGCTTTTGGGGTTGTTTTTCTCTG
>JAZQJX010000011.1:0-25197 GCA_045541875.1 Clostridia bacterium | reverse complement strand
ATTATAATGGAATAATTGTGTCAAGGTGGTTTGAAAAAAATAAAAAATTTTTTTGTCCCTAACTTGACAAAATCATATGCGGTGCACAGCACCGCAGCGATATGAATTCTTGCGAATTCTCGATATGTGCTTCGCACTCGATATGCACAGGTGTGCTCGATATGTTGCTAACGCAACGAGAATTCATATCATATCGAGTTTTGAGTGAAACGAAAAACATATCGATTTTACGGAGTAAAAATATCTGGCAAACTTTAGTTTGCATATCGACATTTTTTGTCCCTAACTTGACAAAATCATAATGTTTGATATACAAGGGACAAAAAAACCTTCCCCTTGAGGGGAAGGGACCGCTTGCGGTGGATGAGGTGGGAAAATAACGATTGCTTTCGCAATCCACACCTCACCACCGCCTACGGTGGAGCCTCTCTTCGGGGAGAAGCCTTTGGAAGGTTTAGATGCAACCAATAAAAGTTTGGCATCTGATTATAAAAAAGTTAAAAACCAGCATGAAAAACATTGATTTTTATATATTGTTTGTGGTATACTAAAATGTGGTGATAATGATGAGCGAACGGTTTTCAAGAACTGAAATAATGCTTGGCGATGACGCCCTGTTACGTCTTTCATCTTCCACCGTTGCCGTATTTGGCGTGGGAGGTGTCGGAGGGGCATCTGTTGAGGCTCTTGTGCGTGCAGGTGTGGGGCATCTTGTTTTGGTTGATGCAGACACGGTGTCCATAACAAATCTCAACCGTCAGATAATTGCCCTTTCATCAAATGTGGGAGAGGCAAAGGTTATGGCGGCAAAAAAAAGAGCAGAAGACATTAACCCTGAGATTAAAGTAGACGCCATGGAATGTTTCTTTGATTCATCCACCAAAGACAGTTTCGACTTTTCATCATTTGATTATGTGATAGATGCTATAGACACGGTGAGTTCAAAAATCGAACTCATAAAATGTGCAAAAAAAGCAAACTCTCCCATAATTTCTGCAATGGGAGCGGGAAACAAACTTGATCCCACTCTTTTTAAAGTTTCAGACATTTCAAAAACAAAGGTCTGTCCCCTTGCAAGAGCGGTGAGAACAAGGCTAAAAAAAGAGGGAATATATTCTCTTAAATGTGTGTATTCAGAAGAAGAACCCTCATCACCAAAGGGCGAAGAGGTAATTTCTGAAAACGGACATCCTCTCCCCGGCTCAGTGTCATTTGTACCGCCGGTTATGGGATATATCCTTGCAGGAGAGGTAATAAAAGATTTAATAAGGTCAATCTGACATAAGATTTTTACAAATATACAAAAAGAAGGTGCAGTTTTTATGCAGGTATACGCAGACAATGCGGCAACAACCAAAATGTCAAAAAAAGCAATAGATGCAATGATTCCCTATCTTGAGGGAGTTTTTGCAAACCCGTCAAGCCTTCACACTCCCGGTCAGGAGGCAGCAGAGGCTCTGATGGATGCAAGAGAGAGAGTTGCAAAGTGTTTCGGATGTGAGGCAAGAGAAATATATTTCACATCGGGAGGCTCTGAGGCAGACAATCAGGGAATTCTCTCTGTTGCAAAAAAAGGTGAGAGACTCGGGAAAAAACATATCATTTCCACAGCCTTTGAACATCACGCAGTTCTTCACACTTTGAAAAAACTTGAAAAACAGGGTTTTGAAATAACTCTTTTAGATGTTGGCGAAAAAGGACTTGTAACACCTGAGCAGGTGAAAGAGGCAATCCGCCCTGAAACCTGTCTTGTGACGGTTATGTATGCCAACAATGAAATCGGAACAATTCAGCCAATTTCCGAAATCGGAAAAGTATGCCGTGAGGCAGGTGTCATTTTTCACACCGATGCAGTTCAGGCGGCAGGGCATGTAAAAATAGATGTTAACGAGCAAAACATTGATATGCTCAGCATTTCCGCCCACAAGTTCCACGGGCCAAAAGGCGTGGGCGCACTCTATGTTAAAAAAGGCATTGTCGTTCACAACCTCATTGAGGGAGGCGCTCAGGAAAGAGGCAAAAGAGGAGGAACAGAAAATATAGCAGGAATTTGTTCAATGGCAACTGCCCTTGAAGATGCAATTGAGAATATGGACAAAAACAACGAAAAGATTCTGAAAATGAGAAACAGACTCATGGACGGTCTTTCAAAAATTCCCCACAGCATCATTAACGGAGACAAAGAAATGAGACTTTCATCAAACGTTAATATGTGCTTTGAGGGAATTGAGGGTGAATCACTTCTTCTCATGCTTGACATGGAGGGAATCTGTGCATCCTCAGGTTCTGCCTGCACATCAGGCTCACTTGATCCCAGCCACGTTCTCCTGTCAATCGGAAGACCTCACGAAATTGCTCACGGATCACTTCGTCTTTCTCTTTGTGAATATAACACAGAGGAAGAAATTGATTATATGCTGGAAAAAATCCCCTATGTTGTGGGATATCTCAGAAATATGTCTCCTGTATGGAGAGATTTAGAGGAAGGAAAGAGAAATCATGTTATATAGTGAAAAAGTTATGGACCATTTCAAAAACCCGAGAAACGTTGGGGTTATTGAAGATGCTGACGGTGTGGGTGAAGTCGGCAATGTAAAATGCGGAGATATTATGAAGATATATCTCAAAATAGAAAATGATGTTATCGTTGATGTTAAATTCAACACTTTCGGTTGCGGAAGTGCAATAGCATCAAGTTCTATGGCAACAGAAATGATTAAGGGCGCAAAGGTGTCGGAAGCGTTAGAACTTACCAACAAAGCGGTTGTTGAAGCCCTTGACGGTCTTCCCCCTGCAAAGGTGCATTGCTCAGTTCTGGCAGAAGAAGCGGTAAAAAAAGCAATCAAGGATTATTATGACAAAAACGGCATAGAATATGATCCCGCTCTTTTCCCCGACTGCGGAAACTGTGAACATTGCCACGTCTGATATTATGAAAAAGATACTTTTAACTTTATGTATTTTCTGTCTTGTCTTTTCTTTTGTAGGTTGCAGTGAGGAAAAGGTGTCTCGAACTGTTATGGTGATGGACACTGTTGCAACGGTTGAATGTTACGGAGATAATGCAAAAGAGGCGTGCGACAAGGCAATTTCAGAAATTCAGAGACTTGAACTTTTGTTCAGTCCTTGGATTGAAACTTCTGAAATATATAAAATCAATAAAAACGCTCATCTTTCTCCCGTCAAAACAGATGGGGAGGTATTCAGTGTGCTTGAAAGATGCATTGAGGTTTCCAAAATCACAGACGGAGCATTTGACATAACTCTGAAACCCTTGAAAGATGTGTGGAATATGAAATCCGAAAGCCCCACCGTTCCCTCCCAAGAGTTGATAGATGGGGCGCTCGTTATGTGTGGGTATGAAAACCTTGTCTTAAAAGACGGCTGTGTTTCCTTTAAAAAAGAGGGAATGGCACTTGACCTTGGTGGGGCTGTGAAAGGCTATGCTGCGGATAAAGCGGCAGAGGTGATTAAAAATGCAGGAGTCAAAAATGCCCTCATTGATATTGGCGGAAATGTGTATACCCTCGGAAAATCCCCGAAAGGAAGAGAGTGGAAAATAGGTCTTCAGCACCCCGGCAAAGACAGAGGGGAATATTTTAAGACAATAGAACTTTCAGACAAAACCTGCGTGACGTCAGGTTCCTATGAAAGATATTTTGAAGAAAACGGAAAAGTTTATCATCACATAATGGATAGAAAAACAGGCTACAGTGCAGATTCAGGTCTTATCAGCGTTTCGGTCACAGGCAAGTCATCTTTTGAGGCGGATATGGCAAGTACAGCCGCATTTGTTATGGGAAAAGAAGAATTTTTAAAAGTGAAAGACAAACTGTTGATTGACAATGTTGTCTTTGTGGATAAAAACAATAACTGGACTCAAAATTAAGGAGAATTATCTATGAAAAACGGAAAAATCACATCAGCAATCCTTTCTGTGTGTATGCTTATGTCAGGACAGCCCATAATATCAGAGGCTGAGGCTCAAGACAGTTCATACACTCTTTTGGAATATGCAGACTCTTCCATGTTTGAGTATGAGACAGGAGTCGGCGGACTTGTCATCACTTTCTGTGAAGACACGGAGGGAGAAGTGGTTATCCCCTCTGAAATAGACGGCGAAAAAGTTGTGGAAATCGGTGAATATGCATTTATGTCACACTCTGCATCATCAATCACAGTTCCTGAGGGCGTGAAAAAAATATGCGACGGTGCTTTTTATGAATGTACAAACCTTGAAACACTTGTTTTGCCCGAATCTTTAGAAGAAGTTGGCTCAAATGCCTTTGAGGGTTGCAGCGGACTTTCTGAAATTCTCCTTTCATATAACATAAAAACAATAGGCGACGATATTTTCTCGGGATGCAGCGAAGACTTGATAGTAAAATGCTACGACGGCTCTCCTGCAATGGAATATGTTCTGGCAAACAACATAAAGTATGAATCCCTTGGCGAAACAGAACTTGACGTTATAAATCAAGGTCAGTGCGGAGAAGACGGAGCAAATCTCACCTGGGAATTTGACCGTTTCGGAACTCTCACCATAAAAGGCGAGGGAAATATGAGAGAATATGGCAATTACTATGATGTTCCATGGATTGAAGAGGGACTGTCTGAATCAATCATAAAAGTTGTGGTTGAATTTGGAGTTGAAACAATAAGTTCCTATGCCTTTATCCGTTGCAAAAATGTGGTAGAGGCGGTTTTACCATCCACTCTCACATCTATCGGTGCATATGCGTTTGACTCATGTACATCTCTTGGAAAAATAAATCTTCCCCAAAACCTCACATTTATCGGGGAAAGTGCTTTTTATGAATGTTCGTTAAAAGAGATAGAAATTCCCCAGAATGTTACATCTCTTGAAGAAAGCGTCTTTGCTTATTCAGGGCTTGAAACAATAACAGTTCCTGCATCTGTGGGAAAAATCCACAAATATGCATTTTCGGGAATGTCTGATTTAACCGTCAGAGGATATGCTCCCTCTGAAATTGAAAGATTTTGTGCCTATAACGGTTACACCTTTGAAAAAATCGGTGATGCACAAATTGTGGTGGTAAATTCGGGTGAATGCGGCAACTACAGCGATGATAATCTCACATGGGAATATACATCTGACGGAACTCTCACCATTGATGGAGAGGGGGAAATGGAAGACTATTACGGTTCAAATGTTCCCTGGAAGGACTTCTATGTAAAAAATGTTGTACTTTCAGAGGGTCTTAAAAATATAGGAAATTGCGCTTTTTCAAATCTTTATCTTTTAGAAAAAATTGAAATTCCTCAGACTGTCAGAGAAATCGGCTCAGATGCTTTTAACACCTGTGTTGCTCTTAAAGAAATAAATCTCCCCGATTCCCTTACATACCTTGGCTCATATGCCTTTTCAAAATGCTCTCTTTTAAAAAGGATTGAAATTCCCCAAAGCGTTGCATTTATTAACGCAGAGTATGACACATTCAATAATTGTTCAAATCTTGTCATTGCAGGCTACGACGGTACAATGGCAGAGCGCTATGCACAAACCAAAGGAAAAACCTTTGAATCTCTCGGCTCTCCAAACGGCAATATGGCATTTGATATTAATGATGAAGATGCAGAGTGCTCCTATTCAATGACCATAGACGGAAAACTTACGGTAAATACAAAAGGTGATATTCAATGGAAAACATATGCATTTGAAAAATATCATCCCGTGGTAACTCACCTTGTAATCGGTGATGATGTAACAGTAATCTATGACAGCGGATATACATATGAATATGCATTTTCTGATCTTGACATGGTCGAAAAAATCACAATTCCCTATAAAGTCACATCCATCGGCGAAAGAGCCTTTGAAGTGAGTGATGCATCAAAGGTTACAATCTGCGGATATGAGGGAAGTGCGGCAGAGGAATATGCCGAAAATAAAGGCTTTATGTTTGAAAGCCTCGGCGTTGCCCCTGACTATATCGACAAGGGAAGTTGCGGAGAAAATCTCACATGGGAGATTTCAAAAGACGGAACCCTCACAATTTCAGGGAACGGACCCATGGAAGATTATGAATATGACTATAACGGCGGATATACAACACCCTGGTATGACTACAGAGAAATTGTCAAAAAAGTTGTGATAGAAAATGGTGTTACCACCATAGGCTACGAGGCATTTCAGGATTTTGAAAATATAACAGAATTTTATATGCCTTATACGGTTGTTAAATGTAACTGTTTCATATATGGTGCCAAAATCTACGGCTATGAGGGTTCTTATGCTGAGGAATTCTGCAATGAATACGGCAACGAATTTGTAAGTCTCGGTGAAATTCCTGACGGTGCACTTCTTGTCGATGTTGATTATGGCGAAAACCATCACTGGACACTGGATGTTAAAGGCGTTCTTACAATTTCAGGAACAGGCGCAATGCCCGAGGAAGATTCTCGGTATTCATATCCCTGGTCTGATTTAAGGGACAGTGTGAAAGAAGTTGTCATAGAAGACGGAGTTACAACAGTATCTGCAAATGCTTTCTATGAATTTGAAAATATAATAAAAGTCACCACAAAGGGCAAGATGGACTATATAGGAAACAATGCGTTCTACAGATGCACATCTTTGGAAGAGGTTGACCTTTCGGTGATTGATACCTTCAAAAACGGTGCATTTAACGGTTGTTCCTCCCTTAAAAATGTTGAAATTCCAAAAGGAGCAAAGACAATAGAGAACTATGCTTTTGCAAATTCCGGATCTCTGGAATATGTAACAGTTCCCTACAGCGTGGAAACAATTGACAATTATGCCTTTTATTATAACAGTTCTGATTTCACAATCAGGGGATATAAGGGAAGTGCGGCAGAAAAGCACGCCAAGAGCAGATATTTAACTTTTGAATCCCTTGGTATGATTCCCCTTGATGAAGAAGTGAGCGGAACAATAGGCGACAATATCACATGGACACTTTCACCGGACGGAACATTCACAATGTCCGGCGAAGGGGAAATGCTTCCTGAATGCGGATATAATTCAGGCCCGTGGTATAATTATAAAGACTATGTGAAAAAAGTAATCATAACAGATGGAATAACATCAGTTGCCGGATATGCATTTAATAATCACACAGAACTTTCATCTGTAAGTCTTCCTGATTCGCTTATATACATTGATGCTCAGGCATTTTCAAGTTGCCCGAAACTTACAGAAGTCAAAATCCCTGCATCGGTTCTTGGAATGAACGGTGCTTTTGCAGGACAGGAAAACACAACAACAATCAAAGGCTATACATCATCTGCTGCCCAGAGGTATGCAGAAAAATATGGATTTAAGTTTGAATCTGTCGGCATTATGGAAAAAGAAGTCCTTGAATCGGGAAGTTGCGGAGAAAATCTTACCTGGACATTTGACAACACCTGCACTCTCAAAATTTCAGGCTCAGGCAAAATGACAGACTACGATGAAAACACCGTTCCCTGGAGAAAATACGCAAATGTTATTGCAAAAATTGAATTCCCTGAAAAAATAACACACATCGGAAACAATGCATTCAGTTTCTGTGAGGCGCTTTTTGAAGTTGAATTTCCGTCAGAACTTGAATCCATAGGCTCATATGCATTTATGGGAAGTCACAACATAAGAGGATTTGAAATTCCAAAGTCAGTAAAAAATATCGGTGCATATGCTTTTTATCAGACATATTATCCCATATTTGTTTATTCTAACCCCGAAACAATAGGCGATGAAGCCTTTGGATTCACAAGAGTATACTCTGAAAAAGGCGGAAAATGTGAAGAATTCTGTAAGAATTCGGAGGCAAGATTCTATCCCTTTACAAATTCAGGAAAACTCGGCGAAAATGTCACATGGGATGTGGATGTTACAACAGGAGTTTTAAACATCACAGGCACAGGTGCAATCTATGACTATAAAATATCATGGCGTAACACTTCATCTGACAATTATGTGGATGGCTATGCACCTTTCTACGATGGATATGGCGACCTTGTTTCAAAGGTCAACATTTCAGAAGGCATCACACGCCTTGGAGACAACTCTCTTTATGGAGTGAGTGTTAATAAAATCACATTCCCATCCACTTTAGAATCCATCGGCGAATATGCATTTTCAAGTTGCGGATTTTCAGAAACAGCAACGGCTTCAGGTCGGGGATTTGAAAAAATTGTGATTCCCGAATCTGTTACATCAATTGAAGCATATGCTTTTGAATATACAATGGTTAAAAAACTCTATGTACCCGAAAATGCTGAGATTGGAAGATTTGCTTTTGACGGAACTGAGGCTACGATATATTCTTGTGCAGGCAGTCCTGCCCACGCATATGCACAGGATTATGGTATGCCCTTTGTTGACACAAGCATTAAGCCATCTGTTGAAATAGCAAGTACAATCGGTAAGAAAACAGGAGTAGAGGTTTTAATAGACGGCGAAAATCTTTCACTTGGAACTGCGTTTGTTGCACTCTATGATAAAAGCGGAAAACTTCTTGACATAAAAAGAGCATCTCAGACAGATGCGGTATCTCTTGAAGGCACAGAATATTATCTTGTAAAAGCCTTTTTGTGGGATGACAACATGATGCCTCTTTGCGCAGAGGCCATTGCAAAAGTTAAATATACCAAACCCTCATCAGGCGGAGGCGGCAGTACATCCTCGGGCGGAGGAACTGCTTCGGGTGAAGACGGTTCATCATCCGGAGGGGTTGTCGGAGGGGTTGTCGGTGAAGTTGTTGCACAGTAAATTCCCGATTCCGAACTTGAATTTTTCAAAGAGGGTGTTATAGTTGAAAAAAAGAATAATCGAAAAAAACAGAATCATAAGCATTGCCATTGCCCTGGCAATGCTTATGCCTTTTGGGGGTGAAAATATCACCTTTTCTGCCACAGAGACGGAAGTTGCAAGTTCTGACATAGAGGAAGTAAGCCTTGAGAGTCATTTTTTAAAGCCTCTTTCTTCTCCTCTGCCAAAGGTTCCCGGGGCAGGCTTTATGAGGGATTTGGAAAGAGAACTTCCAAAGGCAGAGGGAGGATTTATTGAACCAATAGAAAATCCTTATGGGGGAGAAGAGTATAGATTTATAAGCGAGCCTGACTATGAGATACCAAAGGTTAAAGACACAGGCTTTATTAAAAATGTCAAAAATCTGAAATCCAAACCTGCAAAGGGCGAATTCATAGATGAAATCAGCACTCCCGACGATGATGCAATTGTCATAGAAACTCCCGAAGACCTTGCAAAGGTTAAGGGCGGAAGTTATGTTCTCGGGTGCGATATATATCTTGATGAATTTTCAGGCGGTGTGTGGACATCCATTGAAATAAGAGAAGACATTATCTTAGACGGACAGGGGCATATCATATACAACTTAAACACCGATGAATATGATGCCCCCGGCGGTCTTTTTTCAGATTTTCACGGAGAAAATCTCACAGTTAAAAATCTCGGATTTTCCTACACAAAGGATTGCTATGTGGAATCAGGCACACTTTTTTCAGGATACGTTGGCGGAAAGGTTGAAATTGAAAACTGCTTCAGCGATATGAATGTCACAGGAGACAGTTGGTATTGCGGAGGACTTATCTCTCAGATATCAAGCCACGAAGATGTCAACATTTCTTCTTCATATAACCGCGGAAGTATAACAGGATCAGGATATATGGGCGGTCTTGTGGGGGTAATTTTTTCAAATGCGTCCGTAAACATCAATGACTGCTTCAACATGGGCGGTATAAAGGGAAAAACTGCAGGTGGTATTGCAGGATATATTGACTGGCTCACATCCGGCGCAGATTTGAATGTTGACATAAGAAGATGCGAAAACAGTGCCAAAATAACTGTTGAAAACACAAATACAGACGGAAGCGGCGGCGGAATATGCGGAAATATCGGTGAACGCTTCACATCTTCATCGGGCATACATTATCAGTTCAGACACTGCAAAAATACTGCGACCGTATCTGTCAAAGCGAATGATGTTATATCCGCAGGGGGAATTGTCGGATCTTGCTATATAAAGGGAATAGAATTCTATAACTGTACAAATCAGGGAGGCATCTCAACTTCAAAGGTAATAGGTGCCTCATCAGGCTCTTTGGAATATGCGGGAGGACTTGTAGGATATTCAACGGATTATGCCTATTTTGATTCTTGCTTCAATAAGGGAAGGATAATTGCAGACAACTTTTCCGGCGGACTTTGTGCAAAGATACAGGGCGGAGATTTTAAATCCTCTGCAAATTCAGGAATAATTCTTTCAAAAAGCGGAAATGCAGGTGGACTTGCATCCTGCATATCATATTTCACAGATTCTGTCATTGCCTGCTATAACACGGGAAATGTTACAGGCAAAATCTGGGCAGCAGGTCTTATCGGCGAGTCCTGCTCCGATGTTCCTATGGGATATTTATACAATCCGTCTGTTGTGAAAGACTCTTTTAACACAGGAAAAATTTCAGGGGGAGATGCATGGAGCGTTTCTGACGGCTCGCAATATCTTACATCGGGAATCATAAATTCGCCGAAAGTCATAGTTTCAAACTGCTATAACACAGGTGCTATAACAAACGGATGTGGAATTGCATCAAGAGCCGTGGATGTAAAGGGCTGTGCAAATTACGGTGACATAACCACAGGTGCAGGTATTGTTTTCACCTGCTCTGCAAACGGCGATGAAACATATGACGGAAAAATCAGAGACTCCTTTAACATCGGAAATGTAACGTCGGGATTTGGAATATGCGAAAGTGCAGGAGATATAACAAACTGCTATAACAAGGGCGATATCATACATGACGATGTGGTTGCATATAGTGTGAGAAATGGGGCATTCGCAATTGCATACATGGCAGGAAATGTTAAATCCTGCTACAACGAAGGTCAACTGACAGGCTCACCCTATGCAGGGGGAATCTGCCACACTGCAAGCGGCAATATGACAAATTGCTATAATGAAGGCATCATATCTGCAGACTATCACGCCTGCGGTCTTGCTGTCAGGGTACAAAAGAATGTGACATACTGCTATAACACCCAAAAAGTTGAAGTGACAGGCCTCTCATTTTCCCTTGACGGCTCTTTCTCCACGCCCATGGGCGCCCTTGTGGGAGAATGTGAGGGGAAAGTGAAAAACTCATACAATTCAGGTGACTTTTTCATTGCCGGAAAATCAACATATTACGGCGGACTTGCAGGACGTTCGGGTGGTATTGATAATTGTTATAACAATGGATTTATTCAATCTGTGGGAAAATTGACCGCCGGAATAGTTTATGTTGGAGGGCTCTCAGGCGCAATTCTTTCTGAATCGGAAAACTCCGGAATATGGGATTCATATAACACCGCAGATGTGCATGTTTCATATTTTGATGCCCACACAGGCGGAATTTCAGGTTTGGGGGCAGGATATATTGAAAACTGCATAAACACGGGAAATATAACAGGCGGAGCCGTTGCGGGCATATCCGTCTCCTGTTACAGCGAAAATGAAACATACATTTCAAAATGCGTGAACACAGGCATATTGACTGTGGTATACGGGTATACCACCAATCATGGGACAAAATATTGCCGCGGTACTTCTTCGGGAATCGGAGAAGCAACCAAAATTTCAGATTGCATAAACACATCCGACGTTACAGATGCGGGAATAGGTGTGACAACACAGTCCATTGTAAACTGTGTAAATCTCGGAGATGTCACAAAAAACGGAGAATATGTGGAGCGTAACAGTAATGACACTTTGTATACACCGGGATTTGGAATAGGTGCCGGGGGAAGTGAGATTTCCCTATGCCTTAACAAGGGAAATGTTACAGGTGTTTCGGGATATGAATGTTATGTTGATGAATACATCGCACCGGCAGGCATCGGCCCGGGAAAAACAGTCCGAAACTGTATAAATGAAGGAAGTGTAACATCCCCCGATGAGGGATGCGGAATAACACTTATGGCAGTTGCGGTTTATGACTGTATAAATAAAGGTGAAGTGAGCGCATCAAATGCCGCCGGAATAGCACTTGATGCAAAAAACATTGAAAGATGTCAAAACCTTGCACCCGTCAGTGCAACTAATCTTAGCGGAGGAATATCTGTTGATGCAGAGGGCATATCCGATTGTAAAAACTCAGGAAATATTTCGGGAAATCACGCAGGAGGAATTTCTGTCTGTGTGAAATATTCTGTTGTAAATTGCACAAACCACGGAAAAGTGACTGCCAAAAAGGCAGGCAGCGGAATTCTGGCAAGGTGCGAAGAAAGTTCCTACAGAGTATACGACGATTTAACAGGCTCGTATATCAGGGATGAATATACGAACACTGCGGCGCTGATCGGATGCCAGAACTTTGGATCTGTCAGCGGAGAAATGGCTATGGGAATAGGTGACGCACAGAGTCATTCCGCCTGTGAAAACCACGGAACCATAACTTCGACCAATGATGGTGCCGGAATCGGAAGAGGAAGAATGTACGGATGCAAAAACACAGGTGATGTGACGGTATATTCATCAGGTGATGCGACTGCATCCGGCATATGCTCCACTTCATACTGGAGGCCGTCGGTGATTATTTCGGATTGCATAAATTCCGGAAAAATTTATGCCAACGGAGCAAGTACATCATCTGCTTCGGGGCTTTTCAGCAGGGCTCAATGGGAAGTGAATGCCTATGTGACAAATTCTAAAAACACAGGTACAGTTTCTGCTCATTCAAGACATGAAAATGCTGAAATGTCTGTCGGAGTATATGCAGGCGGCGTGGGAGCATCTGTGCAGAGTGAATTTTTCCTCTACATAGACGATGCATCAGGAAGCGAAACATCACCCTCTGCCACAGTTGACACAAAATTTACAGGTGATGAAGCACACGACAGAGATATCGGCGAAGAATATGTATATTCATCAAAAATTCTTGCCTATGGAAGCATTTATGAAGAGCCAAAGGAGATTCTCCCCGAATCTGTTTCGATTTCGGGCCCTGAACTTATAGAAAAAGATGATGAAGTTGCGTTTTCATCGGTTGTCCTTCCTGAAGATGCCGACAACAAAGGACTTGTGTGGTCATCTGATAACCCCACAGTTGCAAGTGTTTCGTGGGACGGAACCGTGAAAGGCATTTCAAAAGGAACGGCAACAATCACCGCAAAGACCTATAACGGAAAAAGTGCAAGTCAGACCGTTGAAGTTTTGGAAAATGCCATATATGTGACGGTTATGGGGATGAAAAAAGACAAACCCGGTGAGTTTTTCCCCTTGGAGGGTGCAAATGTCAGAGCGGGCGGTACTTCTAAAAAGACAGACAAAGACGGCAAAACCTGGTTTGACCGTGCAAATCTTCCGGATAGCGCCCTTGCCCCCATTCACATTGACGCAGGAAGCGAATATATCACTAAAGATGACAGTATAAACCTTGTTTTAAACACCCTCGGAGTTAACTCTTTTACCTACTATCTTTTGGAAAGAGATGACAGTATCTACATTAAATCCGCTTCCGTAACAGTTGACGGCGATGCTAAAAATATGCTCACAAACCCCGGTATGGTGCATATTCCTCTTATGAAAGACGGAGAGACAAATAAAACTGCATACTATGTAAACGTGGAAGTTGACTGGGGAAAATATGAAGACAACCCCGAGGACAGAAGAGTGTGGATTGAGGGAAATGAGAGCAAAAATTCCTATTCAATCTATGAAAAAGGTGACTACATTTCCTTTGCAACTTTCTTTGATGTAGAGGAACAACTGAAACTTGTTGCAACCACCAAAAACAAAGATGGCGAAGAGGTGAAGGCTGAGAAAGTTCTTCCTCTTGATGTGAAACTTTTAGATGTGAAACTCGATGTTGTAAGCACAGAGAATCTCCCCATAGATAACATCTATTTTCTTGATAAATTAGGATTTAAAATAGGAATCGGCGACATCGGCAGATTTGCAGATGAAATAAGCGTTGAAAACGGAGTTTTGAAAGTTAAATTCACAATCAATCATTCCAAGAATGAAACAAAAGCAAAACTCGGAATGTTATCCGGTGATGTTGGCCCGAAAGTTGACATTACGGGAACCGTGAAAATTCCCCTTTTAGTTGACGAGACTTCCAAATGGTCAGGAAGCGTTGGCATAAAAGCAACGGGAAAAGGCGGAAAAATGGGCTTTGATTCCTACAACGAAACAGAGGATCGCACCGTGAAGATTTTCGGACACGAGCATAACTTCTTTATCGGAAATGTACCCTGCTACATAGATGTGGAATTCGGTGCAGGAGTAGAGGCAAGCCTTGGAATTGCAGGAAGATATGAAAAGCCGTTTTTTGAAGGTCAGATAGGCGGATTCTTAGAAGGTTCAATCGGCGGAGGCGTTGGCGGAAGCATCAACGATGACTTCAAACTGAAATTCGGCCCCGAGGGATCTTTGGAGGTTGAACTTCCCGTAGTGCTCACCTATGATGATCAGGCTGAGGAAAAGGTGAGTTTTGAACCTCAACTGAAAGGCACAATTGATGCTGTATTTGAAGTAGAATTCTTTGACATAATAGACCTTGCTCCCGAAGTGGAACTTGGAAAATATACATGGAACAGACACGACGGCGGTAAATGGGAGCATTTCCTTGACAGATTCAAGAGCAATATGACTCTGCAGGCAGTGAATGAGGAATTTGACCTTAAGAATGCAACCCTCACTCCAAAGGGAAGGGAGTATCTGGAATACGGCGGAGGATTTGAAAAAGGCGGATTTTCTCTTATGTCAGAGGGGACAGAGAAAAGAATATATTCAAACATTCTTTCATCTTCTGATGCAAACACTGTCATGACAGATGGCACAAAGAGAATAATTTTCACAACAGATAACCCCGAAAGAGATTCTCATAATGTTATGAGCCTTGTCTACACAGACCTTACAGACGGTGTGTGGACAGAGCCGAAAGAAGTTGACCCTGACGGAACGGTTGACTCAAACGTCAGCGCAGACGGAAAGTTTGTTGTCTGGGAAAACATCAATTCAAAACTTAAAAGCAACATCACCCTCGGAGAACTTCTCGGAAAAACCGACATAAAAGCAGGGGTTTTTGACGGTGAGAAATATGTTCTTTCAGACATAACAAAAGATGATGTCTATGACTTCGGCGCAAAAGTGAAAGCATCGGGTGACAAGGCACTTTTAGCATACATCACAAATTCCGAATGTGATGTTACGGCATCCGAGGGCAGAACCGATATTTGCTACAGCATATATGATAACGGATGGTCTGATGTTTCAAGAATTGAAAATGTGGGACAGGTGACAAATCTTAATCTCATATATGACACAGAGGATGCAAAAATCATATACAAAAAAGACAATGTTCTCTATGTATATGACATAATAAAAGAAACAAGCGAAACCCTTTTTGAAAATGCGGGAAGATATGCTGTTTCAAAGGTGTCAGGAAAAATCATCACAGCAGATTTCGATTCTGATAAAAATCTTCACATAAGAACAGACGGTCAGGAAGAGTTTTCTCATGCGACAGAATATAACAAAAATGAAAACCCCGTCATCGTAACAGACGGGCTTGTTACAAGAATATTCTGGACAGAAAAAGACGGAATATATTATGTGAGCAACGCATCGGGAAGTTGGAGCGAAAAACTTTGCCTTAAAGGCGGAATTTCGGGAGCCTTTGGTCTCAGTGTCCTTAATGAGCCGGGGCAGTTCCCCTCTGTGACCTACTATTTTAAGGAAGACTCACTCACTCATCTGAGTCATATTGAAGACCTGTGTGAAAATGCTTTAATAAGCGCAAATCCCACTTTGGAAAACGACGGCAAAATCTCTCTTGATGTCTTAAACAACACTGAGGAAAAGATAGAAAATGTGACTTTAAAAGTTCAGACAGGGAAAGAAATGACAGATTCTGAGTCTGAAAATGTCACTCTTTTGCCGGGAGAGACAAAAACTCTTGTTGTAAATGCTGCCTTAGAATCATTGTATGACGGAGAAAGGGTGAAAGTCTGGGCAGAGTCTGACACAGAAACATCAAAAGTTCACACTCTTTACTGTGATGAAAAAGACGTAAGCGTGCAGTCAGCCTTTTTCACCGTGGATGAGGCAGGAGACGAATTTCTCACCATCCGCATAAAAAATGAGGGCAAAACAAAGGTTGACACAACTGACGTTTCCGTTTTTGAAAACAGCGAAGGGACAGATGCCATATATTCATTCAAAGTTGCAACGTTAAAACCCGGCGAAGTTTCTGAAATAAGAATTCCCCACGTTCAAAACAAAGATTCTCTGTATTATGTCAGAGTAAATACAAGGGATGATGTGGATGAGTCCAATAATCTTGACATAATTGCCTATGAAAGACTCGAACTTCAGTCAGAGAATGGCGAAAATGAATTTGTTTTTGATGCCCAGACAAATCAGGTAAAAATAAAGGTGTCAAAAGACGGATTTTCAAGTGATGAGGGAACTGTCATTGCCGCACTCTACGAAAAAGGCGGAAAACTTCTTGAAGTGAGAAAAGATACATTTAAAAAAGAAGATGAATATGTCGAAAAGACATTCACCTTTGAAAAAGCAAAAAAAGACTGCTACATTAAAATTATGTATCTTTCCGACACAGAAAATATGAAACCACTAAGAAAATCTATGCAAAAAGGAATATGATGAAAAATGTTCAGATTGAAGAAAAAATCTTTAATCTGAACATTTTTTGTTTCATTAAGTGAAATTTTTGCAACGTAGTAATTAGAGATTAGGGAATAGTGATTAGGAACGGATATTAGACATTTCATAAAATCAGAAAGAGAAGTGCCTATTCCCTGTTTCCTAATTATTAGCCGTCAACGTCATCAATTCGTGTTCGCACCTGCGGCGGATGATGGTATGGTTTGGCGGGCGGATAATATCCGCCCCTACGTATTGGACGTTTTGCCATAAGTTCCACCATCCAATCGTGCTTCGCGCTCTTGGGGTGTCACTTAAATCCCTATGTTGGGATTGAAAGGGGATGCCCCTTTCGAAAAAACATTTTCTTTCAAAAAATAAAGTTTATGCTTTGCAAAAATTATGGTACAAACTCTCCTTTGCCGAGTTCGGAACTCTGTTTTACTAACAGAAACTTATGGTTCGTTATTCTTTCGATTTTCGCACATTGCTGTGGTGCGATACCTCCGCCTATTTTCTTTGACGGAATCGGGATAAGAAAATCAGAGAGGAAGCGAATAGGAGCGATAGCGACATTATGAGTGACTCTGATTTTCAAAATCCCGACGGCAAAGAAAATCAAGCGGAAAGGGGATTGAAAGGGGAACCCCCTTTCAAAAAAATCATATCTTTGGTATCTGTATCAGATATTCATAAAACCCCTCCGACTCTCTTTCTTCAGAGGTTGCTTCAATTCCGTTTTGTTTCATCACGTCTACTGCATGACGAATGGTGTTTACAAATATTCTCACATCTTTAAAAATGCAGGATTTGTTTTCGGGATTTGGTTTTTCGCTTTCCTTTTTTTGCTGTGGCTCAGGGGTGAGCATTTTTTCAATCATTTCATCGGTCTGGGCAACGTTTAGGTTTTCATCGGTAATCTTAAGCAGTGCTTTCAGTTGTTTTTCCTCTGTTTCAAGCCTTAAAATTGCCCTTGCGTGTCGCTCGGTGAGACCTGATTCTGTTATGATTTCCCTCACAACGGAGGGGAGTTTCAAAAGCCTCACTTTGTTGGCGACGGCAGACTGACTTTTTCCGATTCTCTTTGCAAGTTCTTCCTGAGTAAATCCGTGACGGTACAAAAGATTTCTGTAGGCTTCCGCCTCTTCCATAAAGTTGAGGTTTTCCCTTTGAATGTTTTCAATTAAGGCAACCACGGCACAGTCGTTGTCAGAAAGGTCTGAAACAATTGCAGGAACTCTTAAAAGTCCTGCCATGGAAGATGCCCGAAGTCTTCTTTCGCCTGCAATGAGTTCATAGGAATCAGCCGAAATTCTTCTCACGGTGATTGGCTGAATCACGCCATATTTTTTTATGGATTCTGAAAGTTCTTCTATTGCCTCCGGGTCAAATGTCCGTCTTGGCTGATAGGGACTTTGACGGATAAAATGAATGGGAATCTGAATGACCGCTTTTTCCCCATCTTTCATTTTATATTCCTCTGTGTAGGTTATGGGAAGTGCTGATTTGATTTTAGAAAGTATGTCCATATAAATATTCCTCCTGTGTTTTTATTTTCAATAACTATCCACCTGAAAAAATTATACCATTTTGCCCCTTAAAAGTGAAACAAATTCCATCTATCAAAAAAGACATCAAAGGCAATTTCCCGTCTGAAAAAACCATTGCCCGTGGCATCTTTGGGAAGTTCATCGCCTTTTCTGTCACAGATTGCGATATTTTTTTAAAACAGAGAAAAACAAAGGAAATTTAATAGAACAAACCATATTCATAAACAAAATCCACTCGCAGTAGATATTTTCCTTAAATGTCTTGGAACAAATATTCCATTGAAAAGTGATTTTATGGGTGGTATAATAGATTTAACGAAGTTAAATCTATTAAGCTAAATTCGCCTGACGGCGAGCTAAATGTGATGACGCACGCTAAATTACTTCGTAGCTAAATTGACCTTCGGTCAGCTACAAGGCGAATTTAATTTAGCTGTTTCAAAGAAACAATTTAGCTTTGAACGAAGTTCAAAATTTAGCTAAAAAGCTTGGCGTCTGAATCGTTCACTCATTCTATAATGAAATTAATTGCACAGCAATTAATTTCAACGATATAAATTGCTATATACCTTCGGTGCGATATATCCTGACGGATGCGATATGTCCCTTCGGGACGTGAAACAAAAAGAAAAGAGGAAAATAAAGGTGTTGACAGAACAAAGAAACCCAAGCACAATGAATATAGACAAAGCAAGCACGGGAGAAATGCTTGAAATGATACAAAGAGAAAATGTAAATGCAGTAAATGCTGTGGGAGAAGTTTTACCGTATATTGAAAAAGCAGTAGAAATAATTACAGAGGGTATGAAAAAAGGCGGAAGACTCATATACATAGGTGCAGGAACATCGGGCAGACTCGGAGTGCTTGATGCGGTAGAGTGTCCGCCCACATTCGGTGTTGACCGTGAACTTGTAAGCGGAATAATTGCAGGTGGCGAAGATTGTATGTTCCGTGCGGCAGAGGGAGAAGAAGATGACGGCGATGCAGGGGTGAGAGATATCAAAGCAAAGAATCTGACACCTGCAGACACTGTCGTGGGGATTTCTGCATCGGGAAATGCATCATATGTAGCAGATGCTCTTTCCTATGCAAAAAAGGTTGGTTGCAAGACCATTTCGATAAGTGCAAATTACGGGTGCAGACTTGAGAAAGAGGCAGATGTGGCAATTGTTTGTGTGACAGGTCCTGAAGCGATTACGGGCTCAACAAGAATGAAAGCAGGTTCTGCCCAGAAAATGATTTTAAATATGCTCTCAACATGCACTATGATAAAAACAGGAAAAGTGCGTGAAAATCTGATGATTAATCTTCGTCCCACAAACATCAAACTCAAAGAACGTGTCATTTCAATTGTGTGCCAACTTTGTAAGTGTGACAGAGACATGGCAATTGAAAAACTTGAAGAGCACAACTGGGTTATAAGTGACGTTGTGGAATAATTAAAAGGAGACAGAAATGGAGAACAAAACATTTTTTTCTCAAAACTTAAGATTTTTCAGAAAAAAAGCAGGTATGACTCAGAAAGAGTTTGCTTCAAAAATAGGATTTTCCGACAAAGCCGTAAACAAATGGGAAAAAACAGGGACAATTCCGGGCATAAATACAATCCTTGACATATGCACCTGCCTCAAAATTTCCTTAAACGAACTTCTGCTGTTCAACACAAATGACGATTTCTATCTTGCCATAGACGGGGGAGGAACAAAAACCGAATTTGTTTTGTTTAATGAAACAGGAGAATTTTTTAAAAGGATTACTCTTGGTGCATCAAATCCCAATGTGGTGGGCATGGAAAAAGTTTTTGATGTAATAGACGAGGGGATTGAGCGTCTGTATATAGATAAAGATAACGTGAGGGGCGTTTTTGCAGGGATTGCAGGATGCGGATTTGAAAAAAATTCTGTCAGGGTTGAAAATCATCTGAAAGAAATCCTGAAAAATGCCATGATTTGTGTTGAAAGCGACATTATGAACGTAATTGGTTCTGTTCCCCATATAAAAAACTGCGCTGCAATAATCTGCGGCACGGGAAGTGTGGCATATGCTTATGAAAATAGCGTTTTAACCAGAGTCGGAGGATGGGGATATCTTCTGGAACTTTCAGGAAGCGGATATGACATAGGCAGAGATGCACTGATTGCCGCCATTTCCCAAAGGGACAGAATTGGAGAGGACACCATTTTGACAGAAGCGGTTGAAGAAAAACTCGGCTCGTCTGTGTGGGACAGCATAGACAAAATATATTCATCAAAAACCGAATTCATTGCATCCTTTGCACCTCTTGTTTTTGAAGCCTGTGAAAAAGGAGACAGAGTTTCAAAAGGAATTCTTCAAAAAAATGCAAAGCATATGAGTGACCTTGTGGAAAAAGTGATGAAGAATCATGACTGCTCCGATACCCTTTTAATGTCGGGGGGACTATTGTCAAAGGATTCTGTCTATGCAAAAATGATAGAGGCAAATCTTGGAGAAAACAAACACGTCATAATTCCGGAAATCCCTCAGGTTTTCGGTGCCTGCATCAGATGCCTGAAACAATGCGGAAAAGATACGCAAATGATAGAAAAAGTTTTTGAATCGGAATTTAAGAACAGGAGAGATAACAATGAGTAGTATCAAAGTGAAAGACAAGTTTTGGCTTTTCGCAAGCCCTGCCCACGATGATGACATTTTCCTCTTAAACAGAGGATGCGACGAAAGATTTGCAAAACGTTCAAGAATCACTCCTGCAGAGGGAGCATTTATGCTTGACATTCCAAATGTCATCATGGTTTCATCTCAAGGACGTCCCGTTCCTTTTTCGGAAGATGCCTACGGATATATGGAAAGTTTCTGCAATCTGAAAAATGTTATGTGGAGCATCACAGGTTCCACAGGCTTCAGAACAGGAAACGAAGAAGAATTCATCTGTGAACTTTCCAAAAAATACCCCAATATTATGGGAGCATTTTTAGACGACCTTATGGGTTACGGTGGAACTGACAAAGGTGAAAAATTCTATATGGACGAAATCGCAAAAATGAAAGAGAAACTCTCAAACGCATCAAAACCCATTGAACTGTGGTCAACTTGCTACACAAAATCAGTTCATAAATATTCAAAAGAAATGTATAAAGACATTGACGGCATCACCGTATGGAATATGCAAACAAACGAAATCCCCGACATGGACAAGGACTTCTCAAGATATGAAGACCTTTTGCCCGACACCCGAAAAATGCTCGGACTCTATATCTACGACTACGATCAAGATAAATCCGTAACCCTTGAAAACATGCAATTTCAATGTGAAACCGGTCTCAAATGGATGAGGGAAGGCAGAATTGAAGGCATGATTTTCCTTACCAACTGTGTTATGGGAATCGGACTGAAATCTGAATACTGGCTCAGGGGATGGATAAAGAAAGTCGGAAACGAAAATCTCGTATGAGATGTAAAAAAAGTTCATAATTGCCCAACCATAGCCGTCGGAAAGCTATCCTCAGGCGTTCCTTTGTACGCCTTCGCCTTTATCATTCTAAAGGCATTCGGTTTGACAATTCTGGCTCTTTTTTTCCTGTTTCACAATATAGATTTACACAGGGAGGGTATACAAATGCATAAAATTGTAGAAAACGGCATAAGTCAATATCACATTGTAGGCTCGCAGATTTCAAAAGAATGTGAAAGATTTGCATCGTCCGAGCTTCAGAAATATATTTATGAAAGCACAAACACCCTTGTCCCCTATTTTTCCGACAAGTGCGAAAAAAGGGGAAAGGAGATAATTATTGACGTTAAAACCCGTGACGCAAAAAAGCATTGCACAAAAGAAGAACTTGAAAGACTCGGCGAAGAAGGGTTTCTCATAAAATCCGTAGGCGATGATATTTTGATTACGGGCAACACTCCCAAAGGAACTTTGTATGGTGTGTATGGTTTTTTGGAAAAATTTCTCGGTTTTCGTGCCTTTACAAAAGATGTTGAAAAAATTAACCACACAGAAAGTCTTTCAGTTCCCGAAGTCAACCTTTTTGAAACTCCTGATTTTGAATACAGGGACGCATATTTCCGCTTTGCTTTTGATGGAGATTTCAGTTCCAAAAACAGACTCAATTCAACCCTTGCAGACCTCTCTGATGCAGAGGGGGGAAGATTCAAATTCTACAATTTTCACCACTCCTTTGATGATCTTGTTCCGAGAAGTGAATATTTTGAAACTCATCCCGAATATTTTTCCATGATAGACGGAAAAAGAAAAGCAACACAACTTTGCCTTTCAAACCCTCATGTGTTGGAAATTGCCACAAAAAAAGTTTTTCAATGGATTGAAGAAAACCCAAACTGCAGAATTTTTTCCGTTGCCCAAAACGATGAAGTGACAGACAATCCAAGATTTTGTGAGTGCGGGGAGTGCAGAAAAATTGATGAATATGAAGGTGCGCCGTCGGGAAGCATAATTAATTTTGTCAACAAAATTGCCGAAAGAGTAGAAAAGGTGTATCCCGATGTTCTGATTCACACTTTTGCTTTCACCTATTCAAGATTTGCACCAAAACACATAAAACCACGCAAAAATGTCATTGTCCGACTTTGCAACATTGAATGTGAGTGGGGCAAACCCTTTTCGGAAGATGGCGAAAATTCCCCATCGGATAAATGCAGTGAGTTTATTCACAACATAAAAGACTGGACAAAAATATCAGACCGTGTGTATATCTGGGATTATGCGGTGAACTTTTCAAACTATCTTCAGATATTCCCCAATTTCTATCAGATGGCGCAAAACATCAGACTCTACAAAAAACTTGGTGTGGGAGGAGTTTTGGAGCAGGGTAATTTTTCATATGGCGGCGGTGCGGCACTTGACGACCTGAAATCCTATCTCATCTCAAAACTTTTATGGAACTCACGCCTTGATGAGGATGAGATTATAGATGAATTTTTAGACGGTGTGTACGGAAAGGGAGCACCCTATATAAAAGAATACATTCTTCTTTGGACAAAGGCTGTGTCAGATAAAAAAATGACACTCTATGATTATCCCGATGCGCCCTATGTGACGGATGACCTGATTGAAAAATCAGACAGACTTTTTAATCTTGCAGAGGAAAAAGAGACGGGAGATGTTCAAAAAAGAATAAAAAGAGAACATCTGTCTGTGGAGTATATGAAAACCGTCAGAATAAAAGATGATGAAAAGAGAATTAAAGCCGTTGATGACTTTGCACAAAAAGTAAAAAGTTTTAAAATTACCGAGATAATGGAAAGACTCAATCTCTATGACTCTTTTGAGTTCATGAAAAGAGGAAACTTTGCAAGAGACAGAAACGGATTTTATGTTTTGTATTATATTGTGCGGTAGTCAGGAGAAAAAGTATGGAGAATAATAAGTTTCTACTCATATATGGACAGCTTTTAAATGAGGAAAAAAGAGCGTCAGAATTTCTGATCGAAAAGTTTTCACACTACCATGAATATGTGTTGCCTGCAAAAAATGTACGAGACATCACCGAGGATGACCTTTCAAAAAACAATCTGATTGTTGTGGGAACACCTGAGAGCAACTCGCTTTTAAAATCTCTTGAATCCGATGGTGCATACAATCTGCCCACATGTAATCAGGGGTATACCATCAAAATTTCTCAAAGTGTATACAATAAAGATTTAAAAATGATAATCATATGTGGGAAAGACAGTCCGGGGTGTATGTATGGAGCAGTGGAGTTTTCGGGATATATAACATCATATCTTGACACCCGAAATCCAATGCAACGCTATCCGGGAAATGTTTTCTCATCAGAACTTCTCAGGTGTTATGAAAAGACATCTTCGCCGGATATTCCGATGAGGGGCATATGGACATGGGGACATGTTGTATATGACTATAAAAGATACATAAAAAACATGGCAAAACTGAAATTCAACACCCTTATTCTCTGGAATGACTGTCTGCCTGTCAACATAGGGGATGTTATAGACGAGGCTCACAGTTACGGCATAAAAATATACCTTGGTTATTCCTGGGGATGGAACGAAGCAAGACCTGAAAACGGCGGTCTTGATATTTCTGACGAAAAAGTCCTTTCAGACATTCAAGAGGCAATTGTTGAAAACTATAAAAAAGATTTTCTTCATCTCCCCATTGACGGGATCTATTTTCAGTCTTTCACAGAAACAGAAAAATATGAAATAAACGGAGTTGTGATTGCAAAGAGAGTTGTGGATTTTGTAAATGATACGGCAGACAGAATTCTTTCCATCTCGCCGGATCTTCTCCTTATGTTCGGCCTTCACGCAAGCAGCGTTTCAGAAAAGATGGAATATATAAGAAATACAGATAAAAGAATTATGATTGTATGGGAAGACCTTCCCTCATTTCCCTATTCCTACACTCCAAGGATGCTTTCAGGTTTTGATGAAACTGTTGAAAAGAGCAAAGAGATTGCATCTCTCCGTGAAAAAGATGAACTTTTCGGCGTTGTTACAAAAGGGCTTACCTGCCTTGACTGGGAAACTTTTTCCCATATGGATGGTGAATTTGCTATGGGAATGTTATCTGATGAATTTATAAAAGAAAGATTTCACCAAAAGGAAAAACTTTGGAAATATGTTGATGCATTCTGGGTAAAAAACGCATCATATGCCAAAGAGGTTATAAAACTTCTTGCCGCCTCAAACAAAAAGACTCTTGTCACAGGACTCATAGAAGACGGCGTGATTGAAGAAAAAATACCTTTGAGTGTCAGAATTTTTTCTGAACTCTTGTGGAATGCCAAAGAAGAGACAGATGAGATAATACTTAAAGCAATGTTGATGCAGTAATAAATTGGAGTTTGTCGCCTCCGGCGACAAACTCCAATTAGCTAAATTTGCCTTACGGCAAGCTAAATTGACAAATGTCAGCTAAATTCCCTTCGGGAGCTAAATTGCCCTGCGGGCAGCTTGACTTTGGCAAATTTAATTTAGCTGCTTCAATGAAGCAATTTAGCTATTGCGAAGCAATAATTTAGCTTTGCAACTTGTTGCAAAA
>JAZQJX010000010.1:0-8285 GCA_045541875.1 Clostridia bacterium | reverse complement strand
TCTCCGCATTGAAATTTTACTAAATTTCTCTGCGTTTAAGGTCGAAGAGTTTTAAAATAGACAATTTTGTTTTATACAAGTGAAATCTCGAAGAGAATACTGACGTATTTTTTAGAGATTTCACGTGGGATATAGCGAAATTGTCATTTTCAAACCATGCGGTGTTCGACTCCCGTGTGCTTAACCAAACCTTTTGTAAATTCTTATGTTATAAGAAATGTGGGTATAAAAATTCTTTGAATTTTTATACCCACATTTTTATTAGTTTTCTGAAATTACTTTGTTTAAGAAATCATATGCAATTTTAATATCTCCTGCAGGATCTTTTCCCACTTCTCTTTCGATGGTCAAAAATCCTTTGTAGCCGATTTCTTCAAGTGCTTTGAGATAGTTCGGGAAATCAACACTTCCTGTTCCAAGAGGCACTTCTTCAAAATACTGAATATCATTGAAGTGTTCGGGAACGGGATGAACTGCAGCATAAATAAATTCGGGGTTACCGTCATTTAATTTGTTGCCGTCTTTTGCGTGGGTGTGCACTATGTATTTTGAAAGTGTGTGCACAGCCTTTACAGGATCATCGCCTGTTACCATCTTGAAGTTTGCAGGATCAAGGTTTACTGCAACACCTGTTGAACCGAGAGAATCAAGGAACCCTTTTAAAACAACTGCAGTTTCAGGACCTGTTTCAATGGCAAAATGGGCATTCATTGAATCTGCAAAGGAAGCAAGTTCAAAGCAAGCCTCCTGCATGATTTTGTAGCGGTCGTGATTGGGATCTGAGGGAACAACGCCGATGTGAGTTGTGACGATGTCTGTTTCAAGGTCTTTTGCAAGTTCAACAATTCTCTTTGATTTTTCAATGAGTTCAGGATTTTTTTCTTTGTGGCCAAATCCCATACCAAGGTCTCCGCAAAGAGCAGAGAACACAAGACCTGAACCCTTAACTTCTGAAAGAAGTTCTTTTCTTTGAGCGGCAGAAAGATTTTCAGGAGCATTTTCTCCGCTTGTTGCATACATCTGAATACCTTTTGCGCCAAGGGACGCCGCTTTATTTATGGCTTCGCTTCTTGGAAGTTTAAAGGATTCGAGAATTACTCCGATTGGAAATTGATACATTTGAATCATCCTTTCAAATTTTAATTATATATTTATTATAAATTATACTTACCATTAATTACGTTTGGTTTTCTTTCTTCCATAAAAGGAAACAGCGGTGATAATGCCTATCATCACAAAGGAAACAATCATCGAACTTCCGCCGTAACTTACAAAGGGAAGGGTGATACCTGTGAGGGGTATCAGTTTTATAACTCCACCTATGATTATAAAAGTCTGATATCCTATGGCAACCACAAGGGAAAGGCATACTGCCTTTAAATATTCATTTGTGGCTTTTACGGTGATTTTTATGCCTCTGTAGGTTAAAAGAAAATAGAGAAGTATTACGGCAAAGCCTGTGAACATTCCCATCTCCTCACAAATTGCCGAAAAGATAAAATCAGTCTGGGAAAAAGGAACGATGTTTGGCATACCATTGCCAAGACCTGTTCCGAAATATCCGCCCGATGCAATGGCAATGAGGGACTGTACAATCTGATATCCTCCCCCCGATGCATCCTTCCAGGGATTCTGCCACGCACTCACCCTCACGCCGATGTGGTCTGCAAGAAGGAAAAATCCCACAAGTCCCACAAAGACTATACCGCATATGTTGATGAGTTTCAAGCGGTTGCTTGACTTGTAGACAAAACACATTGTGAAATATATCATAAAGAGCAAAAGGGAAGTTCCCCACTCTTTCTGAAACAGCGCAAGGCAACCCATTGTTGCATAAACATATATGCAAAGGATAATTTCATCTTTGGGTATGCCAAAAATCCGCTCTCTCTTGTCTTTCTTTTTGGAATCAAAAGACGGCATGGATGAAAAGAAAGTGGAAATGCAGAAACAATACACAATCTTTATGACTTCCGATGGCTGAATTGAAAAAGAACCTATTACAATCCAGTTTTTGGAACCGTTTATTTCCCGTCCGAAAATCACCGTCAAAAAAATCAGCAAAAAGGTAAGAGCCATATAAAAATATTTGAGCCTGTGCCAGAAAGTGATTTTCCCGAAGATAAACACCGTCAGGAAATATGCCACAATCCCAATCATAAACCACAAAACCTGACGGGAAGCATATTCCCCTTCTCCGCCTGAAATCTTTATGGCAATGTCAATCCTTGAAAGCATTATGAGCCCTATGGAAACAAGCATGGACACAGTGAGGAAAAGATAGAGGTCGCCATAGTCAAGTTGATACAAAAGCATATACATAAGAGTGTTTATGCAACAAAGAATCAGGCAGGAATACATATATGAAAAATCAGTCGCTCCCGAATATATAAAGAGCATGAGAAACCCGATTATATTAACAAGTGTAATATAAAGCATAGGTCTGAAACGCATTTTTGTCATATCTTAACTCTCCGCTTCAATATTGTCTACAAAAATGAAACTTATGTTGCCAAAAGACAGTTTATCGCTGTCTTTCAGTTTCACAGGATGGTCGGGAAGTCTTCTCCCGTTTAAGAAACTTCCGTTGGTGCTTCCCTGATCTTCGATGTAGAATTGTCCGTCACGAAGAAAAATTCTTGCATGATTTTTTGACATATACGGATCGTCTATGTACACCTGACATCTTTTACTTCTGCCAATGTAGGCAGATTCTTTGATGCTGTAACTTTCGTGCATTTTAAATTTGAGATTTCGCCTCAGGTTCACAAGTTTCAGATAGGCATAACCCGAACCTGACGAGCCTTCACGCCTTTTTGCATCATTGATGTCAAGATAAATCAGACGGACAATGCTCAAAATGAACATATAGACCGCAAACACAAAAATATATTTTACAACATCTGCAATTATTTCATACATAAAATCACCCTCCGGGGAATTTTAATTTACTTTAGATATTTTTCCAAAAACTTTCCTGTGTAGGATTTTTTGCATTTAACAATCTCCTCAGGTGTTCCCTCGAAAACAATGTTTCCGCCCTTGTCACCGCCCTCGGGTCCAAGGTCTATGATGTGGTCAACAACCTTTATGACGTCAAGGTTATGCTCAATGACAATAACCGTGTTTCCTGCATCTGTAAGGGCTGAGAGAACGTCTGTGAGTTTGTGAACATCTGCAACGTGAAGTCCTGTTGTGGGTTCGTCAAGAATATAGACCGTTTGCCCTGTGCTTCTTTTGCTCAGTTCCGTTGCAAGTTTCACCCTCTGTGCCTCACCGCCCGAAAGAGTGGTTGACGGCTGACCGATTTTGATGTAGCCAAGGCCCACATCGTAAAGCGTTTGAAGACGGCGTCTTATTTTTGGAATGTTTTCAAAAAATTCAAGTCCCTCTTCAACTGTCATTTCCAGAACATCGTTTATGTTCTTGTCTTTATATTTTACTTCCAAAGTTTCTCTGTTATATCTTTTCCCCTTGCAAACTTCACAAGGCACATATACATCGGGAAGAAAATGCATTTCAATTTTTATGATTCCGTCGCCGGTACATGCCTCACATCTTCCCCCCGACACATTGAAACTGAATCTTCCGGGGCCGTATCCTCTCATTTTCGCCTCGTTGGTGGATGCAAAAAGATCACGGATGTCTCCGAAAAGTCCTGTGTAGGTGGCAGGGTTTGAACGGGGCGTTCTTCCGATTGGCGACTGGTCAATGTCAATGACCTTGTCCGCATTTTCAATTCCCACAACATCTTTATGAGAGCCGGGTTTTTTCTTTGCACCGTTAAGGTCGCGGGCAAGGCGTTTGTAGAGAATTTCATTTATGAGACTTGATTTTCCCGAACCTGAAACCCCTGTTACGGCAACAAATTTGCCAAGGGGGATTTTTACGTCTATGTCTTTTAAGTTGTTCTGAGACGCACCTAAAATTGTCATATACTTTCCATTGCCGTCTCTTCTTTTTTGGGGAACTTCAATTTTCTTTTTGCCCGAAAGATATTCTCCCGTGATGCTCCCCTTTGTCTTTTTGATGTCTTCAACCGTTCCCTGTGCCACAACATTTCCGCCGTGGATACCTGCACCGGGACCTATGTCTATTATGTGGTCAGAGGCATACATGGTGTCTTCATCGTGTTCAACAACAATGAGGGTGTTTCCAAGGTCACGGAGATGTTTCAGGGTGTCGATGAGTTTATTGTTGTCTCTTTGATGAAGTCCTATGCTTGGCTCGTCTAAGATATATAAAACTCCTGTAAGACCTGAACCAATCTGAGTTGCAAGTCTGATTCTCTGTGCTTCTCCCCCTGAAAGAGTTCCTGCACTTCTTGATAGGGTGAGATAGTCAAGTCCCACATCCACCAAAAATTTTATTCTTGCTTTGATTTCCTTTAAAATCTGATTTGAAATGAGCATCTGCTGATCTGTCAGGGTGAGACTGTCAAAAAAGTCCGCAATTTCCCTGACGGGCATATCGGTAAGTTCTGATATGTTTACACCGCCGACAGTTACTGCAAGGGTTTCGGGGCGAAGTCTTTTTCCTCCGCACTCCTTACACAAAACCTCGCCCATCAGGCTTTCAATTTCCGTTTTGGAATAGGCAGAGTAGGAGTCGTTGTAACGGCGTTCAAGATTTGTGATGACGCCTTCAAAAGGTGCGGTCTTTTTGTAGCCGTTATGATCTATGGAAATGGGTTTGTCAGAACCGTATAGAACAATGTCCATTATCTCTTTGGGCAAATCCTTTATGGGTGTTGTTTTGTCAAAATCATATTCTTTTGAAAGAGAATCAAGCCACGCACTCCAATAGGTTGTTCCGTCTGCAACATTTCCCCATCCGAAAGCACAGATTCCCCCATCGTATATGGATTTTGAGGTGTCGGGAATAAGAAGTTCGGGATCAATTTTCATAAAACTTCCAAGCCCTGAGCACGCAGGACAGGCACCAAAGGGTGCATTGAATGAAAACATTCTGGGAGAGAGTTCTTCCATGCTGATTCCGCAATCCTTGCAGGCATAGTTCTGACTGAACACTTTTTCACCCTTGTCAAAAAGGTCGGCAATAATAATTCCGCCTCCGAGTTTTGAGGCAGTTTCAACCGAATCTGCAAGTCTTGACATGGAAGATTCTTTTATGATGATTCTGTCCACCACAATTTCGATGGTGTGACGGTGGTTTTTTTCCAGATGTATCGGTTCTGAAAGGTCTTTTACGTTTCCGTCTATTCTCACTCTCACATATCCGTTTTTCCTTGCATCTTCAATGACTTTTGCGTGTTCCCCTTTTTTGTCACGGATGACAGGTGCAAGAATCTGGAGTCTCGTTCCATCTCCATATGAAAACAGGGAATCCACAATTTCATCAACAGACTGCTGTTTGATTTCTTTTCCGCATTTGGGACAATGGGGCGTTCCCACACGTGCAAAAAGAAGTCTTAAGTAATCATATATTTCCGTAACTGTTCCCACTGTTGAACGGGGGTTTTTGCTTGTGGTCTTCTGGTCAATGCTGATGGCAGGGGAAAGTCCCTCAATATATTCCACATCGGGTTTGTCCATCTGACCTAAAAACTGACGGGCATAGGACGAAAGGGATTCAACATATCTTCTCTGACCTTCTGCATATATGGTGTCAAAGGCAAGAGAGGATTTCCCTGAGCCTGAAAGTCCTGTTATTACCACAAACTTTTCTCTGGGAATGTCCACGTCTATATTCTTCAAATTGTGCTGGGATGCACCTTTTACCCTGATATATTCTTTCATCTTATTTTTCCTTTAATCTTAATAATTTCGTCTCTGTAGAATGCCGCCATTTCAAAGTCAAGATTCTGTGATGCCTCTTTCATAAGTGCAGTCAGTCTCTTAACTTTTGTTTCGGTATCCTCTTCTTTATCAATGCCTGAATCAACATCGGATTTTCCTGATTCATAGGTTTTTATAATATCGTGAATGTCTTTCTTGATTGTTTTTGGTGTAATGCCGTTTGCCTCATTATAGGCAGACTGAATTTCTCTTCTTCTGTCGGTTTCTCTGATTGCACGCTCCATTGAGCCTGTTATGGTGTCGGCATACATTATTACACGGCTGTCGGCATTTCTCGCCGCTCTTCCGATTGTCTGAATTAAAGAGGTTTCACTTCTTAAGAATCCTTCTTTGTCAGCATCGAGTATTGCCACAAGGGAAACTTCGGGAATGTCAAGACCTTCTCTTAAAAGGTTGATTCCAACCAAAACATCAAAAACACCAAGTCTCAAATCCTTGATAATCTGCATACGCTCCAGTGTTTCAATTTCGGAATGAAGATATTTAACTCTTATTCCCACTCCTCGCAGATAGTCTGTGAGGCTTTCTGCCATTTTTTTGGTGAGAGTTGTAACCAAAACTCTGTCGCCTTTTTCAGTCACCTGCCTGATTTCTTCACAAAGGTCATCAACCTGCCCTTTTACGGGGCGGATGAATATGAGAGGATCGGTGAGTCCTGTGGGGCGTATAATCTGCTCTGTAACTTCTCCTCCGCATTTCCCGAGTTCATATTCTCCCGGAGTTGCACTTACAAAAATCGCCTGATTTATTCTTTCTTCAAATTCGCCAAAATTAAGCGGTCTGTTGTCAAAGGCAGAGGGCAGACGGAACCCATAGTCCACAAGGGTTTCCTTTCTTGAACGGTCGCCGTGATACATTGCCCTTACCTGAGGGATTGTCACGTGGGATTCGTCTATTACAAGAAGAAAATCGTCTGGAAAATAGTCCATTAAAGTGTAGGGGGCAGAACCCGGAGCACGTTGGCTTATGTGCCTTGAATAGTTTTCGATTCCCTGACAAAAGCCTATCTCCTGCATCATTTCAAGGTCATAATTTGTTCTTTGAATAAGCCTTTGCATCTCTAAAATTTTGTCCTGACTCTTTAGTTCTTCCACTCTCATGTCAAGTTCTTCCCTGATGGATGTAAGAGCCTTTTTCATTTTGTCATCGGTTGTGGCATAGTGAGATGCAGGGAAAATTGTGGTGAAAGTTCTTATTGCCTTTATCTCACCTGTGAGAGTGTCAATATCTGCTATTCTCTCTATTTCATCGCCGAAAAATTCAATTCTTATTGCACTTTCGCCCGAAGATGCAGGGAAAACCTCAACACAGTCTCCCCTCACTCTGAATGTGCCTCTTTCTGCGGATATATCGTTTCTTGTGTACTGAATTTCTACAAGTTTTTTCAGGAGCCAATCTCTGTCGATTTCCGTTCCCACTCTCAGGGCAATCATAAGATTTTTGTAGTCATCGGGGTCGCCGAGACCATAGATACAGGAAACACTTGCAACGATAATGACATCACGTCTTTCTAAAAGTGATGCCGTGGCGCTGTGACGGAGACGGTCAATTTCGTCATTTATGGATGCGTCTTTTTCAATGTAGGTGTCTGTGCCGGGGATGTAGGCTTCAGGCTGATAGTAATCATAATAGGACACAAAATATTCCACCGCATTTTCAGGGAAAAATTCTTTGAACTCACTGCAAAGTTGTGCCGCAAGAATTTTGTTGTGAGCAAGAACAAGGGTGGGTTTGTTCACCTTTTCAATGGTTTTTGCAATGGTGAAGGTTTTGCCCGAACCTGTGACACCCATAAGTGTCTGATGTTTCTTGCCGTTTATTATTCCCTCTGAAAGTTCTTCTATTGCACCTATCTGGTCACCCATAGGCTCAAAAGGAGAAACAACTTTAAAATCAGGCATATCTTCACCTCCGACAAACATATTTTCACACATATATTATAACAAAAAAATATACATTTATCAATATGCTTTTTAAGAAACCGAAGAAAACGACAATAAAAATAACAAGAAAGGCAAAAATAACAAGTATACAAAAATAAGGCTGTTTCGTTAATTGTATAATAAAAATCATTTTTCAATTAACGAAACAGCCCTGACACTGCTTAAAAACTATAAAAATTCCGGTTCTTTTTTACTGTATAGGAAATTACGCAGAATTTAGTTCGCGAGATAAGATGTATATCAAATTACGCTCGCGACTTGGGTGCAGGCTCAGCCTGCTTTTTTACTATATAGGAAACTTCGTTCCTATACAGTAAAAAATAATTATATTGCCGTGCAAAATTTTTTGAAAAGCAAATTTGCTTTTCAAAAATGCACATGGCTTAAGCAGTTGCGTCAGTATCCGAACTCGCCTAAAACAAGTAAAATAGATGTTTTTCCTCGTTGTCGGTCTTGAAATACGTCAGTATTCCTGCGACCTTCCGCCTTGAAAAACAAACAATTTTATCTTGTTTTAGGTTCA
>JAZQJX010000009.1:0-4234 GCA_045541875.1 Clostridia bacterium | reverse complement strand
GAAACTAATATTGTATTAAGTAACTCGGTGGCGATGGCACAGAGGACACACCCGTACCCATACCGAACACGGAAGTTAAGCTCTGTAACGCTGATGATACTTGGCTGGTGACGGCCCGGGAAAGTAGGAAGCTGCCGGGGTAGAAAAAAATACACACTCATTTGAGTGTGTATTTTTTTGTGTTTGTGTCCGTAGGACACAATATCATTACGAGCGGAGAGAGTACATCATTAGAGTGCTTGCACTCTATATCATTCTGCTATGGCAAATACAAGTTGAAAAGAGAGACTCGAAGTGATAATTGTCTAAGTCTTTTTTGCTGTATAAAAAATTTCGAAAAAATTCGTTCGCGAGATCTGATGTTAATGAAACTACGCTCGCGACTTGGGTGCAGGCTCAGCCTGCTTTTCTTGTGTCAAAAAAAACAATATTTTACAACAAAAATTCCTTGTAATATGATGCCGTTTATGATATAATTAATTACTCAATAATAACTGTGCAAACAGAAAGAAGGTATGAGATACAAATGAAAAAGATTATATCAATTCTTGCATCGGTTTCGCTTCTGACATCCGCGTCAGTTACCACGTTTGGTGCAGACAAAGAAGCACGCCAGCCTGACGTTTATGTTGACGGTGAAATTGTTGAATTTGCCGATCAGAATGCATACATAACCGACGAAGGCAGAACTTTAGTTCCTGCAAGAGGTGTGTTTGAAGCAATGGACTGTATGGTTTTGTGGAATGCAGAAAATTATACCGTAACAGTGTCAAATGAATCTTTGAAAAAGGAAATTCTTCTCACCATTGACGGGGCAGATATGAAAGTTGTAACAGACGGCAAAGAAGAGACAAAGACTCTTGATGTTCCGGCGAAACTTATGAACAACCGCACAATGATTCCACTTCGTGCAGTTTCGGAAGCGCTTGGCTGTGATGTTGGCTGGAATGATGAGGAATACAGAGTAGACATTGAAAAAGTTGAAATAAAAGAAGAGAAAAAACCTCTCACTTCAAAAATATATCTCAAGACACCTGCAACCGGAGTAAAGGTTGGCGAAGAAATTCAGATTCCCGTAATCATCTCTGATGCAAAAGGTCTTAAGGGCGCAATGTTCAAAGTGACATGGGATCCCAAAATGCTGAGAATCATAGACCTTGATTCCAAAATAGACAAAGGGTTCCCCGGCTACATAAATCAGCCTGCACTTTTTTCCGAGTTTTGCGATGTAAATTCCTCAGACATAGAAAATGGAACAATCACCATTGCAGGGGGAACATCAAATGCTATAGACAAAGAATCAAAAGATTATTCTCTCGGAACACTTCGTTTCAAAGTTCTCTCTCAGGCAAGCGGAAAAACAGTCACAGTAAACTTTGACACATCCAACCTGAAAACAAGCGGCAACGACGGAGAGAGCAATGTTGCCTTTGCATCTGCAGAAGGTGTAAGCATTCAGATAAAAAAAGAAACAGCGTCAGGCGGAGGCGGCGGAGGTTCTTCCAGACCGAGCAGACCAAGTTCCGGTTCAGGCTCGGGAACAGGTTCAGGCGGTAATACTCAGGAACCCGAAGACCCCACCCCCGAAAACCCCACACCTGAAAACCCTACACCTGACGAACCTGAATCCCCTCTTGCGTATTTTACCATTAATTCCGTAAGTGCCACCGCAGGAGAAGAGATAACAGTTGAACTTATGTATGAAACAGCAGAACTTGTAAATCTCATTGCATTTGGCGGAATAACATTTTCTGATGAAAACGTGGAGATAACAGGTTTTGAGTTTTCTCAGGAAGCAAAAGAACTTCTTCAGCGTATCTCAACCTATGATCCTGACAGGAAAACAGTTCTTGCTCTTTTCAATGATCCCGTGATGTTCTCGGGACTTCTCGGAACATTTACCGTAAGGATTCCCGACGGAGCAACAGGTGAGATAACAATATCAGCAACAGTATCTTCAAAAAATGAAGGCGTTGGGAATATAAGCACAGGAATGAATCTTGCAACCATAACAGTTGGTTGATGATATATAATAAGGAAGGAAGTAGAAAAATGAAAAAGATATTAAGCATTATCTTGAGTGTTGCACTTGTGGCATCACTTGTCCCTTCAGCATTTGCTGCAGACGTTGACGCACGTCAGCCCGATGTGTATGTAAACGGCAAAATTGTTGAATTCAAAGATCAGGCACCCTACATAACAGACGAGGGCAGAACTTTAGTTCCTGCAAGAGGTGTGTTTGAAGCAATGGGAAGCGTGGTTGTCTGGGACGCTGAAAACTATGTTGTAACAGTTTCAAACGAAAATCAGAAAAAAGATATCACTCTCAAAATTGGTGATACAAACATGACAGTTAAAACCGCTGATGAAGAATCAACAAAAATTCTCGATGTCCCCGCACAACTTATGAATAATCGTACAATGATTCCTCTTCGTGCAGTTTCAGAGGCGCTGGAAAGCGTTGTTGTATGGAACCCCGGTGACTATAGCGTATATATCAGTATGTCACAGAAAATTTCAATAGATCAGTTCCCATCATTCTTCCCCGGAACAGGCAATAGTGGAAACAAAGACGACGAGCCTGAAACAGAAGAACCTGTTCAAGAGCCTGAAATCAAAGACGAAGACAAGATGATAATTTCTCTCTACACAGACGCTGAAGATGTTAAGGTTGGAGATGTCATAGATGTGTATGTTGCAATAGAAAACTTTGATGAAAATCTTGGTTTGACAGCTGTAAATATAACATTTTTATATGATAAGGATAAACTCGAATATTTAGTTGAGGAAGGAAGCCTTCTGAACCCTGACGGAAGTGAAGCTAAGGCAAGTCTTTATGTAGAAAATGATGAATATTCCAAAGGAACTAAAATGGCATATTTGATATCAAATGCGATGAAACTTACTAAGACAAAAACGAACGTGTTTAAAGCTAAGTTTAAAGTTATTGATACCAAAGATGTTCAGATACAGATTGGAAATGAAAAACTTGAAGGCGTTGGTTATGAAACATCAGTAATGATTTTGGAATCTACAGGGGTAAACAAGGTGTATGAAGGAAATCTTCTGAATATAGATATGACACCTGTGATCGTAAAATGACAGAATCAAACACGTGATTGATTTGTCAAAAAACAAGGCGTATATTTGTATAAAATCACTAAAATCGATTTAATCATTAAATTAATATTGAATTTGAGCGATTTTGTGCTATAATTAAAGTTGTAATATGATGAATTAGTGTCTGAAAATATAGGTTTTGCATACAAATAATCAGGTACTTATTCATTATCAAAAATTCTATATTCTAATAAAAAGGATGGAGGAAAAACTATGAAAAAGAATTTTTGCAAAGTATTGGCAATGGTAGTTGCAGCAATCATGATGATGAGCGTTGCAGCATTTGCTGATATCAACACTCCCGAAGTTGCAGAAGAAATCGCAACTATCACAATCTCAGGTCTCACCACCGGTGAAGAAGCAACAATACTTGTTCTCAATGCCGGAACAGACCCCGCAACACTTGCTGATGATGATTCAAACATCATCTACATCGACCAGACCACCGTTGCAGACGGTAAGGTTACATTCACGGTTGATGCATCAGCTACAAAAGCAGATGCTGACGGTAAAAAATATGTTGATATTTATTCCGGTTATTCAAGCATGACAGGCGATCCCTTCAAACTTGAAAGCGTGTTAATCAGTGGCGACGAAGGCGGAGATGAGCCCATAGATGTTGAATATGGTAATGTAAACGGAGATGAATTGGTAAACACAACCGATGCTACTCTTATTCTTCAGTACTTCGCAAAGAAAATTGATGCGTTCCCTGTAGAAAACGGAGAAGTTATTGCTAATGTAAATGGTGATGAACTTATAAACACAACCGACGCTACTCTTGTTCTTCAGTACTTCGCAAAGAAAATTGATGCGTTCCCTGTAGAGCAGTAACCTCAATAGGTTAATAAAGTACATCGAGCGAATAGGAGGATATATTGTGAAAATATGTAATAAACTTTTAGCATTTATAATCACTGTTGCTATGATCGTTACCTGTATTCCATTTGGAGTGTTTGCAGCTGACGATGCATCAACAACGCACACAGTAACACTTTCAGCAGATAAAACAACAGTAAAAGCAGGTGAATCAGTCGTTGTTACTGTCACACTTGACACATCATTAGGAATCTGTGCAATGGGTTATGAGCTTGCAGTACCAGCAGGTCTCAAC
>JAZQJX010000008.1:0-13315 GCA_045541875.1 Clostridia bacterium | reverse complement strand
TAGTCGGCTTGGATAAGATAATATCACCGATGTGACAATTTGTCAATAATGTGAGAAAAGAATTAATTGCAGAAAAATGCTTGACAAATATTTGCCGTTGTATTACAATTATTGCTGATGTAAATCGTTTCACTCTGTAGTGCCTGCAATAGTACCGGTTTATACATAGCAACTGTTCAATGTATTTTGGGTATTTGCGAGGGCATAAAGTTATGAAGAAGCGCACTTAAAATCAGAAAAGGAGTGTAATCATGAAAGAGATCACATTGGAAAAACAGAAAAAAAGACTTGAAAATATCAACTACGCAGCAAATGCTGTGAAGAAGTGTCAGAAAAGAATGAGAATCCACGATTATCTTCCCGGTCAGGTAACCTATAATCTCGGGCCGTATCCGGCAAGGTTTTCCATTGAGCCGACAGAATATGACTATAATCTCATAAAAAGTTTTGCAGAGTCCGGTGTAGGACTCATTCAGATTCACGAAGAATGGAATGACTACATCCGCCGCTTTGGTGCTGACAAATATTCATCTCACGACCCACAGGGTATGAAGAATTTCATAAAACTTTGTCACGATTTCGGCATAAAAATTCTTCCCTATATGTCCACAAGTTATTTTGAAGTGAACGATCCCGATTTTACAAAAGACTTTATGAGATATGAATGTTATCTCACAGGTCAGTTCTGGAAATATGCAAACTGCAGCGCAAAATCTCCTGAGTGGACAACATACCTTTTAAATAAACTCAGAGGTCTTCTTGATGAATATGACTTTGACGGACTCTACAACGACACAGGCTCTGAAGAATTTGCAAAAAGAGATGTGGCAAGAAGAGTGAAAGACAAGGGCAACACAACTCAGAGGGATATAAAATATGATCCCGAAGAAGAAGACCTTCTTGCAAGAATATATGCTCTCACAAAAGAGAAAAACGGAATTTTCAAAATTCACTACGGAATGAACACAAGACCAAAATCCGACGATAAAATCTATGACTATCTCTGGGTGGGAGAGGGAGTGTCCGACGGTGAGTCTATGCTTGACACTGCAGACTTTCCACCCTATGTGGTTCCCTGTCCCGATTTCAGATATCTGAAAAACGATTCAGACAGAATGAAAGTGTATGCACGTTCCATTCCTTTCATGCAGTTCCCCCTTCGTGCTGACGGAAGACCTTATCAGGCAGGGAAAATCATCGGCGAGAAAGATGTGAAGTATAACGAAGGCACTCTTGAACAATACAAAATGATGGCAGAATATGACAAAGCCCATCCAAACGGCCCCTATGCCTACAGCGACTGGTCGGCAATTCCCGATGACGAGGAATACAGAAGGCTCTGGCTTCACTATCTCGACCTCTACAAACCCATGGTTGAAGAGGGAAACATCTGTCATATGAACATCAGGGAAAGCGCTGTTACAATGGTTGACCTTCCTGAAAATGTGTATATGTCAATGTTCACAGGCGATGAGATTTATCTTTGTCTTTCAAACCTTTCGGAAAGAGAACACACAATAATGTTTGAAGAAAAATGGGAAAACAGAGAAACAGGAGAGATTTGTGACACATTCATAGTTCCCGTTAACGGACTTTGTTTTTTGAAAAAGATTTGAAATAGATTTTTAATTAAACAAGGAGAGTGAAATTATGAAAAAATCATTGGCGATTATCCTCACCCTTTGTATGATGATGGCATATCTTCCTGCAGGAGTAATGGCATCAGATGCAACAGGTGAAGGAAAACTTCATCAGTTCATTGGCGAAGAGCAGGTGCTTGTGGAAAACAACTTTAATAATGCGTCAGAAGAAGGCGTTCCGACTACATCAAACACAAATTTCCACACAGCATCATCTGAAGGCTATAACACAACAACCTGGACAATAAACAACGATATGTATATGTTCCAGGATATGGGAGAAGATTCTTCTTCAGCAATCCGTTTCATCGGAAATGATGCTTCAGCCTATCCCGGTGCACACATTTCATTGAATGAACAGTTCTTTGGAATCACAAACGTTGGCGAACCCGAATCAGATGCAGATTATCAGGGACTCACAGAGGGCGTTGTCATTACAGAGTTTGACATTAAAACAGATGCTTTGGTAAGCCTTGCACTTCTCGGAACAGGTACCACAGCATTTAACTCCACAGCCTCCACTTCATCTGATGCCTATATTTTCCGTTCAAACGGATATGTTGGAAATTCCAACACCATCACCTACACTGTGGGTGAATGGGGCAAAGTTATGGTATATACCAACCTTACAGGAAAGTATATGGGACTTTACTATAACGGTCTCCACATTCACTCTGCACCCACATCCTGCGGCTACGGTGTGAAAGAACTCTGGGACAGATTCGGAATAATGTTTCAGGCAAATGAAGGTATGGTAAACTTTGCAGTAGATAACTTCAAAATTACCTATTCAAACGCAACTCACCTTGGCTTTGCAACCTTTAACGGTGACGAACTTCCCTCATCGGGAAGCCTTGATGGAATGTTCCTCCCAAGAAACTATGCACCTGTAAATGACCTTGCAGGTGTGGGAAAGGTAACATTTGTTGAAGGTAAGGACGGCGAAGGCGACAATGCCATTCACCTTGCTCCCAACGGCGCAGCAAACCCCAACTATAAATTCTACTATCAGAATAAACCCTACAAGGGTGCTCAGGCAGGACTTTTGCATGCAAGTTTTGATGTTAAGTTTGATGAATACTTTGACATGGGACTTTCCGGCGGTTTCGGAATATACTTCTCAGATCAGGTATTCACAAAGAATGGAACCGTTGGTATGGGAAGCAATGCAAAATCCTACGACCTTGACACATGGCATGAAATTGACATAGTGTCCGACTGGGACAATGACAATTTTAAAATGTACATAGACGGCGAACTTTGCAGAGAGTCAACACTTCCTTACGGCTTTGTAAAGGATGAATATCTCCAGTTCCTCATCTGGGGAAGAAGTGATGTTGAAACCGGCAAAGGTGTGGCTTTTGATAATATCAACTTCACCTATTATAACCTTCCCAGAGTAAAGTCTGTTTCATCAAAATCAGGCTCAGCATTTGTTGATTCCTTTGTTGACGGATCAAATGAATTGAGACTCAATCTCACAAAAGATTATACCAACATAAGCATGGCAGACGTTGTTGTAAAAGTAAATGACGCTGTAGTTACTGCTTCTGTTTCTCAGGATGACAAAGCAGTGATTTTGACACTTTCAGATGCAGTTTCCAAAGGAGATACAGTTGAGGTTACAATTCTTTCATCTGCTCTTGTAGGCACATCAACTCTTGCTCCCCAGGGCTATGAATATACTGTCTCTGAAACAGTTGCCGATGCTCCCGCACCGGGCGGAGATATTGAAGAACCGGAAGTTCCCGACGTTCCCGATGTTCCTGAAGATACAGACATCCCCACAGTTGACACAGATCCCGGCGCTCCCATGGACGTTGATGAACTCACGCTTTTCCCTGCAGACGGAACCTTTGCATATGAAGATGATGCTCTCATCTTAAAAGCATTTGCTCCCGAGGCATCAGAAAACGTTAAATTCACCTTTGATTCAGAAGAAATAACAGATGTTAAGAATGTGGAAAATATGTATTATGTTGCCCTTGACTCCAACCGGGTTTCAAACGGTAACCACACATTCACCGCTGAAATCACATTAAACGGTGAAAGCGTTTCAAAAACAAGCAATTTCTACTATTATAATTCACAGAAAACTCTTCTTTTCAATGACTATGAAGAAATAACTTCTGTAAATTCAGGCTCAAACACCAATGTTCGTCCCAAATCTTCCTATGGATATGATGTGACAACCTATTCAGTTAACAACTCCATGACACTCCAACTTGGCGAAGGTGCAGAAGGAAAGGGTACTTCAGTGGGATTTAAATCAGGCGAAGCCGCAGGTGTATATCCCGGTGCTCACATTTCCCTTGACGAACAGTTCTTTGGTGTGGAAAATGTTGGCAAACCCGAAACTGCCGCATCCTATGCAGGACTTTCAGAAGGCGTTGTTATCACAGAATTTGATGTTAAAATGAACACCAATGCAGGCATTGGATTTTTGGGCACAGGACCTTCTTCATATTCAAGCCTTGGTGATTCCAAAGCAGGAACAAAACTTTTCAATCTGAACGGAACTGTAGGTCATAATTCCTCTGTTACATATACTCTTGGTGAGTGGGGCAAGGTTAAAATAATTTCAAACCTTGATGCAAAATCCATGTCACTTTACTATAACGACATTCTCATTCACACAGAAGCCGTTGAATATCCCTATGGTAACAAAGAACTCTTTAACAGATACGGTCTTATGTTCCAGGCATACAGCGGTGAAGTTGATATGCTTATCGATAACTTCAAAATCAGCCACTCTATGGCAACAAAAATCGGTAACACCACATTCAACAGCCTTACACTTGGCGGGGAAGCAACAAGATATGACGGACACTTCTCACCAAGAAACTATTCCTTCTCAGCAGACCATGCATCAGGTGCAGTAACTGCAGTTGCAGGAAAGGGCGGTGCAGGTGACGTTGCAGTTCACATGGCAGTAAACGGAAGTTCAAACCCCAACTTTAAATTCTACTTCCAGAATAAGCCCTATAAAAGCGCAACAAAAGGTGCTCTCTGGGCATCCTATGACATCAAACTCGATAACTTTGCAGATGTGGGAATGTCCGGCGGATTTGGTCTCCACTTCTCATCACCTGTATTTGGTGCAGGCGGAAAAGTTGGAACTCTTTCCTATGAAAAAGACACATGGTACAACGTTAAATACTATGCTGACTGGGATAAAAACAAAGCATACATCTATGTAAATGATGTTCTGGCATACTCATTCAATAACATTCCCTATCCAATGCTCGAAAGCGAATATTTCCAGATTCTTGTGTGGAACAACGGAAATCTTCAGACCGGCGAGGGTATAACAGTTGATAACTTTGACTTTACCTACTACACACTCCCCGAAATAAAAGTTCCCACTTCAACTGTCGGAGAAGAAACAATAAAAGGTAAGATTTCAAGAAAAGCAACTTCTGTCACCTTCCCGCTCACATCAGAATTCAAATCCCTTGCAAAAGAGGACATCACGGTTAAAGTTGATTCTGAAATCTTAGATGCAGATGCCATCACCTTTGCAGATAATGCCATCACACTAAACTTTGCCGAGGCTATCGGAGCAGGCAAGAAAATCGAAATTTCCATCGGAAAAGATGAAATTGTCGGAACTCTTTCTCCCATTGGCAAGGACTACAAGGCAATCTTTACATCGGAGGATTATCCCGAAGAGGGATATTCCATAAACGCTGAAGCATCAGAAGACGGCAAATTCAATGTGAAAATGAATTTCTATTTCATTGAAAACACCGATAGTTTCTACATTGCCGTAGCATCCTATAAGGGCAACAAATTAGACAAAGTAGATGCATCTTATGTATGCCCAAGAAGTGATATTGAAGAAGCATATCCTCTCACAATAGAAGGAGTAGACTTGGATGCAGACAGACTTGTGGCATATATCTGGTCACAGGATATGAAACCTCTTGCAACTAAGGATTTGCTTTCAGAATAATCAAAAATATAATTTTGTTCACCCCCCTGCATATAAATACTGATTAAATAAGAGATTGTAGGGTGCAGCCTTTAGGATGCACCGAGAATATCCAAAAACCGTTGAACCCTGCAACACATAAAATAATCATTGGTTATACAGGGGGAGAACGATAATATATTAAAAATATAAATGGAGGTAAAAAAATGAAAGTAAGAAAACTTCTGGCATTGGCACTTTCTCTTCTTATGATTATGGCAACAATTCCCGCCACCACCTTCGCTGCCACTGCCGCAGACATTTCACTTTATCCTGACAATGGAAAAACATTCTATTCAGGAAGCACAATGGACTTTGTGGCAACTGTTTCAAATGCCACAAACGTAACCTTTGCCCTTGACGGAAAAGACATGGGCACACCGGTTGCAAACGGTACAAAATATACTTTGAAGTATGATGTAAGCGCTCTTGCAAACGGATATCACACATTCACAGTTAATGCAACCATTAACGGACAGGAAGTTACAAATTCTTCAACCTTTGATTTTTACGGCTATGAAAGGGTACTTATGTACAACGATTTTGAAGGCATAAGCGATGCACCAAATTCCGCTGATCTTTCTCAGGCAGATAACGTTATTCCCGGTCTTGTAACATATGCATGGAATAACAATTCACCTTCTGTTTCAAAATCAGTCGGAGCAGACGGCGTTGGCAGTGCAATAAAAATCACAACTCCTGAACATTCATCAGGATATCCCTACTTTAAAATCAATCTCAAAAATGTTCCATTTGCAGGTTCAACTCTTGGAAGCACTACAGGTCACACAAATGGTGCATTCAAGACAGAATTTGACCTTAAAGTAAACAAAACGATGTATATCGCGGCTCTCGGTGTTGGTTCTTCTGAATATGGCTCCACCGCAACATCAAAAGTGGCTCCCTGGATTTGTATCCCCAACGGTGGTGTTACAAATTCATCCGGCACAAAACATGACGGAACATGGAAGCACTATGAAATGATTGTTGACTATAACAACAATTGTCTTACCACTTTGGTTGACGGTGTGGTTTCTTATTCCGCAACTTCAGCATCGGAGATATTCCCCTATGGTGTTAAAGACGGAGAAGGCATAATGTTCCAGGCATATGGCGGAGATGGACAGAGTGCAGACTTTGAAATTGATAATCTAAAAATCACTCACTCCACAGCAATTGAAATGGGCACCATCAACTTTAACGGAATGGGCGACAATGTTAAACAGTATGATAACTATTCCTACCCAAGAGGATATATTGTTGCTGACTCAATTGGTTCATCAACATTTGCAGCAATGCAGGGTCCTGCAGGTGCAGGCGATACTGCTCTCAAATTTACACCTTCAGGAAATGACTACACAAACATCAGACACTACATGCAAAACAGACGTTATGGAATAGGCATTACCGACGGTATTCTCAAATTCTCTGTTGACCTTTATCCCACAGCAAACTTTGAGCACGACCTTGGTCATAGTTACGGATTCGGCGGATGGACAGCATATATGTGGAGCGGTTCCTGCGGAACTCAGCCCGTTATTGCCAATCAGTGGAACCACATTGAATATATTGCAGACATGGAAGCCGATACATCAAGAGTATACGTAAACGGAGTTTTAGCAAAAACAGATCTTAAACCCACAGGAACAATTCTTGACAATGAGCAGAAATTCCAGTATCTCCTCCGTGGTGCTACAAATAACACAGACGGATATGTAGGTTTTGACAACTGGTCTGTAACATATATCAACCAGCCAAAGGTTACACAGGTGAGTGCTAAAAATTCAGCAGGTGCTTTTGCTCCTGTTACAGACGGAGTTGTTCCCTTTGATACAACAGCATTCAAACTCGGACTTTCAAAGGCATATCTTTCAATAGATGCTGACGATGTTTCCGTTAAAGCAAACGGAAAAGAAGTTGCAGTTGCATCCGTATCACAGGATTCAAAAGATGTTACAATCAGTCTTGCATCCAATGTTGGAAGCAACAAAAACATTGAGATCACAGTAAAAGACACAGCAGTTGTCGGAACAAGCACATCAAACGGTGCACTCGATACTGTTTCAACACAGGCAGGAAATTCAGTTGTAAATCTTAAATCAGCAGAAGATCCCTCACTCAAACCCTGGATGGCACAGTGGAATGAAGATGTTGTTGTATTTAATGATTTTGAAACAATCACAAGCATTTCAGAAAATACAACATCTGCTGCAAATATGTTAACCGCATCCACAGGTGATACAGCAAGTGTAAAATGGACAACAAACAATAAAATGAGCATGCAGAAAACCACAAGCCATGACGGTTCTCAGGCTGTTCGTTTCTATGTTCAGGAAGGACAGTCAACAGGAGGCTATCCCGAAGCGCATCTTTCTCTTAACTGGCTCTATAATCCATCAAATCCCGATACCCTTGAAGGAGATGCACTCACAGCCGGTGGACAGGGCATAAAAGATAAGAAGTGGCTTATGGAATTTGATGTTAAATTTGACTGTGATTCAACAACTTTGGCACTTCTCGGTACAGGTTCCAACGGAAGTTCAGGTATTGCAACTTCGAGCGGAGATAACAGAATTCTTAATACCAACAACACTATAGGCGGCAGAAATCTTGCCTTTACAAAGGGTGAGTGGGGCAAAATTTCGGTGTTCTCAGATTTTGATGAAGGTGTAATCAAATACTATTACAATGGTAACGAATTCAACAATGCAACCGCTGCTCAGGGCTTCGGTAACAAGAACGTATTCTCAAGATGCGGTATTGACTTCCAGGCAGTTGGCGGAACAGTAGACTTTACAGTTGATAACTTTAAAATCACAAAGATTGATGCAGAAAATGTTTACGACCTTGGAACATTTGATTTTGAAGGTCTCAAAGACGGAGCAACAGAAAATGATGTAAAAGCACTTCTTGCTCCCACAGTTTATAAATCCATAAACGGTATCGGATTTAGTAACGGTCTCAGTGCAAGCCTTGTAAAAGCAGTTGAAGGTCCCAAAGGTGCAGGTGACACAGCATTCTCATTTGCACCAAATCAGGAACATTCAGGTCTCAGAGTATATCATCTGAATAACCCCTTCAGACAGACTCGTCTCGGACAACTTAACGCATCCTTTGACCTTAAGTTCACAGGAACAAACCTCAAACTCGGAATCTCCGGCGGATTTGGTGAAAACTGGGGCGACAATCAGTTCACAAATGCAAACTGCCCTGCAGGCGAATGGCACCACATTGACGTGGTTTCAGACTTCCCCACAAACACAAGAGTAATCTATATTGACGGAGAAGAAGTTTCAAGGGGCGGACTCAAAGAAACTCTGTTCTCATCAGGTGTTGGTTCAAATATTGATTCAAACTTCCTTGAATTCCAGGCAAGAGGCTATAGTGCTTCTAATTCCGGAAGTTCAATTGCAATCGATAACCTTTCCTATCACTACATTTCAAGACCCGGATTTGGCTATTTCACAGTAACAGAAAATGCAACAAACAAAACTGCTACAGCAAAAATGGATTCATGGTTCACAGACAGTGCAAAATATCATGAAGTAATTGTAGCATCCTACATCACTTCAGATGACGGTTCACTTGAACTTGACAAAGTAACACTTGTTCCCTGTGACGGTGCAGTTGGTACTATTAATAAGACAAGCGCAACAATAACCGAAATTTCTGACAATAAGACAGTTATCAAAGCCTTCTTGTGGGGCGAAGATCAGACACCTATAGAAATGATTGAAAAATAAACAGGACTTAAAAAAGTCTTCGGGGCTTTAGAGGTGTAGATTCATCTCACTGATTGAAAATCAATCAGTGAGAATGAATTGCACCTGAAGGTGCATGAATTGACAACAGAGGTTGTCATGAAATTTCGCATCGCTCAATGAATTGAATCCCAAAGGGATTCATTAAAGTTCAAACACGTCTACGACGAGTTTGCTCCATAATGTTTGCATAGCAAACAATTCATGAAACCATAGGTTTCAATTCATGCCGAAGGCAAATCATGACGGATTCACCGTCAATTCATTGTCTTTCAAATTCAAATTAATAAAAATTATGATTATTTGCCCCCAAGGAGAGAAACAAATTATGATTAAAAAAATATTATCTGCGTTAGTTTCAATATCATTAATATTCCCATTCACTATAGTATCTTTTGCAGATAGTGATATGAGTGTGACTGCACTTTTAGATGCATCCACGGGCGAGGTAACTCTTTCGGGATATGCTGATTCAACGGTGAGCGTTACTGTTACACAATCGGATGTCACCTTTGAAGACTATATGACCGAACTTGACAAATGCATATTCTTTGGATTTGTAAATCCTGAAGATGGCGAACTTGAAAAAACTTTCACAGTTCCATCATCTGCACCGGGCGGAAAATATATTGTATATATTACAAACGATTCGGGCGATGCAAAGACAAGTTTTATGAAACCGGGAACTGTTTCTGATGATGTTCTTCTTTCGATAAACACCGCTGCAGACGGTGACGCAATCAAAGAAATTGCAGAAGCAAACAGTGACAGTCTCGGAGTTGACACAGAGCATTTAAGTTATGATGAAGTGTCAGCATATGCATATGACATAATCTTCAGTGCTCAAAAAGAATATGCTTCGGCAACAAACTTTTATGAAGACTACTTAAAAGCATATGCAATTTCTCTTATCGCTCTTGGTGAAGACGGAAAAGAAGAACTGAAACAAAATGCAGTCTATCTCGGAATAAATTTCACAAGTGATTTTGAAAATGACAAGAGACTGGATGATGGTAAAAAAGCGGAAACCATAAATCTCATTCAGGAAAAAGACTGGAAAACCGAGATGTCACCTTCTGATGATATAGGTGAAGTTTTCAAAGAAGAATTCATAATTCTTAAAGCCATTGCATCAGTCAGAATGTGCGATACAAGAGTACAACTCCAGAGCGTGATTGAAAAAGATTTTGATGAAGAATTTTCATTTGTTAAAGAAAATTCCAAATTCAACAAAATTAAAAATGAAGACAAAGTGTTTGAGGAAATGGTAAAATCCTCAAAAGATGCAAAGACTTTAAAAGATATTGAAAGCATTTTTGAATCCGCAGTTTCAAAAGTATACAAAAGCGAAAATTCGCAAGCCTCAGGTGGCGGAGGAGGCGGTGGCGGCGGCTATGTCTATGAAGAAAAGCCTACCGTCGGAATATCTTCCTCCTATGGCGAAGATGCAAATGTGAAAGATGAGCATCCCGAAGAAAACAAGGGCTTTGAATTTTCAGATGTATCAAAAGATTACTGGGGCTATAGCGCTATAAATGCCCTCATAGAAAAGAAAATGATAAACGGCTATGAGGATGGCTCCTTCAGACCTGAAGGTTTGATTACAAGAGCGGAGTTTGCACGCCTTATGGTAAATCTTTATGAAGCGAGCGGAAATATTGCTTCAAATGACGGTGAAGCCTTTGAAGATGTGGAAGCCCATGTGTGGTATTATGATGCAATAAACAAAGCATCAGGTCTTGGTATCATAAAAGGAGCAGACGGGAAATTTAATCCTCAGAGCGTTATTACAAGACAGGATGCAGCACTGATACTCTACAGAACTCTGGTGCTTCTTGGCACACAGGTTGAGGGAGAAGCCTCATTCAAAGACTTTGATGCCATCAGTTCTTATGCAAAAGATGCAGTTTCTGCCCTTGCCGGTTCCGGATTTATTTCGGGTATGGGAGACGATAGTTTTGCTCCTCTTTCAAACCTGACAAGAGCACAGGCGGCACAGATTATTTATAACGTAGTAAAATAATAAAACAACAAAAGAGGTCAACGCTACAAAGTCAATGAAATGACGGCAAAGCCGTCGTGATATGCCTCCGGCATGATATGAAACCTCCGGTTTCATGATATGTTTGCAAAGCAAACATTAAAGAACAAACTCAGCTCAGGCGAGTTTGAACAATAATGAAATTCAAAGAATTTCATATCTTGACAACGGTAGTTGTTATATCATACCGAAGGTATATCATGTGCCGAAGGCACATATAATTGCTTTTTTGGGGTTGACCTCATAAGTGCGTTTAAGGCAGGGCATGGTTTAAACGCACTTATGAGGAAAAAGTACTCTTTTAAATTAACAATATATGAAAAAGGAAACACCGAAAATGGAAAACAAATTTCTTGAAAAAGCACAAAAAATTAATATTGAACTGAAAGAAAAAATAGTATCCCCAAAGCACCTTTGCGAAATTGTGCAGGACGAAAAGTTCTACAAAGGCTGGGGTGTTTTGCCCGTAAAAGAATATACGGGAACAGATTCTCTGGTATGGGGCAGTCTTTGCTATGACTTTGGCGAACACTACGCAGGATATCTGTCATTTGACATAGATTCATCGGGTGTAATCTGCGATTCCCCCGTCAGACTCAAAATCACCTTTGCAGAAGTGCCTTTTGAGTTTTCCTATGACGGAAGTCAGCCGGGCTGGCTTTCCTACAGTTGGATTCAGGAGGAAATCATAAACATAGATGTTGTTCCCGGAAAAGTCACTCTTCCAAGACGTTATGCCTGCAGATATGTGAAAATTGAGGTTCTTGCAAAAAACAAGGATATGCTTCTTATATTCAAAAATGTTGAATTTAAAGCGGTTTCAAGTGCAGGGTTTGACCATAGAATAAGTGTCAAAGATAAAAAGTTTGAAAAAATTGCTGAGGTTAGCGCAAGAACCCTTCGTGACTGTATGCAACTTGTATATGAAGATGGCCCCAAAAGAGACCGCAGGCTGTGGCTTGGGGACTTAAGACTTCAGGCACTTGTGAACTATGCAACCTTTGGTGACACAAACCTTGTAAAAAAATGCATATACCTTTTTGCAGGGCTTATGTCAGATGAGGGAAAAGTACCCTCTTGTCTCTACATTGCCCCAAATCCAAAAGACGGTGAAATATATCTTGCAGACTATTGCATGATTCTGATGGCGTGTCTCTGGGACTGGTGGGAATTTACAGGGGACAAAAGCCTTTGCGAGGAAATTTTTGATGTGGCATTTAATCAGTTTGAAATCGTTTTTAAAGAAAGACTTCTTCCCGACGGCACCATAAGAGATGATGATTCCTGGTGGATTTTCATTGATTGGGATGACTACAAACTCCCAAGGTCTCTTGCCGCAAGTGCAGAATTTGCATATTTTCTGACCTATGCCATAAAAATGGCGGAACTTCTCGGAAAAGAAGAGGAACTTTCCAAGGCAAAAAAATATTATGACATCATAACAAAATGTGCAAAGGAAAAATATTTCAACAAAGACAAAGGTCTTTTTGAAGATGAAGGAAAGGTGTGCTGGAACACCAATTGCTTTATGGTTTTATCAGGGGCTCTTTCAAAAGAAGAAGGCATCAGCATAATGAAAAATCTTCGCTCTTCCAAAGATGCTCTTGTTCCTGTAACACCTTATGTGTATCACTATGTGGCACAAAGTTATGCAGACCTTGGAATGAAAGAAGAACTTGAAGAACTTATTTTTGACTATTGGGGCGACATGATAAGAAAGGGTGCAGACACTTTCTGGGAGTCTCACAAAAAAGACGATCCTTTCTTCTCGCCTTACGATGACTCGGTTCTTGTAAGCGCCTGTCATGCCTGGAGTTGCACACCGATGTATTTTATAAAGAAGTATTTTGAATAAAGTGGCAATGGTATAAATTAGAGTTTATCGTACTAATGATGAAAA
>JAZQJX010000007.1:0-11681 GCA_045541875.1 Clostridia bacterium | reverse complement strand
TGAAAAGCAAATTTGCTTTTCAAAAATGCACATGGCTTAAGAAAAGCGATAATGCTCCGCACTCCCGCCGCAGGCGGTGCGGCGAAGCCGCTTTTCTTGATCCTCTGAGAAAAAAATCAGATGAACTAAAAAAGAAATACGGAGAAAAACATTTTAAAAACACTCCGGATTTCGCTTTTGAAAAGTAGAAGATCTTCATGTTTGAATGTAACTAAATAATTGTAATAAATGTGTTATGTTGACAGATTATTATAAATCCTTTTGTTTTATATTGGTTTTGATTTGGTTTGACGTAAATTGACATCTTTGATATAATAATATTAACACATTAAATTTATTGTGTTAATAAATTTTATCTATAAGAAACAGATTTTGCATTTATTTTTATAGCACAAAAGTAGTATTTACAAAATACCCATATTTCACATTTTTACCACCAGCATACCTCAAACAATTGTGCCGTGCATATTTGTTTATATTTCATTTTTAACCTTTTTTGTTCTGTAAGTCTTTCTTGTTTTTGATATAATTGAATTATCAGACTAAGAAAGGAATTAAAACATGAAAATAAGCAATAAATGGAAAAATTGGGTTTCAATACTGGACCAGAAGAATTGCAAACCTTGCGAAGATAACCACGGTAAAATTTATGAAATATCAGAAAAAGTTACCTCCTCTCCGCCACTTCATCCCCATTGTCGGTGTACTATAAAAAGATTAAAATCTCTCTTTGCCGGTGAAGCAACAGACAAAGGAACGGACGGTGCAGACTGGAACTTGAAGTATAAAGGTAAACTCCCGAATTATTATGTTTCAAAAAAGTATGCATATTCAAAAGGTTGGGAAAATAAAAAAGGAAATCTTCAAGAAATTTTGCCAAACCGTTTAATTGGTGGAGATGTTTTTTTCAATACAGAAGGTAAATTGCCTCAATCCAAAAATAGAATATGGTATGAAGCAGATATTGATTATAAGTATGGATATAGGAAATCAAAACGAATATTATATTCAAATGACGGATTGATTTTTGTTACATATAATCATTATGAAACATTTATAGAAATCAGATGAGGAGGATATATGAATATTATAGATCTTGATTTTTCAAATTGTAATTATATAAGCGAAATACATGAGGAATTTAAAAACAAATTTGAATTCCCACAATACTATGGAGCAAATCTCGATGCACTTTGGGATTGTCTCGACTATTATACAAACGATGATTTGATTGTTGAAATTTCAGGATTTCAGATAATAGAAAACCGGTTCGATGATTATGCTTCGAAAATAAAAGAAGTTTTTAAAAGAGTATCAATTAATTGTCCAAATATTCAATTCAAATTTAAGTGAAGTAATTGAAAGTAAAATCTTGATGCATTATGGGATTGTTTAGATGGTGAGTATTGTCCATTAGATGCTTATATAGAGATTAGTGGAATCAGATATTTAAACGATAAATTTGATGGTTATGGTGATAAAATAAAGAAATATTTGAAGATTTGCCAAAAGAATATGGAAATGAAGATATTGAAGTTGTTATACATTCTTAATTCACATACATAAAAGTACTTATTAGTGATTGCATAGCCTTCTCCTTTAGTAAACACTGATCAATTTACATATTGTAGGGTGCAGCGATTTTCGACGCACCGAAAATGCGGTATTTACGGCACATCCTAAAGGCTGTGCCCTACGTTTTTTGATTAAATCATCATTTACTTTAGGAGAAGGGGGACCACGTAAGCGGTGGATGAGGTGTAAGTGATGCCCCAAGAGCACATAGTGCGAATGGACGGCAGAACTTTTAGAAAATCAAAACTTCAGGTCAGTTGTTTAACTTTTAATTGTGTTAAATAACTGACTTGTTTTAAGTTAATTTATAATAACCCTTGAAAAAATCTTTGTAATGTGATAATATAATCATGCGAAGCATAATTGAATAAACTGGAAACATGGGTATTTTTGAATGAAATACTCTTTTTCTGCAACACTATCTTTGTGGATTTATAAAAAATGTAAACTCCGTTAGATGGTGTTATTGAGAGTATTCTCTGTTTCCTATCAATTATGTTTCGCGACAGTAGGAGTTTGCGTTTTTTGTGCGTCGGCTCCGGCTGGCGCATTTTTTAATTTAAGAGGGGTTTTATTATGACAATGTGTGGATATCCAATGAGAAAACCGAGAACAATCGATAAACTCGAAATTGATGATTGTATGGAAATAATTATGAGAGACCTTGAAAGATACGGAGTACCTCAGGAACAGATAACAGACCTTTTGACATATTTTTTTAATCCTCTGAGAAAAAAATCAGATGAACTAAAAAAGAAATATGGAGAAAAGCATTTTAAAAACACTCCGGATTTCGCTTTTGAAAAGTAGGAAAACATCATATTTAATATAAACAAAGTTTTATAATGATTTTTTTGTTGATAAATTGTTATAAATCTTTTTTCTTTCTAAAACTTATTTATATCCTGAAGCATCCACTCCGGAGAAATATTTAGACATTTACATATACAAGCCAGCTCGTAATCTGTAACCAGACGTTCATTGTTTTCAATCTTGCTTATCATCTGTTGGTCTATATTAATATTGTAAGTTTGCAATTTGGCTGCAAGTTCAGATTGGGATAAATGTTTTTCTTTTCGTGCTATCTTTAGACGTGAAGATATAATATTTTTGTTACTATAAAATTCTATTTTCTTCAATACTATCATCCTTTCTATCATCGTAATACTGCAATGTAACGTATTGACTTTAGCATATTTTTATGCTACAATTACGTTACATTAACGTATTATTGGTAAAGGAGATAATTTTATGAAAAAAAGTATAGGTGTTATGTTAATAGTTTTACTATTATTTATTCCCATACATTCAGTTGTGGCAAATGATGACATAAAAGTGAAAATAGATGGTCAACAGATAATGTTTGATGTTCCGCCGATGTTGATAAACGGTAGGACAATGGTTCCGCTCCGAACTATTTTTGAAGCACTTGGTGCATCCGTTGTTTGGAATGATGCTTCACAGAGCGTGATATCAACCAAAGGTGATGTTACAGTTAGTTTAACAATTAATAGCTCTACAATGTATGTGAATAAAACGGAAGTAATACTTGATAGTCCGCCTTGCATAATCAATGGCAGAACTCTTGTGCCTGTCAGGGCGGTTTCAGAAGCATTTGGTACATCTGTCAAGTGGATAGACATTGAAAATTCCGTTGTAATAAGCACAGATAATTCATCTAGTGACGTAAATGTAGAAAATGGTGCAATAGCATTGGTTGACTATATTGTTGAAAATGGAATTGAAAAAGGAATAGCATATTATATTGCTGGAGAGTGTAAAATGGCAGATGGCATATTTACAACGGAAATTCGTTATATTCCAAGTACAGGGAATTTGGAATTTGTGCAATTCTCAGAAAGTGGTGAGATCAGTGTTAATGTTGGGTTTATTCTTGAACCTGAAACTCAAACTATAAAAGGTAATGAAATTTTTGGTACATATACAAATGGAGAGTATTTTTGTGTTTTGATGGCTAAATCGGAGTTTGATGGAAAATCAGCTACCGTTGATCCGGATTTTAAAATTACCAGGGCATCTCATGAATTTAATGATATGGGTTATTTTTGTAATGTATTTAATGACCTTGCAAAAATTGCATTTGATGATTGGAGGACACTTATTATAAATTCAGGTATAGATATTAACTCGATAGGTATTTCCACGGAAATCGAAAAAGAATCGGATAACTATTCATCAAATTATAATTATGATTACGATAATACACCATCATATGGTTATGGCTACTATGATTCACCATCTTACAGTTATGATTATTATGTTCCATCATCATCTGTAATAGAAAGTAGGATAGATGGCGATTTTGAGGGGTGGGATGGTGATACAATATTCCAGTTAACGAATGGTCAAATATGGCAACAATCAAGATATGATTATTACTATACTTATAAATACAGACCCGAAGTTGTTATCTACAAAAGCGGTATTGGGTATAAAATGCTCATAAAAGGAACTGAAAAAGAAGTAGATGTAAAAAGATTAAGATAGAGTGCGAATTAGTCAAAATACCCGTAGTTGAAAAACTACGGGTATTTTTTGTAATGATTCTGTTGATAACTCTATCCGTTTTTCTGCGATTTGTTGTTTGTTATTGTTGGAATTTTTATTTTTTTCTCTGAAACTATTGACTTTTTGTTGGAAATGTTGTATATTTAATATAACTAAATTTGTTTTTATTTTTGTTTTTGATAATTTCATTTATAATTGTCAGGAGATGAATGAATATGGCAAAATACTATAACAAGGAGATACCAAAGTCACCGAGAATTGATATGCTCAAAAAGTCACTTTTCGCAAATAAACCAAGAATCGAAAGCGACAGAGCGGTACTTTTAACTGAAAGTTACAAAGCGACTGAAGGTCTTCCCATAATCGAAAGAAGAGCAAAGGCTTTCTCTCACATACTGAAGAATCTTCCGGTTACCATAAGAGAAAATGAACTTGTGGTAGGCGCAAACACCGTTATGCCCAGAAGTTGTCAGACTTTCCCTGAGTATTCTTTCCAGTGGTTAGAGGATGAATTTGAGACAATTGCAACCCGTTCAGCCGATCCTTTTGATATTTCAGAAGAAACAAAGGCAAAACTTAAAGAGGCATACAAATACTGGGGCGGAAAAACCACATCCGAACTTGCTTCATCATATATGTGTGATGAGGCTGCTCTTGCAATAGAGCATAACATCTTCACCCCCGGTAACTACTATTATAACGGCGTAGGCCATGTAACAGTAGATTATGGCAAAGTTCTGAAAATGGGTTATAAAGGCATCAGAAAAGAAGCAGAATTTGCACTTTCAAACCTTTGCATAGCAAATGAAGAATACTGCAGTAAATCCGCATTTTTAAGAGCGGTAATTGAAGTTTGCGATGCGGCAATTATCTTTGCAAACCGCTATGCAGATGAAGCGGAACGCCTTGCATCAGAATGTACAGATCCTGTAAGAAAAAGTGAACTTCTTGAAATTGCTAAAAACTGCCGCAAAGTTCCCGAAAACGGAGCGGAAAGTTTCTATGAGGCTTGTCAGTCTTTCTGGTTTGTTCAACTTCTCATTCAGACAGAATCAAGCGGACACTCCATCTCCCCCGGACGTTTCGATCAGTATATGTATCCATATTATAAGAAGGATCTGGATTCGGGTAAAATCACAAGAGAATATGCACAGGAACTTGTTGACTGTGTATGGATAAAATTAAATGACCTCAGCAAAGTGAGAGACCTTGCATCTGCAGAAGGTTTTGCAGGCTACAGTATGTTCCAGAACCTCATCTGCGGCGGTCAGACACCTGAGGGAAGAGATGCAACAAATGATCTTTCATTTATGTGTATCACAGCATCTCTTCACACAAATCTTCCTCAGCCATCCCTTTCCATCAGAGTGTGGAACGGCTCACCCCATGACCTTTTGATCTGGGCTGCAAAACTCACCCGCACAGGTATCGGTCTCCCTGCTTATTATAACGACGAGGTTATAATCCCTGCCCTTGTAAGCAGAGGCCTCACAATGGCTGATGCAAGAGACTATAACATCATCGGATGTGTTGAGCCTCAAAAATCAGGAAAAACTGACGGTTGGCACGATGCGGCATTCTTCAATATGTGCCGTCCCTTAGAACTTGTTTTCACAAACGGTTATGAAAACGGCAAACTCATAAGCATCGAAACCGGCGACATAAAAGATATGAAAACCTATGAAGATTTCTTCAATGCATACAAAAAGCAGATGAAATACTTCATTGCACTTATGGTAAATGCAGACAATGCCATAGATATGGCTCACGCTCAGCGTTGTCCGCTTCCTTTCCTTTCATCAATGATTGAAGACTGCATAGGCAGAGGAAAGAGCGCACAGGAAGGCGGAGCAATCTATAACTTCACAGGTCCTCAGGGCTTTGGTATTGCAAACGTTGCAGACTCACTCTACACAATCAAAAAACTTGTGTTTGAACAGGGCAAATTCACACTTTCAGAACTCAAAGAAGCCCTTGATGCAAACTTTGGCAAAGGCACATCCTCTCAGGATGCGGCATCTCTCACAGAGAGCATTGCAAAAGTTCTTGCAGCAAAAGGTGAAGAAATCAATGCCGAAAGCATTGCTGCAATCTATAATAGTGTTAAAGCCAAACTTCCTGCATCCGATTCAAAATATCAGAAGATTCTTGATGAAATTGAAGCCCTCGACAAATTCGGCAATGACATTGACGAAGTTGACCTGATTGCAAGAGAAGCGGCATATTCCTACACAAAACCTGTAGAAAAATATAAAAACCCCAGAGGCGGTACATATCAGGCAGGTCTCTATCCTGTATCTGCAAACGTTCCCCTCGGAGCACAAACAGGTGCAACACCTGACGGACGCTATGCCTACACTCCCGTTGCAGACGGTGTATCACCAACTGCGGGCAGAGACGTAAGTGGACCTACTGCATCTGCAAACTCGGTTTCAAAACTCGACCACGGAATTGCATCAAACGGAACACTTTTCAACATGAAATTCCATCCGTCAGCCCTTGAGGGAGATTCCGGCCTTGAAAGTTTTGTTGCTCTTGTAAGAGGATATTTTGACAGAAAAGGAAGTCACGTTCAGTTTAACGTTGTAAGCCGTGAAACACTTCTTGACGCACAAAAGCATCCCGAAAACTATCAGGGACTTGTTGTCAGAGTTGCAGGCTACAGCGCACTTTTCACAACTCTTTCAAAATCCTTGCAGGATGATATTATAAACCGTACTCAGCAGGGCGGATTTTAAAGGAAAATCAATATGGAAATGTATGACTATTTAGATACCAAAGGTCGTATATTTGATATTCAGAGATTTTCGGTTCACGACGGTCCGGGAATCAGGACAATATTCTTTTTGAAAGGATGTTTCCTTCGTTGCAGATGGTGCTGCAATCCTGAATCCCAGAGTCACGAAATTGAACAAATGACGGTGGCAGGCAAGACCAAAACAATCGGCAGGGATGTAACTGTCAGAGAACTTCTGGAAATTGCCGAAAAAGACAGAATATATTATTCCCGTTCAGGTGGCGGTGTTACCCTTTCCGGCGGTGAATGTCTCTATCAGAAAGATTTCACCCTGGCACTTCTCAGAGGATGCAAAGAAAAGGGAATCAGCACAGCCATAGAAACCACCGGCTTTTCCGATTTCAAAAACATTGAACCAATCCTTGAATATCTCGATGTATGCCTTATGGATATAAAGCACACAAACAGTTTCAAGCACAAGGAATTTACCGGCGTGCCAAATGAACTCATAAAAGAGAATGCAAAACTCATTGCAAAAAAAGCAAAAAAACTCATTATAAGAGTGCCTGTTATTCCCACATTCAATGATACTCCCGAAGAAATCGGCGAAATTGCAAAGTTTGCCGCCACTCTTCCCGGAGTTGAAGAAATTCATCTTCTTCCTTATCACAGACTTGGGTATGACAAATATATGGGCCTTGGCAGAGAATATTCAATTGGCGATGTTGAACTTCTCAGCCCTGAAAAGATTGATGTTTTGAAACATGCCGCAACCCATAGCGGACTAATTGTTAAGATTGGAGGATGATATGGTGGACATACAAGATTTTGCAAATAAAAACACTCATGATTTTGTAGATAAAATGAGAATAATTCAGGAACTTGTTCCCGGTAAACAGATAACTCTTGCTCACATAATTGCAAATCCCGATCGCATTCTCTACAAAAAACTCGGCCTTGATCCTGCAATTGATTATTCAAAGGCGGCAATTGGAATCGTTACAATGTCACCGGCAGAAACTGCAATCATAGCAGGAGACATTGCAATAAAAGCATCAGGTGCAGAGCTTGGCTTCCTTGACCGTTTCAGCGGAACTCTTATAATAACCGGAACCGTTTCAGAGGTTGAATCTTCCCTCAGAGCACTTACTGATTATGTGAAGGAGACTTTGGGCTTCACCGTATGCCCCATAACACGCACATGAAAAAGTTGATACTTCTCGGCAGAAGTGAAAGCGGGAAAACCACTCTCACTCAGGTTTTAAAAGGCGAAAAGATAATATATGAGAAAACGCAATACATAAACTACTATGATTCTCTCATAGACACTCCCGGAGAATATGCAGAAAACAGAGAACTTGGAAGAGCCCTTGCTCTCTATGCATATGAATCCGATGTGTGCGGACTTCTCGTTTCCGCCACAGAGCCCTATTGCCTATTCAGTCCCAACATCACCTGTATGGCAAACAGAGAAGTTATAGGAATTGTAACAAAGATTGACCATCCCGATGCCCGTCCTGATATGGCATCGAACTGGCTTGAACTTGCGGGATGCGACAAGATTTTTCTTACAAGTGCAAAGACGGGAGAGGGAATAAAGGAACTTTTGGACTATTTAACCAATTAAATCGAAGAAAAACAAAGAAATTCCCACAGAATTTGATTGACTTTTGACTAATTATGTGGTATTATATAATTAATCAAAACAAAATAAAACAAAAAATCAAAAAAACAAACAAATGAAACACAAAAATAAAAAAGGAGAATGTCAAATGGTATCAGAATTCGAAATCAAAAAACAAATTTGCGACATAGGCAAAAGAATTTATGACAGAAGAATGGTTGCCGCAAATGACGGAAACATTTCCGTGAAAATCAGCGATAATGAATACCTTTGCACACCCACAGGTGTAAGTAAAGGCTTTATGACTCCTGAGTACATTTGTAAAATTGACGGTGAAGGAAATGTGTTGCAGTCAAACGGTAAGTTCAAACCCTCATCTGAAATCAAAATGCATCTCAGAGTTTATCAGAAAAGACCTGATGTGAAAGCGGTTGTACACGCTCACCCCATCTATGCAACAAGTTTTGCAATTGCAGGTATTCCCCTCACACAACCCATCATGCCTGAAGCAGTAATTGCTCTCGGTTGTGTGCCGATTGCAGAATATGGCACACCTTCAACAATGGAAATTCCCGATAATGTTGAAAAATATCTTCCTTATTTCGATGCAGTTCTTCTTGAAAACCACGGAGCGCTTGCATATTCCGATTCACTTCTTGCGGCATACCACAAGATGGAATCTCTCGAATTCTATGCAGAACTCCTCTTCCATTCAAGACAACTTGGCGGTCCCAAGGAATTTGATAAAGAACAAATCAAGAGACTTTATGAAATCAGAAGACAGTTCGGTCTTCCCGGCAAACATCCTGCAGATCTTTGCCCAAGTGCAAAAAATGGCGGTATGAGTTGTCACACATGCGGAGTTCCAAGTTGTGCAGCAGCAGGTGTTAAAACACCAATCACTGCAGATGCTCCCGATGCTGATATGGTGGCAGAAATCACACGTAAAGTAATGGAAAAACTCGGAAAATAAGGCGGGGATGAATTTGAAAGATAACATTGATTCAATCGTTTCCCAAATTGTAAATGAAGTATCCAAGTCAAATTACAAACGTTCCATCACTCTTTCTCAGGCAAAGAAACTTGCCCAGATGGTTGAGGATAAAGCAAGAGAAATAGGAGTGAATGCGGTGGTTGCCGTGTCAGATGTGTCAGGCAGACCAATCCTTGTTGAATGTATGGACGATTCTTACATAGCAAGTTATGATGTGGCTCTCAACAAAGCCTACACCGTGGTTGCTCTGAAAATGTCAACCATAACATTAAAAGGTCTTAGTCAGCCGGGCGAATCTCTCTATGGCATACAGTTCACCAACAACGGACAGATTGTAATTTTTGGCGGCGGAGATCCATTGTATCTCGGTTCACAACTTATCGGAGGACTTGGCGTAAGCGGAGGAACAGAAGAGCAGGACACCATGCTTTCTGCCTACGGCACAAAAGTTCTTTCTGACATAATAAATTAATAAAGGAGATGACAAGCATGAACAGTAATGAAATCGAAGCTATTGTAAAGCAGGTCATTGCAGGTCTTGCAAACGGCGATGCTCCAAAGGCTTCAAAATCAGCAGGTCCCATTCCTGCAACAGCAAATGCTGCAATGCTTACCGCTCTTGAACATTATGACATAAAACAGTTCCCCATCCCTGAACTTGGCGACGATGACATCTTGGTCAAAGTTGAAGGCTGTGGCGTTTGCGGAACAGACGCTCACGAATTCAAACGCGATCCTTTCGGTCTCATCCCCGTAGTTCTCGGTCACGAAGGAACCGGTGAAATTGTTAAAATGGGTAAGAACGTTAAGAAGGACAGCGCAGGTAAACCACTTAACATCGGTGACAAAGTTGTTACCTGTATGATTTTCAAAGACGATCCCAACATCACAATGTATGACCTTAACAAACAGAATGTTGGCGAAGGTGCAGATGTATACGGACTCATCCCCGATGATGACATTCATCTCAACGGATGGTTCGCTGATTACATAGTAATAAGAGGCGGCTCAACTGTGTTCAACGTAAGTGATCTTGACCTTGACAGCCGTATTCTCATAGAACCCTGTGCAGTGCTTATTCACGCAGTTGAAAGAGCAAAAACAACAGGAATTCTCAAATTCAATTCAAGAGTTGTTGTTCAGGGTTGCGGTCCCATAGGTCTTATCTGTATAGCGATTCTTCGCACAATGGGTATTGAAAACATTGTTGCAGTTGACGGTCAGGAAATGCGTCTTTCCTTTGCAAAGGAAATGGGTGCAGACAGAAGCGTTAACTTCACAGAGCACAAAGGCATTGAAGCACTCGCTCAGGCAGTTAAAGATGCTTTTGGCGGATATGAAGCAGATTTTGCATTCCAGTGCACAGGTTCACCTGTTGCTCACGCAAACATCTACAAGTTCATCAGAAAAGGCGGCGGTCTTTGCGAACTCGGATTCTTTATCAATGGTGGAGATGCAACAATCAATCCTCACTTTGATATTTGCTCCAAGGAAATCACAACCGTAGGCTCATGGGTATACACCTTGAGAGACTATGCAACAACATTTGATTTCCTCAAACGTGCAAAAGGAATCGGAATTCCTCTGGCGAAACTCATCACTCACAGATTCCCCCTTTCAAAGATTAACGAAGCACACGAGACTAACCTTAAGATGGAAGGTCTTAAAATAGCAATCATAAATGAATAAAAAATAATTATAATTATTGGAGGTTTTAATCATGGCTCAGGAAGCATTAGGTATGGTAGAAACAAGAGGTTTGGTAGCAGCAATTGAAGCTGCTGATGCAATGCTCAAAGCAGCAAATGTAGTACTCGTTGGAACAGAAAAAATCGGTTCCGGACTCGTAAGTGTTATGGTAAGAGGAGACGTTGGAGCAGTTAACGCTGCAGTTCAGGCAGGTGGCGCAACCGCTGCTAAACTTGGTGAAATCATCGCTACACACGTTATTCCCAGACCTCACACAGATGTTGAAAAAATATTACCTACATTAGGTTAATAGGTGATATATATGGCACAGAAAAAAACAAACTCAAAAACAAGTGCTAAAGCAACAAAGGAAGTTACAGCAAAAGAAACAGTAAAAAAAGAAAACCCAATTAAAGAAGTTAAAGTAGAAAAAAAGGAGGAAGTAAAAATGGCACAGGAAGCATTAGGTATGGTAGAAACAAGAGGTTTGGTAGCAGCAATTGAAGCTGCTGATGCAATGCTCAAAGCAGCAA
>JAZQJX010000006.1:0-6387 GCA_045541875.1 Clostridia bacterium | reverse complement strand
ATATTGATAATTATAAAAATTTATAAACACCAATGTTTAAAATTGTTGAATAAATTTTTGAAAAATAATTTATCAACATAAAAGTTATACACATCATATTTTTATATGGAAAAGTATGTAAAAGTGTTATATGGTAAGGGTTTTAATATGTGGATAAAATTAAATTTTAAAATTACAATGTGGATTAATTTTTAATATCTTTTAAAAGGTCTTCAATTGTTTTTTCCAAAGTGGGATCAGAATCAAGTTTGCTTTCAATTTTATTAATACCGCTAATTACCGTTGAATGGTCTTTTCCTCCAAAAAAATCACCTATTTGTTTTAATGAAAGGTTTGTATAATTTTTTATTAAATACATTGCAATCTGTCTTGGATATGCAATATTCTGACTTCTTGTGTCTTTAAAAAGATCATCTTCACGAAGGGAAAAATATTTTTCAACATTTCCTTTTATAAGTTCAGGGGTAATCTTTTGCTTTTTCTCATTTATCATATCCGACAATGATTCTTTTGCAAGATTAACATTAACTTCTTTTTTCATGAGTTTGTGCTGAATCATAAGTTTTTTAACAGCACCCTCAAGTTCTCTTATGTTGGATTTAATGTTTTTTGCAATATATTCATAAACATCTTCGGGAATTTCCATGCTGTACTGAAAGGCTTTTTTCTTTAATATTGCAACCCTTGTTTCATAATCGGGGGGATTGATGTCAACAGAAAGACCTTGTGCAAATCTTGTTTTTAATCTTTCCATAAAAGTTGGAAGATCTTTTGGATGGCGGTCTGCTGTGATGATTATAATTTTGTCGTTTAAATAAAGTTCATTGAAAGTGTGGAAAAATTCTTCCTGTGTTGCTTCTTTATCAGAAATGAACTGAATGTCATCAATCATCAAAATATCAACAGTTCTGTACTTTTCTCTGAATCTTTCGTTGGTATTTGTTTTTAAGGAATTGATATATTCATTTGTAAACTGCTCAGAGGAAACATAGAGAATGTTTTTGTTCATATCATATTTTAAAACATGGTTTCCTATGGCGTGCATAAGGTGAGTTTTACCAAGACCAACACCGCCGTACAAAAACAAAGGATTGCAGCCTTCTGTTCTTCCCTCTGCAAGGGCAAGGCTCGTTGCGTGGGCAAGTTGGTTTGATTTTCCTATTACAAATGAATCAAAAGTATATGAAGGATTAAGATTTGTCTGTTTGAATCTGTATTTATCCTGAACTTCTGTATAGTCTGAATTTATAAGTATTTTAAGTTCCACATCAGAACCTGTTACAAACTTAATTGCATTTTTAATTAAATCCGCATATCTTTGTTCTACCATTTCCTTATTATAAGAATAAGGAACTTTTATTATAAATTCATAATTATTGAATTCTATTGGGATTATTGTTTCAATCCATGTTGTGTAACTCACCTGAATTGGAATTTCGGGTTTTATAATGTCTAAAACCTGCTTCCATATTTCAACAATATTTTGCATATGTATCTTCCTTTCTGTAAATTTTTTATACTAAAAGTAAAAATTATTATTTTAAGGGGTATTTACATTATAACACAAAAAAAATAACTTTTCAAGCCTTTTTACAAAAACAAGAAAAAGTTATACATAAAAATATAAAAATTTAAGAAAAAGCCAAAAACAAGCCTTTTTTAGTAATTTTGCAAATTAAGAGAATCAAAAATTTCAAGTGCGCGGCTTGATAAATAAGCATTTTTTTCTCTTTTTTTTCTAAATCTCTTATCAGATGGAGATATAATTCCAAAGGTAACATTCATGGGCTGAAAATTTTTAACTGAAGAATCAGAAATATAATGACAAAGAGCACCTGTTGCGGTTTCTTTCGGAAAATCAACAAAATCTTTTCCTAAAAGCATATTTGCCATATTTATTCCTGCAACCATTCCCGATGATGCAGATTCAATATAACCTTCAACACCTGTAATTTGTCCTGCAAAGAAAATCTTTGGATTTTTTAAAGTCTGATAGTGAAAATTCAAAAGATTAGGTGAATTTATAAATGTATTTCTGTGCATAACACCAAAGCGGACAAATTCAGCATCTGAAAGTCCGGGTATCATTGAAAAAACTCTTTTTTGTTCGCCAAATTTTAAATGAGTCTGAAATCCTACCATATTATAAAGAGAACCTTCTTTATTGTCCATACGAAGTTGAACAACGGCATAAGGAATTTCATCTGTTCCCGGAATTTCAAGTCCAACAGGTTTCAAAGGACCGAAAAGGAGAGTGTCTTTTCCTCTTTTTGCCATGGTTTCAACAGGCATACAACCCTCAAAAACAACCTCCTTGTCTGCACCGTGAACAGGGGCAAGTTCGGCGTTTATGAGTTCATCATAAAAAAGTTCATATTCTTCCTTTGTCATGGGACAGTTGATATAGTCAGGATCTCCTTTATCATATCTTGCTTTTTTATATGCTTTTGTCATATCAATGCTTTCTTTTGTGACAATTGGTGCTGCAGCATCAAAAAAGTGAAGATAACTTTCTCCGAAAAATTCTTTAATGGAATCATAGAGATCGTCGGAGGTAAGAGGTCCTGATGCAATTATGGTATATTCATCTTCATTGATTTTTTTATATTCATCGGAAATTAATGTGATTAAAGGATGATTTTTAATTTTTTCTGTTACAAGAGAAGAAAAACCGTCTCTGTCAACAGCAAGGGCTCCTCCTGCGGGAACCTCTGTTGCATCTGCACATTCCATAATGAGAGAAGACGCTCTTCTCATTTCTTCTTTTAAAAGTCCCACGGCATTTTCAAGACCTTTTGCACGAAGGGAATTTGAACATACGAGTTCTGCAAAATTTTCGGATTTGTGTGCAGGTGAATATTTTTTTGGTTTCATTTCCCAAAGATTCACATTTATGCCTCTTTGGGCGCACTGCCATGCCGCTTCGCATCCGGCAAGACCTGCACCGATTATGTTAACTGTCATTTTTTATCTCCGCCATTTTTATTTTCACTGCAAGAGGGACAATATTTTTTGTTTCCTCTTGTCATTCTTTCATACATAACACCGCCGCAGTCGGGGCATTTTTCATTTGTTGGTCTGTCCCAGGAAGTGAAGGAACATTCGGGATATGAAGAACATCCGAAGAAAATCTTTCCTCTTTTTGATTTTTTCTCAATAACGGGAGAAGAACAAAGGGGACATTTAACACCGATTTCCTTTACAATTGCCATTGTATTTCTGCATTTTGGAAACTGTGGGCAAGCAAGAAACTTTCCGAATTTTCCGTGTTTATAGACCATAAGAGCACCGCATTTATCGCAAACAGTGTCTGAAACTTCGTCTTTTATTTCAATGTCTCCGATTTTTTCTTCTGCTTCGTTTACGGTTTCCATAAAGGGTGAATAGAATTCGCCAATAAGGGATTTCCACTCTTTTTCTCCCTCTTCAACCTTGTCAAGGTCATCTTCCATATTTGCGGTAAAGTCAACATCAACAATGGATTTGAAATGTTCACACATGAGAGAATTTACAATCATTCCAAGTTCTGTGGGAACAAGATTTTTCTTGTTTCTTACCACATAGCCTCTTGAAATTATGGTTGTGATGGTGGGAGAATAGGTACTTGGTCTTCCGATTCCCATCTCTTCAAGTGCCTTTACCAAAGATGCTTCGGTAAATCTTTGAGGAGGCTGAGTGAAATGCTGATCGGGAGAAAGATACTGAAGAGAAAGTTCTTCGTCCTTTTCAAGTTCCACAATTTTTGAAACTTTTTCTTCTTCCTGATCCTGACTTTCCGTGTAAAGGAGTGTGAAACCGTCAAAAGCAACAGTCTGACCGTTTGCTCTGAAGTTATACTTTCCTGCATCAATTCCATATGTTACCACATCAAAAAGTGCATCTGTCATCTGACAGGCAACAAATCTTTCCCATATGAGTTTGTAGATTTTGTACTGATCGGGAGTAACTGATGATTTTATGGAATCGGGTGTTATTGTAACATCAGAAGGTCTTATGGCTTCGTGTGCATCCTGAGCGCTTTTTTTGGTTTTATAAACTTTAGGAGATTTGGGAAGATATTTTTCACCGAATTTTTCGCTGATATATCCTCTTACTTCCAAAAGTGCATCATCGGAAATTCTGAGTGAATCTGTTCTCATATAGGTGATAAGTCCCACGTGTCCCTTTCCTTTGATGTTCATTCCTTCATAAAGAGTCTGTGCCGCCTGCATTGTGCGTGCGGTTGTAAAACCAAGTTTTCTTCCGGCTTCCTGCTGAAGTGAACTTGTGATAAAGGGAGGGGGAGAAAATTTCTTTTTCTGACTTTTCTGAACGGATTTTACAATGAACTTTTCTTTTTCTACAGAACTTACAACATCTTTAGCATCTTTTTCACACAAAAGTTCCTTCTTTTTTCCGCCTTCGCCGAAAAATCTGGCACCGAATTTTTTCTTTCCTTTTAAAAATGATGCATCAATTGTCCAATATTCTTTTTCAACAAATGCATTGATTTCTTCTTCTCTGTCACAGATAAGTTTTGTTGCAACAGACTGAACTCTTCCTGCACTGAGTCCCTTTTTAACCTTTTTCCACAAAATAGGGCTTATTTTATAACCCACAATTCTGTCTAAAACTCGTCTTGCCTGCTGGGCATCAACAAGGTTTATGTCAATTTCTCTGGGTTCTTTTATGGCATTTATAACGGCTTTTTTTGTTATTTCATTAAATGTTATTCTGCATTTTGAATTTGCATCCACACCCAAAGTGTTTGCAAGATGCCAACTGATTGCCTCACCTTCACGGTCAGGGTCAGTTGCAAGATATATTTTTGAAGCAGATTTTGCCTCTTTTTTAAGAGATTTTATAAGGTCTCCTTTTCCTCTTATGGTAATATATTTAGGCTCAAAGTTGTTTTCAACGTCAATTGCAAGCTGGCTTTTGGGAAGGTCGATGACATGTCCCATACTTGCAACAACATTATACCCTTTTCCTAAATATTTTTTTATGGTAGCAGCTTTGGACGGTGATTCCACAATAACTAATTTTTCAGCCATAATTTCCTCCGTTATTTTAATTTATCGAGTAATGCTCGGTTGCGTCTTTTTTTATAAATTTTTTAAGTTCCATGTTAAGAAGTATTCCGTAAAGACTAAAAACAGGAATATCCGAAAGATGGGAAATTTCATCAATCAAAAGAGGTTTTTGATAAAGAATATCATATATTTTTCTTTCATCCTCAGAAAGAGAAGAAATTTCATTTTTTCCCTTTTCTTTTTCTGCAGGAAAAATTTTGTAGAAAGAAAGAATATCTTCAATTCCCGTAACACAAGTTGCACCTTTTGATATTAAAATGTTTGTTCCCTTTGAAAGAGAAGATGAAAAATTTCCCGGCAGGGCAAAAAGTTTTCTTCCAAATTTAAGTGTCTGCTCTGCAGTAATCAAAGAACCGCTTTTTTCCCTTGCCTGAATGACAAGAGTTGCCAAAGAAAGTGCGGCAATGATTTTGTTTCTTTCAGGAAATCTGAATCTTTCAGGGGGGGTTTTTGGGGGATACTCACTTATTATCATTCCGCTTTTTAATATATTTGCGTAAAGATTATAGTTTTCTTTAGGATAACAAATATCAACACCGCAGCCTAAAACCGCCACGGTATATTCTCCGCATTTAACAGCACCCATATGGGCGAAAGAGTCAATTCCGTCTGCCATTCCGCTTACAATGCATATTCCTTTTTCTGATGCAAGGCTTGAAATTTCAAGAGCAGAATTTTTTCCGTATTCATCACTTGCCCTTGCTCCCACAATTGAAAGACAGGGAATGGCATTTAAATCTTTTATAACCCCTTTTGCATAAATTATGCATGGGTGATTTGAAATTAAAAGAAGAGACTTTGGAAAAAGGCTTTCACCGTAGCAGATAATTTCTATCTCTTCTTTTCCAAGCATTTCATAATAATTTTTTGCCTCAGACAAATCCTTTATGAGAAGGCTTTCAATCTCTTCTTCCTTTAAAAAAGAAAGTCTTTCATAATCTTTCCTTGTGGCAGAAAAAATATTATCTATTGTTTCAAATTCTTTTAAAAGTTTTATAACTTTACTCTTTGTGACTTTGGAAAATCTTGAAAGCCACAGCCATTTATACTTGTATTCAGGATTTTCCATGCCATCCTCCGTATATCAGTATGAAATACTATGAAAATTTATAAATACTTATAATACAGTACACTAAATTTTTGAGTTTGTAAAGGATCTCCGTAAAGAGACGGATGTGCCCATGGTTTTCATGACATATGCAAACGTAGTTTATTCCTACGGTTCAGAAAAGTTCATGAAAAACTGCAAAGAGGTCGGAATCGACGGCGTGATCCTTCCGGATCTTCCCTATGAGGAAAAAGAAGAGTTCCTGCC
>JAZQJX010000005.1:0-8060 GCA_045541875.1 Clostridia bacterium | reverse complement strand
AAATCTCACCACTCGCAGTACCTTTGTACAGCTTCGGGTTACCACTCAAAGCATGGCTCTGCCCTGCTTTGAGTTCGATTTGACAATTCTGAATCTTTTTTTCTATTCCCCAAAAGGGAGTGTAAATTAATTCGGCAAATTAATTTACACTCCCTTTTTTTAACATAGGAAATCTTCTTTAAATTTTACTATCTGAAAACTTTTTCCAAAGTGGTGTTACTGCAAAGCAAATTAATGAAGAAACAAGTGCCATTACAGTCCATACTGTGATAATCACATCCCAACTGTAGGATTCTGCCATCCACCCCCAAAGCCAACTTGATATGACTCCGGCAAATGTTGCAACTGCATTTATAAGACCTGCCACCATTCCGGATCTGTTATATTTTGTGTATATCTTGGGAATCTCAACGGTGTTAAGTTGATGAATTGAACCTTTGAATGTCTGGATTATGGTAATGAAAACAACCACAGAAATCATCGGTAGTTTTCCGATAAATATGGATAATGCAAGGAAAGGAACCGCAAAAAGAAGGAGCATTCCCATCATTGTTGTTTGTTGTTTAAATACTCTCGGATAAAAAATCATAACCCAAACCACTGCCACAAATTTTGCAGCGGTTGATATTGTGGTCATAATACTTGAAATTGCAGGCGACACATTGTAACTTTCCATTATCATGGTGGGCATCCAACTACCGATTCCGTTGCCTATGAGAGCCTGAGCAAATATGGGTATCATAAGAATCAGCGCACCGCTTGAAGTCAGCAATCTGAATACACTGATGTTTTGTGTATTTTCTTTTTTTGTCATGTTGTCTTCATCTGCTGAAATTTCAGACTTGGATTCTAAAGTAACAGCCTTTTTCTGCGCGTATATTACTGTAATAACAAATATTACAGTCGCAACTGCAAGAGATATGTAGGAAAGGGTGAAAATTCCTCTCCATTCAGGGATAGCCGCTATTGCAAGATAACTTATAACATAGCCAAGTGTCACACCAAGAGGAAGTATGTATCTCCACACACGTCTGTGTTCTTTGTTTACATATTCAGACAATATCCTGAGTAGTGCAGGCCATATGCCAAATTGCGCAACACCACATAAACCACGAGAAATAAAGATTACCCAATAGGTGGGACTCAGTGACATTGCAATATTTGCAAATATGGTAACCAAAGCCCCCATAAAAATCACCTTGAAAGGTGAAAACCTGTCAACATAATAACTTCCGATAATCTGAGAAACGCAATATGTGATACTGAAACTTGTGGCAACTATTCCTGCATCAGACTTTGTGAAATACCCTTCTGCAACTATGCCTGCAATGGCAGCAGCATAGGCATTTCTTGTGAGAGCAATAATGGTATATGTCAGGAAACATACAATTATCAGTATGTGGCTTGCTTTTTTATCTTCTAAATACTTTGTCATATCTACACCGTCCGTAATTGTGCCTATTCAAGACTTTTCAAACATTCCCTTATTTTTTCAAGCATAATATCAATTACAGTTTCATCTGCAATAAGAGGTGGTTTGATGAGTGCTCCGGGAGGACAATCTGCTTTGTAAAGTTGGGCACTGATATCAACGCACTTGTCATTTATTAGTTTTGTAAACTTTGCCGCAGTTTCCACAGAGTAGAAATGAATTGCCGCAAGGTGACCGAGACCGTCGGGCTTTTCAACAACCTTCGGGAAATCTTTAGCAATATCAACAATGCCTTTTTCTACGTATTCACCCATTTCGGTGATTTCTTTACCATTTGCTCCGGCAAATTCCATTGTTATGAGATAGGCAAGGCTTGCAAGTTCCTCCTGACCGTTGGTAACCAAGGCACCAAACTGATTGAGGATGTCTGCTTCGTATGTAGTGATGATTTTACTTGCAGGATACTCTCCACCGGGGAATCCTTTTCCTATTATGGAAAAATCGGGATTAAGACCGTATTGTCTGAAAAGAAACATTCCGTCATACCACATGCAGGACTGAATTTCGTCACAGAGGGTAAATGTGTCTGTTTCGTGACAAAGTTTGTATGCTCCCTGCAAAAATTCCTTTGTCAGGCGAATGCCTGAATAGTTCATAAGAATGATTTCGTGCAAAAATCCTGCTGTTTTATACTGTCCGGAGTTATATTTTTTTATTTTTTCCTCAAAATCCGAAATATCATTTTTCTTAACGCTGACAACCTTGTATATATCATTTTCTGCAAATTTACCATAAAGTTCGGGCCACATTCCGCGAAGAGTCTGTGCAATTACGGTGGTGCCGTGATAGTTTGCGGTGAGTCCCTCTTTGTTATCTTCCATTACAAGGAATACAGGGACTTTACCGTCATATTTTGGTGCATCAAAGGATTCGTCAAGGCGGTAAAAACGGGCAAGCATCATTTTGATGCCGGCTTCAACTGCAAGTGAGCCTGTTTCAAGGTTGATTATTCTGTTTAAAACATGAGGCTCTTTTGATGAAAGAATTTCCTTATGCTCTGCACTGTTTTCTTCCACACCGTTTGCAACTGCAATGAGACGGCTTTCTGCAAGACGGGTTATATAACCTCTTGTGTTATTATGAGTAGCATTTAAGATGCCAAGTTTTCTTGCATTTGTGATGAGTTTATAACCGGGGAAGTTATGACCGAGAGATGAGTGGTAATGCTCACTTTTGGCAATCAGATATGCTTTTCCGTCTTCCCCTATTCTTGTGCAACCGATACCGCCTATGGGTGCGGCATTTGAATGTGATGCCTTGCGATAACTTTCGGTGGGAGCACCGATGAGAGAATCTTCAAAACCGTCTGCAACCTTTTCTCCTGTCTTTTTTGCCATATCACGCATACGGGCAACGTAGTCCTCAGGGAAAAAGTCAACCTTTTCATCAATAAGGCGGTCTGCCTCTGCACTGTCCATACCGTAAATATTTACGGCAACAGATTTTACTGCATCCATATATTCAGATCCAAGAAGATCTCTCAGGGAACGTGTAATATTTTTTAACATATTCTTTCTCCTCTTATAGTTTTATTATTGTTTTCTCTTTTTCTGACAGAAGTGCGGCAGTGTGAAGTTTGTGAGAAAGAATTGTTTCCTCGGGTGTGCAACATCCGAAAGAAACCTCTCTGCCCTCGATTTCATATATGAAAGCCGCCCACATCTGAAGTATGGAATCTGTGAATCCAAATTCAAAAATCGCTCCCGTGGCTGTTTTAAACTGAGGTTTATTGCCCACAATGAGACGTGACCAGGCTTGCTCTGAACCTACTGCCTGAGTGTAATAAAATGCATTGGGATCGGAGGTGGAAAACTTTACAGACATTTCCATACCGTACACCTCAAGATACCATTCGTTTGTGGCACCCGGTTGCATACGCTTCATTTCAAAAGTAATGGGGAACTTATTGCCGTCTTTATCTTTGGTATCACACATTAAAATTGCATTGTCCCATGTTTCGCATTTTGCCATACCGCCATTGCCGTCGGGACGTTGGGTGATATAATTTGAAAGTTTGGCGCAAACATTTTCAGGAATCCAGCCAAGACGGAACGGAACATGTTGAGTGTGAAGACCAAGGTCGCCCATGCATCCGTATTCTCCGTTCATTTCAATCTTTCTTTTCCAGTTGATTGGTTTTTGGGGATTCATATCACTTGAATGGCAAAAGCCTGATCTGACTTCTAAAATTCTTCCTGTTTTTCCGGATTTAACATAGTCAATCAGCATCTGACAGGCAGGATAAAAAGGAAATTCACTTGCACAGCGGACGACAGAATCCGGATGGCGTTTAACCGCTTCCATAATCTTATCATTTTGCTCTTTGTCCATACCAAAAGGCTTTTCTCCCATAAAGTGTTTTCCTGATTCAATTATGTCTACATAAATCTCGCCGTGAAGAACGTGAGGAACTGCACAGTATACTGCATCAATTTCATCATTTTTCAAAAGGTCGTGATAGTCGGTGTAGGTATATTTTACTGTGGAAATCTTATCTTTGAACCACTTAAGTGATGATTCATTTGTGTCACAAAGGGCTATGATTTCAGGTCTTGCACATTCATCTTCAAGATGATACCATCTGCCTACCGCTCCGGCAAATTCTTTGCCCATAAGTCCACAGCCTATAATACCGAATTTAATTGTTTTCATTATTATTATCTCCTCACAGTAAATAATCACAGATTAACGGGGGTAATTCCCAGAAGTTTTGCAAAGAATTCCATTTCAGAAACCGTTGCATCATAAATCAGAATGCTATGGTGAGTTGCACCACGCATGCTGATTTTTTCAAGTGCTTCCAAAACAGGCATTCCGAAATCAAGCCATCCTCTCACATTCTTTTTGAAACTGTCAGTTGTCTCTTTCAAAACTTTTACAGGTGCAATCAGCGCATTGAATCCGTCCGCATCTTCAAATATGTTTACAAACATAGCGTTTCCGGGCTTATATGCGGCACTGCCTGAATAGGGATTTGTTGTTTCTTCCCCACCGAATGAAAAGGTTTTTTCATAAAATTCAGGTTTTCTGTCTGCCACAACATAATTCATTTCGCCCATATGGTTAATAAAAACGGTGTTGTTTTTCCAATCCGGACAAAAAAGTTCGACAAAAGATGTTTCCTTATATCCCTGTAAAAGTGCACCGGTAAAAAGTGCAGTCAGGGTGTCACCCTCACCTGCATAGCCGATTCTGTCACCCATTGCTCTGCAAAGTCCGTTAAATGGCATTGTGTAAAGTTCGCCAATGTTTCTGAAGTTAACGGTGAGACCGCGAAGATTTCTTTTTTCTATCCATTTTTTAAGTGCAAGATCGGTGATGACTGACTTTGTGTATATTTCTTCGTCAAATTCTCCGATGAATTCAAAATCATTTTTGTTTCTTTCTTTTTCCAGAGTTATCTCTTCCTGTGTAACTTCTTTGCAAAGTGCTTTCAATTCCCCTTTTTCAGGGTATACAACTTTTGTGCCGAATCGGGAAAGCATTTTTTCGTCACTGACTTCAAAATCACCCATGCCACCAAAGTTTCCACCAATGCTTCCAACAGTTGAACCATCTATTGACTGCGCGCTCTTTGCTGCTTTTACAAATCCGACAACTCTGTCTATAACATCGCTTTTTTCATAATGACCTGCGGCAATTGCATATGGTTTTTTGTTTTTCTTTAAAAGATTGCACATATCCATAACGCCGTGAATTCCGTGACAATACATAATTTCTCCGGGACCTTGTTTATCGGAAAAATCAAATGTTTCTGTTGTGTCGCAGATAATTATTGGCAATTTTGTGTTTTTTAAAGCATCTGCTGATTCAAGAGAAGGTGAATAGCACATATGGAGTGTCACAAGTGCATCGCATTTTTCATTTTCAAAAATGGAAATTGCATTTTCGAATTCTTCTTTTAATGTGCAAAGGTCTGTGCATACAACTTCGAGTCCTCTGTCTTCAAACATTTTTACAATTTTTTCGTAAAACGCCCTCATCCTCGGTTTGGGTTTTTCACCGTACAGGGCAAGATATAATGGTAACAAGCCGATTTTCATAAGTTCGTCCTCCAAAAGTTAAATTTCTATTCCATAAAGTCTGCTTGCATTGCCATAGAAAACGTCATTGATGTCTTCTTTGGTAAGATTAAGATTTTCGGCGGCTTTTTTAAATGCACGCAACTGCTCATACAAAAAACAAGTGAGTTCTTCATTTTCGGTCTCTAACATATGGATATCACCCGAAACATCACCATAGAGACCTTTTGGAACAATGTTTTTATAGATTCCGTTTTCGGAAATTCTTCTCATACGCATTTTGGTGACTGGCATATCTGTTCCATACATAAGGCGTTTTGGACCAACTGCCTTAAGGCATTCTTCCATTGCCTCAGAAAGTGTGTTTGCGCAAAAGTCAAACATCATGTTTTTGGTATGCTTTAATGTCTCAAATGCGTCTCCCAAATCTTCAGGTGAATATGCTCTTCCTATGTGTGCCACAACAAGTTTCAGATTGGGATACTTTTCTTCAATCTCCATAAGTTGAGCAACGTTCACAGGATCTTTTAGTCTCATATCCCTGCCTATGTGAAGAAGGACTACCGTGCCAAGATCATTCAAAAGTTTGAGTTGATTGTGAGGGAGAAAATCAAAAATTCTCGATTCACCAAGTGGTATATATGCAGGGCGATTGCTCGGATATGGTTTGATACCCTTGAAGCCTCTTTTTGTGATTGCTTCTTCAATTACCGAAAGAGGCGTGTCATATTTTGTGCAGAAAAGTCCGGTTCCACCCATGTTTATACACTCTTCAATATAGGCATTACCAACTTCGTGGTCTCTGGATGGCAATCCCATCATAACTGCTTTAAGTTTCTTGCCGGGAAGCATATCAAGAAATGTCTGTTCAAGGTTTTCATAGGTACATTCGTCCATCACCTTGCCAACCCATGTGGTGGATGGTTTTGTGAATTCTTTTTTAAACACATGAGTATGAGTGTCTATTATTTTGTCAGGCAAAAAGTCCCTTAATTCCTGTGCATAAACTTTTTTATCATATTCACTGGGTATATATCCAAACATTAATATTTCTCCTCTCCATATATTGAATAGAACGCTTTCTTTTCGTTTTCATAAATTCCAACGCCGACTCCTGCCATAATTGCAGAACCGACAGCACCTGCGTGTTCTCCGTTTACAACTGAAACATTCACGCCGGTTATTTCAGATATAACTCTGCACCACACTTTTGATTTTGTGATGCCCCCTACCAGACGGATTTTCTTTGCATCTTTTGCATATATTTTCAAAAATTCATTAAGCCTTATTGCAATACATTCCATGATTGCTCTTGCAATGTCACTTTTTTCAAAACCTCTTGTGTCGGTATCGTCATCTAATAAAAGACCATTTGCACCAATGGGGGCTTTATCTGCAAGGGTGTCAAGTTCCTCAAAAGAAATATCACCAAGATATTTTTTCATATATTTATCTATGGTGTCTGAAACTGATGTGAGAGACTTCATTGCACACCATTTGCCGCCGGGATGCATAAACGGATCGGAAAGCATTTTTAGTGAAATGGCTTTTTCGCGATTTGACACCGGCACAAAAACAACCCATGAAGTACCACAGGAAATGAGAATCTCATTCTCATCAAAAATCCCCGCTCCCCTTGCGGCACTTGGATGGTCAAAAGTGCCGAGAATCACCTTTGTGTCCTTATCAAGGCCTGTTTTTTCTGCGGCAAATTCTGTCAGGTGTCCAATGGATGTACAATTTTTCATAATGGGCGGAAGTTTTGCCTTATCTATGCCAAGAGAATCAAGAATCTTTTGTTCATACTCCGTTTTTTTCTGATTAATAAGATAGAACGGTGTGCCCATTGATGGAGTGATTCCCCATTTTCCTGTGAGGCAAAAGTTCAGATATTCAATGTGCATACAAATCATATCTGATGAATCTATCAAATCGGGATTGGTTTTTCTTATGTATGCAAGAGCGGCAAGAGGCATACTCTTTATTTTCGGCCATCCCACAGTCTCATACACATATTCGCCGTCCAGACCTGAGATAACTTCCTCTGTTATTCTATCGTCAAAACTGTTTTGCCAACCGTATACCGGCGATATGGCTTTTCCGCCTTTCACAAACACGAGGTTTCCGCTTGCACCCGACGGACAGATTGCAAGAATTTTATCATCTTCACAAACCTCGGATTTAATTTCTTTTAATACATCAAAACAGCCTTTGCAAAATTCATCGGCATCAAGAGTTTTAAACCCATCAATTTTGTGATATATATGCTTTTTTGTTTTGCAGGATTTAACATTTCCGTCTGTTGACATCAGAACTCCTTTGACTGAGGATGTGCCAATGTCAAGACCTATTAAATATTCCATGATATCACCTTTTATTATTATATATTAGGATTATAACACGTCTGACTTTTGGGTTGAATGGAAAAATTCCATGTAACAATGTAAATTTTCTTCTTTTTACGGTTTTTTCATATAAATATCGATATAACAAAAATCCACCTTTCTGACTTTGACGTCAGAAAGAAGTCGGATCGTAGCCATGTC
>JAZQJX010000004.1:0-54233 GCA_045541875.1 Clostridia bacterium | reverse complement strand
TGGTAAAACTCGTCATCGGTAATACCTTGTTCTGTTTTCAGAGCTATCAAATTGTTACGGTGCATCCGTTCCTCATTATCAGATAAGGAAAAATAATCCGTAAGTATAAAATAGCCATCATCCTTTAATGCGATGTGCAATTTAGAATACAAGCCCACCTTTTCTTCTTTTGTGAAATGGTGCAAGCTTTCCACCGATACAGCGGCATCAAACATATTCTCACCAAGCGGCACATCAAAATATGAGCCAAGAATCAAGGTTATATCCTTGCCAACGAATTTTCGTTGAAGCTCGGTTAGCATTCCTTCCGAAAGGTCTATTCCCGTAACCTTTGCCGAAGAATTACGCTTATAATATTCTTGCAGTTCCAATCCTGTACCGCAACCCAAATCAAGTATGCAACAGTTTTCAGCGGTCGGTAATTGCTTTGCCGAAAAAGGATAGAACTCGCTTGCATATTCGATGTTAGTCATCATATGCTCATCATATCCGTCAAGTCTTGCCTCAAAGAAATCACTCATTTTTTCAAGCATACATAATCTCCGTTAAATTCTTATTTGTATAACTCTTCTATCTATATAGATTGTAAAAAGTTTCAATTTCTAACCATATTATAGCATACTTTTGCTCATTTGTCATCTATTTACGCATAATCATCATAGAAAATGTATATTTTTTCTTCACCAATACTTATATAGGACAGAGACAAAAATATACGCACCTCTATATGGGTGCGTATATTTTTTAAGGACATTTAATCAAGACAGTGCCCTATTATATTCGGCGTAGAAACTCTCCACCAGAATCCGGAACCATTTGTATCATTCAAAACAGGTTCATCAAGTTCAGATATGTTACTGATTTCACCATTTATAAACATCAATAATCTTTCCTTGCAACTTCTGAGTCGCTGAATGAGTCCCCCTATTCTTATATCCTGAACATCAAATCCATGCGGTTTATTATCAATGAACCATCTTGTCTGATGTGCCTTGTGAAAATCATTTATAAGTTCTATAGTTTTATCATAATCTGAAACTATAATTTTAAGGGTTTCGGTATCTTTTTCAAGATATGCTTTTCTTGTGCGTAAACCAAGATCGCTTTTTACAGAAAGGACACGGGCAAGTTTCTCATAAAAATCAAACAGATATCCAAATTCCCCTTTATCAGAAACTGCATTAATCTCTTTTGAAAGATTTTTATAATACAGACAGTCATCTGATGAACACATATAGTCTCTGATTCCAAGAAACGGATCGTTATATAAGAGATACTTGCAGGGATTATAATAATAATCCTGCTCAGTGTTATGATTTCCTACAAGTTCATCCATTTTGTCAAAAATCATAAAACTGTCATATGAACAGCCTGTTATTTCTTTGAATTTATCTTTGACAGATTTTTCATCATTATTACCATTGACGATCTCTGCAACAGTCATAAGAAATGGCAGAATTGAATATGGCGAGCATTCATTACCGTCATCGCCCCAAACGGTGATAATCATATCTTTTACACCGGTATTGTTACAAGCCTCAATTGCCCTGAGTGTGCATCCAATACTGTTTTTGTTCGATGGTGCAAATCCTCTCCATGTCCATGCTCCGGCAGCATATGCAACTGGTCTTTCAAAAAGTTGATTAGTTTTGATTATTTTTTCACAATGACGGGGATCTTTTGAAATATAATCCCAATATACCAAAGTCAGGTTTTCGGGAAGTTTTGCTTTTTCCAGAAGTGCTGATTTATCTTCAACAACATCATATTGATTATCTGTGCCAAGAGCAAGAGTTGTAAACATATCACTCCAGACCATAGGTTCAAGTTCATATTTTGATGCAATTTCACACACTTTGTGAAGATGTTCATTGATTATATCGAATCTGTCTCTTATTCCATGGATCTTCTGATATTTTCCTGTTCCTATACGGAATGCTTCATCCATACCAATATGTACTTTTTTTGTTGTGAAACATTCTGAAACAACATTCAACATATTGTCTATGAGAGAAAGAACATTTTCATCACTTGCAATCAAAATGTCATCGCAGTCATTTATGTCAGAATATTCATCTGTCCATTTGAACATGGCGTTCAGATGCGCCAACGTCTGAATACACGGGATAAGTTCTATGCCTATGGACAGACAGTATTTATCAAGTTCTTTTAATTCATCTTTTGAATATCTGCCTCTCAGATGACCAAAAAGAGGCTGATTTGGAACTTCATACGTATCCTCGGTGTAAAGCATCAAGGTATTATATCCCATTTTCTTAATAATTGATGCATATTTTTTTACTGATTCAACATTCATGACTGCATTTCTTGAACAGTCAATCATAACTCCAAGCATATTGTTCATAGTATCCTCCTGTTTTTATAAATATGGATTTTCGCTGTTAAATCTGATTCCGCCAACAATTTCGGATAAAACCTCCTGAACAAGATAGTCATGTTCATATGTAAAGGGATTATCTTTTTCACCAATTATGTATGAATAGAAGTCTTTGACCATATCATCATATCTTGCATCTTTCGGAACATCAGATACATCAACCTTTGTTTTTACATCTTCATAACTATTATTACCGCATATGTTTAAATCTGCATATGTCATAGTGCATTCGTTTTCCAGCGGCATGATGTTAACCGTCCCTTTGCTTCCGGAAACCATAAGTTGTCTTCTGCCCCAGCCGTTTACTTCAACAGATGAAACATATATTCTTACAAGTGCTTTTTCATATTCAAGCACAGCAAGATTATTATCTTCAAAATCAACATCATCAAGCATTGTATGTTTCATAAATGATGTGATTTTATTTGGCTTTCCGAGAATATACACCGCAAGGTCAACAAGGTGACTGCCAAGAATATACATTATTCCGCCATTAAAGTTTTTAAGCCATTTTTTATATTTAACATCATGGAATGTGCTCATTTCCGCATTAATGGAATAAATTTCGCCAAGGTCACCGTTTTTTATGTGTTCAAAACATTTTAATACGGCAGGATTATACCTATACATATACCCCATCTGAACAATGAGATTTTTTTCTTTGGCAGTATCAAGAACTTTTTTGAATTCTTCCAAAGTTCCACTTGCGGGTTTATCCAGATGGATGTGTTTTCCTGCATCCACACACTTTTGGGCAATTTTTGTGAGATTCCAAACATCTGTTTCAATAATGACCGCATCACATTTTTCTATTATATCATCAACACTCATTCTTTGAAGATCGCTATATGCGTTGGCATTACCCCTCACATTTATCCATCTTTCATCATCCTCGGCATATCCAACCACATCAAAAAGTTCGGGGAATTTTCTGAAAGCAGCCATTTTTGATTCTCCATGATTATGACCAATACCAATCTGACCGACTTTTATCTTTTTCATAAATAACACCTCATTTTAATATCATAAATATGTCTTTCAAATTTAAGTTTAACAAAATCTTATTCTTAGGTAAATATCAGATATGATAATTTTATCATATTTGATATAATTGTTAAACAAAAACATCTACGAAAAGAAAAAGATTATTTACGGTTTAAATAATTATACCATAAATAATCTTTTATGTCATTGTCCTTTTATGTGCAATGTTTTTATCAAATTTTACATCTTAAAGAGTTACGCCATCTTTGAAAATGGAAATCTCTTCATATCCGTTTATTTCGTTTTTGCATTTTTCTCCATTTGCAACAGAAATTACATATTCAAAAAGTTCACCTGTCAAATCCTTACCGTCAATAATTGGTCCCGCATTAAAGTCAATCCAATTTGATTTTTTGTTAGCAAGGGATGAGTTTGTTGCAATCTTAACTGTCGGAACAGCACTTCCAAGAGGTGTACCTCTTCCTGTTGTGAAAAGAATCATATGTACGCCTGATGCCATAAGATTTGTTACAGCAACAATATCATTTCCGGGACCATTAAGAAGAGATAATCCGTTTTTGGAAAGTTTATCACCATAATCAAGAACATCTACAACGGTAGATTTTCCGCCTTTTTGGATGCAACCAAGAGATTTTTCTTCCAGTGTTGTAATTCCACCCTTTTTGTTACCGGGTGATGGGTTTTCATAAATTACCTGATTATATCTTGTATAATAGCCTTTAAAATCATTTATAAGTTTAACTGTTTTTTCAAAGACACTTTTATTTTCGCATCTTTTCATCAAAAGATGTTCAGCACCAAACATTTCAGGGACTTCTGTCAGAACACAACTTCCTCCAAGAGAAGTAAGTTTGTCACAAAATCTTCCAACAAGGGGATTTGCAGTTATACCGGAAAAGGCGTCACTCCCTCCACATTTGAGACCTACTTTCAGTTCGGAAATATTAACACATTCTCTTTTGTCTGATTGAGAAAGCACCTGAAGTTCATTAACAATCTTTACGCCCTCTGCAATTTCATCCTCAACATCCTGGCAGTTAAGAAATCTGACTCTTTCCTCATCCCAGGTTTCAAGAACACCTTTAAAAACATCAATATTATTGTTTTCACATCCAAGGCCGAGTACAAGAACACCGCCATGGTTTGGATGATTGACCATGCCTTTTAGAATTTTTTGTGTTATCTTTGAATCATAGCCAAGTTGCGAACAACCAAAGGGATGAGAAAAAAACTTTGCACCGGTTTTGGATGCTATAATTTCTGCAGTTTTATTTACACATCCGACAGTATTTATAATCCATACATCGTTACGTATTCCCGCATCCCCGTTTTTGCGCCTGTATCCCATAAATTCAATATCAGAATCAATCTTTTCGACTACAGGTGTAAATTCTGAATATTCATATTCCAAAATCCCGGAAAGATTTGTTTTCAGGTTATGTGTGTGGACATGATCACCGCATTTAATGTCTTCTGTGGCTTGACCTATGGGTTCTCCGTATTTTATAACGTCCTCACCTATATTTATATCACATATGGCATATTTGTGACCTGATTCAATATCCACTCTTACATTATCAAGTTTATTTATTATCATATTTCACTACCTCGTCATAAAGAAAACTCAAATCAGTGTCCCAAAATTCTACATTTGAAAGAATCTCTTTCAAAGATTTTTCTTTCATAAAAGAGACAATTTTTTCATCATCTGTCGGTGTTGAATATTTATAAAACTCTATAAGTTTTGCAAGAGATTTTATAAGATTTAACGGCATTTTCTCTTTTCTTTCTATGTATTCAAGAAGAGATGGCAAAACTCTTACTTTGAATTTACTCACAGAGTTTAATGAAATGGATGAACAAAGGTGCTTTATGAATGGATTGTTGAATCTTTCAAACACATCATTTGCATACTCAACAAGTTCTTCATAAGGCAAATCAAGAGTTGGAACAATTTCATCAAATACACACTTATTAACAAATTCAGACATTTCAGAGTCATTCATACAATCTCTGACAGTTTCTATGCCTTCAAGCATTGCATATGGAATCATAGATGTGTGAGCACCGTTTAGGATACGCACCTTTCTTGTGCGATACATCTCAAGAGAATCCGTAACAATGATATTAAGCCCTGTTTTATCAAGCGGTATTTCATCAAGAATACTTTTTGGCCCTTCAATAACCCAAAGATGAAAAAGTTCACTTGTATTAACCATTTCATCAACATATCCAAGATCGATTTTTTCATCTTTCGGATATCCCGTTACAATTCTGTCAACCAATGTATTACAGAATATGTTTTCGTCTAATACCCATTTTTTAAACTCTTCTTCAAGATTCCAGTTATCTGCCATTTTAAGAATTATGCTTTTCAATGTCTCTCCGTTTTTGTCAATCAGTTCACACGGCAGAAAAACAAATCCTTTTAGACCAAGTTTAAAACGTCTGTATAAAAGTGCGGTCACCTTTCCCGGAAAGGATTTTTGAGGTGCATCCGTCAGCTTATCGTTTTCATCATAAACTATTCCTGATTCAGTTGTGTTGGAAACAACAAATCTGAAATTTTCATTTTTGGCAAGACTCAAAAAAGAATCATAATCATCATATGGTTTTACACATCTTGAAATTACGTCAATAATCTTTTTTTCAACTACTGCTTCTCCGTTTTTTAAACCCCTCATAATATGGGTATATGCACAGTTTTGTTCAGATAACTTATCGCACATACCTTTTTCTATGGGCTGAACAACAACAACATTTGAATTAAAGTCTGTTTTTTCATTGGTGATTTGTACAATCCAGTCGACAAATCCTCTCAAAAATCCGCCCTCTCCAAACTGTATTATTCTTTCAGGTCTTATTGTTTTTTTATAGTTTTTCATAATTATACCTCATATTTCAGATTCTAAAATTTTCAATGTCATAATCCTGGAGATATTTCGAAGTATTATTAATCATTTTGGCAAACAGTTCCCTTGCTTTTTCTACGGAAATTGTAACAAGAGGATCGCCTGCAAAAGCCATAAATATTGCCTCAAGATCACGGTTTGCAATTGCGTCAGATACGGCTTCCTGTTCCGCACAAACTCTTGAAATCATAGGGTAAATTGGATTAGGAATCTCTCCTGCCATAACAGGAGTAACACTTCCCGAACGGAAAACAGCATTTGTTTCAACAACTGCGCCAACAGGAAGATTTGGAATCTGACCGACATTTGGAATGTTAACATTTGTTACAATATCTCCAAGGCCGAGAATTGCGCGCATCTGCGATACACCTTCTTCACCGCTTGGAGTTATTTCAAGTTTCTTTTCACCTGATATATACTGTCTGCTTGTTTCAAGTCTTTCTTTAAGATCTTCTTTTCTGAAAGCAACAGTTGTCAGACCGAATTTCATTTCTTTTACTCTTTCCGGACTTTCGAGATACCATTTTCCCTCACAGAATTCTGCAAGGTGTCTGTCTCCTGCTGCTGCAATGTAACCAAACTTATTAAAAAGATCGAACTTAACCTTTTCTTCACTGTGGAACGTACTGTTCATCCAGTTATCATCACCACCGGATTCAAGACCATCTTTGTGTTTTTCACAAAACTTTGCATAGTATGGAAACAAATCAATGTTTTTGTATTTTGCACTTGTAAGCCATGTAAAATGATTAACACCCACGGGATTAACCTTAATGTCTTCCCTTTTTGCATCTTCGCCAAATTCTTCTTTTATCATTCTTGAAAGAACGGCCTGTGTTCCAAACACCTCGTGACAACATCCGAAAGCCTTTATTTCAGGAAATACCCTGTAAAGAGTTTTGATGCAAAGTGTCATAGGATTTGTATAGTTAATAACCCAGGCATCCGGTGAATATTTCTTTATGTTTTCTGCAATTTCTTCAAACATCGGTATTGTTCTCATTGCTCTGACAATTCCGCCGGGACCTGCGGTGTCACCAACCGACTGATAGATTCCATATTCTTCCGGTGCGTGAACATCTGACTCCATTTCATCAAATGTACCCGGGAGAATTGAAATAACAATAAAATCAGCGCCTGTCAGCGCTTCGTCTATTGTGTTGGCAGCATGATATTTCCAAACAGATTTTGCCCCTCCAACATCATTATACATATTTCCGATTATTTCATTGGCTTTGGCAGCATCCATGTCAATGTCATACAAATACACATCTCCTGATATATCTGATGCTTCAACAAGGTCCGACATGAGCCTCCATGCCCATCCTCTCGAACCACCACCGATGTATGCTATTTTAATATTTTCTACTTTGACGCCGTGATGTATCATTTTTTGTTCTTCCTTTCACTTTATTTAAAATTATTCTATAACAAAAACAATGTAATTTCAACCGATTTTTTGTGATTTTACATTATATACTACAGAAATATTGAAATTCAGTTTTCGATATGATATAATCAAAAAAAAGAAGAGGAATGAAGATAAAATGGATTTCATATACACGTCAAAAAGAAAATCAGCATCTACAGCAATGCCAAAATCGCATTCTCATACTTATTATGAACTTTACTACCAGATTTCAGGCGAAAGACGGTATTTTATTGAAGATTCAATATATGATATATATCCCGGCGATCTTGTAATAATAAAACCTCACGAACTTCACAGAACAGTTTCGTCAAACAAAAAAGGGTTTGAAAGATATATCATAAACTTTAATCACAATCACATAAATAAACTAAAAAAAGAAATTGGTGAGGATAACGTTAACGACTTTTTAAATATTCAATGTATAAGATTTACAATTAAAAATGCTGAACATTTAAGTAATCTTATTGATATGGTAAATATAGAGAATATCAATCCTGATTCATATTCTGATTATTTCAAACAGAATCTCCTCGCCAACATAGCACTTTTTTGTCTCAGACACGGAAAATCTAAAAATCAGAGAACAAAAGACGGTGCTGATAAAATTCAGGATGTTGCACATTACATAAAAGAAAACTGCCATATGAAAATAACACTTCATGATGCATCCAAACTTGCATTTATGGAAGAAACTTACTTTTCAAAAAAATTTAAACAACTTACCGGTTTTGGATTCAATGAATACCTGACACAGATACGCCTGAAAAAAAGCGAAGGACTCCTCTTGTCAACACAACTTTCTATTGGCGAAATTGCTGAAATGTGTGGATTTTCAAGTGCAAATTATTTTGGTGACATATTCAAAAACTGCAACGGTGAATCGCCGTCGCAGTTTAGAAAAAGGTTTACGAAAATTTATAATTCTAAATAGTAAAATAATCAGGGAGAGTTGACTCGACTGTGATTTTTATTTTAGTGTATGGATGTACAAAAGAGATGGTGGAGCAATGAAGAGAAAACTTCTCATTACTGTCTGCATCCATGTCATACAAAAAATCATTCAAAAGCGGATGATTTATGTGGGACATATGAACTCTTATCTGATGGGTTCTACCGGTATACAGTTGAAACGAAACAAGGGAGTTTGTTCCATCATCTTTTTCAACCAGGTATCCGGTCTTTGAATACTTACCATTATCCGACACGCACCTTTTGATAATACTGTCATCACATCTTGAAATCGGGACTTCAACTATCCCTTCTTTTTCATCAAACAAACCCCTGCATATTCCATAGTATTTTTTTGATATTGTCTTATTATACTCTTTTGTACACATAATTGATGCACTATACTGATTTTTGGCAGCAAGAACAATACCGGACGTCAGACTGTCAAGTCTTGTTACTATGTGAAATTCATCTTTTGTTTTTTTAAGATATGATAGTGCAAAATTGGCAAGAGTATCAGTATAATGATCTTGTGACGGATGAGATGGTATTCCCCTATTCTTTTCAATGCATATAACATCTTCATCTTCATATAAAATTTTAATTGGTATGTCAACAGGTTGAATGTCACTTTCATCATACGGAATTGAAAGTACAAGGACATCTCCTGAGTATACTTTATCCGTTGTACGAAGTATATCTGTGCCTCTTGCAATTCCCCCTGTCATCTTAAGTTTTTTTATAAGTGAAGAAGAAAAACCAAGTTTATTTTTAAGAACACTTTTTACATCACTTGTATTTTCTTTATGTACATATTCTATTATTCTCATAATACACCGTTATACAAACAGGCTGTCTCTGATTTTCAACTAAGAGACAGCCTGTAAAAATTTAATTAAATTATGCTTTATCAACAGAACCGAAAAGTTCCATTTTTTCTTTAACTGTTGCTTTTATTGCTTCAAATCCGGGAGCAAGAACCTTACGAGGATCAAAACCTTTACCCTGAAGATCTTTTCCTTCTTCAATATATTTTCTGGTTGCAGCGGTAAATGCAATCTGGCATTCTGTGTTAACATTGATTTTGGAAACACCAAGAGAAATTGCTGTTTTTATCATATCGGCAGGAATACCTGTGCCGCCGTGAAGAACGAGGGGCATTGGGGTTGTTTCTTTACTGATTTCTTCAAGAACATCAAAACGAAGACCTGCCCAGTTTTCAGGATATTTGCCGTGAATGTTACCAATTCCGGCAGCAAGCATATCCACACCAAGATCTGCTATCATTTTACATTCATTAACATCTGCAACTTCGCCGTTTCCAACAACGCCGTCTTCTTCGCCGCCGATAGCACCGACTTCTGCTTCTACAGAAACGCCTTTTTCATTGGCAAGTTTAATAAGTTCTTTTGTTTTTTCTATATTCTCTTCAATAGGATAATGTGATCCGTCAAACATAACTGAAGAAAAACCTGCTTCAATACATTTGATTGCGTGTTCATAACTGCCATGATCAAGATGAATTGCAACAGGAACAGTGATACCAAGTTCTTTGATCATTCCTTTTACCATACCAACAACTGTTGTGTATCCGCACATATACTTACCTGCGCCTTCAGATACACCGAGGATTACAGGAGAGTTAAGTTCCTGTGCTGTGAGAAGAATTGCTTTCGCCCATTCAAGATTGTTGATGTTAAACTGACCTACAGCATATTTTCCTGTTTTCGCTTTATTTAACATTTCTTTTGCTGATACTAACATTAACACATACCTCCAAAATTTTATACCATAATTATACAATTTAATACAAAAAATGTCAATGAAAAACAGACACAAATATTATGAACATATTTCATATTTTTTATATATTTAATAGTTTTTTTAATATTTCTGCCGTTGTATCTAAAAACTCATTTTTTTCAGCACCTGTAAGACTGTTGTGAGAAAGTTTTGCCATTGAAACAATCTCTTTGCAGATAAGGTTTTTCACATCATCATTTTTGCAATCCAATATTTTAGATATAAGTTCAGATGTTCGATTGATAACAAGAGTTGCCTCATTTTTCGGAAGATTCATCATACCCATGTTTCCATACATTTTGGTCATTTCTTCCATTCTTCGTGCTTCTTCCGATAAAACTATGATTGCAGGCACGCTTGAAGAGTTAAGTGATTTGATTTCAATTTTTTCCTGGTTATAAAATGCAGAAAATGTATCTTTAATTTTTTCGTCAAGATTTTCATCTTTATCAACATCGTTTCCCGTGTAGGAATCAACTCTTTTAAATTTAATATCTGAAACTTTATATTCAAGAAGGCTTATAAAATGAGTGTCAATAGCATAGTTGAGATATACAAGATTCTTATTTTCATCTTTTAAAAGTTCAACATACTGTGCTTGACCGTCAGAGTCTGTAATATAGAATACTTCTTTGTCGTCAAGTTCGCCAATTTCTTTTAATGTAATGTAGGTATCATCATATTTTTTAAATACAATAACGTCTTTTACCCTGTCATAGAATTTTTCATCACGCATGCAACCATATTTAACAAAAGGATTAATATCGTCCCAATATTTAAAATATGAATCCTTATCAGAATTATAGAGTGAGGTAAGCTTGTCCGCAACCTTTTTGGTTATATGACCTGACACCTTGCTGACATAGCCGTCATTTTGAAGAAAACTTCTTGATACATTCAAAGGAAGATCAGGACAATCAATTACACCCTTTAAAAGCATAAGATATTCAGGAGTTACTTCCTTAATATTGTCTGCAATGAACACCTGATTATTATACAATTTTATCTGTCCTTCTATTGACTGAAGTTCGTGACTGAGTTTCGGAAAATACAAAATTCCTTTCAAATTGAAGGGGTAATCAACATTAAGGTGAATCCAGAAGAGCGGATCATTAAAATCCATAAATACTTTATGATAAAATGTTTTGTATTCTTCATCTGTACACTCGGATGGCTTTTTTAACCACAACGGATTTGTATCATTTATTAACTGAGGTTCTTTTTCGTTATCTGATTCATCTGACAGATATATTTCTATTGGAAGGAACGAACAATATTTGTTTAAAACACTTCTTACAGTTGACATTTCAAGGAAATCCTTGCTGTCATCTGCAATATGAAGAGTGATTTCTGTTCCGAAATCATCCTTTTGACAGTCTCCTATTTCATATTCACTTCCACCATCACTCACCCAGTGAACAGCAGATGCTCCATCTGTATATGACAAAGTGTCTATTTCTACAGTTTCAGCAGCCATAAATGCAGAATAGAATCCGAGACCAAAATGACCAATTATTGTACTCTTATCATCATTTTCGTTTTCATATTTTTCTATGAACTCTGCAGCACCGGAAAAAGCAACCTGATTTATATATTTTTCAACTTCGTCTTTGGTCATACCGATTCCGTTGTCAGAAATCTTTAAAGTTCCATCAGCCTTATTTACCTTAACTTTTATCTCATATTTTTCTCTCATCTGTGCCTCACCAAGAGATGAGAGTTTTTTGTGTTTCATTATGGCATCCTGTGCATTTGATATAAGTTCTCTTAAAAATATATCACTGTCAGAATATAGCCATTTTTTAATTATTGGCAACAAATTATCTGTGTGAACTGAAATTTTACCTTTTGTCATTATATTATACTCCTTACATATTATTTTGTATATATTCTGTCACTGCACAAAATATGGCATATGACAGTTCTTCCTGATATTCATCACTTTTTAGTTTTTCAAGTTCTTTTTTGTTTGACAAAAATCCACATTCTATAAGAGCACACGGAATCTTGCTGTCTCTCATTATAAAAATTGAATTTTTTGCATCTTTTGCTTTTCTTGTATTTGTTTTATCAACAAATTCTTTCAGATAAGACTGTACTAAATTTGCAAGCACTTTACTATCTTTGTTATTCCCATCATAGAACACCTGAGCACCGGAATATTTTGAATCATCAAAATTATTCATATGTATGCTTAAAAATATATCCCCTTCACCGCTGTTTAAGGTTTTTCTTCTGATATTAAGGTCATCGCGTTTTATATCTCTGATTGTCTTATTGTCCTTTTCAGCAACAGAATCATCACCCTCCCGGGTGTAAATAACTTTCGCTCCGCTTTGAACAAAAAACATTCCAAGTTTTTTTGAAATTTCAAGATTAATGTCTTTCTCTAAAGTTCCGTCACCTGCAACTGCACCACCATCAGGATAACCGTGACCTGCATCAATAATAATAGTTTTTCCGGCACTTAATGGTGCAAAAACAAATGAATTCTTATGTTCATTCACATTCAGAAAAGAGGAAACAGAAAAAACCAACGCAATTGAAAACAGTATATTGTATATAGTTTTCTTTTTTAAAATAATCATTATATACCTCACACACCAAAATGATATACTAAATTAATATTATCGGTAATGAGGTGATATGAATATTTACTTAATCATCTTTCTTTGTTTTGTATACTATCTTATGAAAATATTTATCAAAGAAACTATAATTGTATGATCCGGATAAATATGCAATAATACAGGTTAAATACATAACTACACATACAATGAAACGGGGATAAAAATAATTCCAACCAAGGATATCATCAACAGGTGTTAAAAATCCCACAAAAGAAAATTGCAATATGGATTGGATTGTAACAAGGATATCCTTATTCAGAACACATGATACAATCAAAAAGATAAAATTGGCTGCAAAAAAAGGAACTGCAATAATTGCACCTTTAAACCTGTTTTGTTTGTATTCAGGCTCGTTTTCTCCACGATTTTTATTCATAATTTTTATCATTTTTCTCTCTTTGTTTCCAAGTTGCCAGAATGTCGAATGGATTGTCCACAAAAAAAGCCATGCCGTAAACAAACTGAATACAACATCAGGGAAAAAATCATTATAAAGTCCCATTGATATCACAGAGAATAATATCTGTAACCCTAAACATTCAAAATTAATTTTAATATATTTACCGTTCATTATGTAAACTCCTAAAAATCAAAATTCAGGGGATGCAAAAATTCATTAGAATTATTTACACCCCCTATTATTTAATTTATGTCAGATCATTTAACATCAACATATTTAGCCATAAAAGTTGTGTATCTGTCACCCAAAGTTACGCATGTAACAAAATCAAGATTGACCTTCACTTTGTCTTTGAAAAGAACACCGGAGCCGTCAAAACACTGCAACTCAACTATATTTGCATTTATCGACAAAACCCAACCAACATAGTAATCAATCGCATCTTCAAAGGAACACTCAATAGTTACAGGAAGTTTATTATTGATCAAATATTCAAAGAGACAGTTCCATGACTTTAGTCTGTCAGAAAATATACACGGTTCAAAAGATAGTTCCTTTTTGCATATCATATCCATAAACTTTAGTGAACTGTTCTTATCTTTGGTTACAATTTCTGTTATATCCCTGCACCTTACGATTTTATATCCGTCAAAGGAAAAATCAACAAGATTTCTGAATCCAAAGAGCATCTGTGAAAATGCAACAACATTTCCAAGCATTGAAATCTCATCTATATTCCCCCGGTATATTTCAACGAGTTCTTTGTCTTCTTTTCCTTTTATGAACTTTGTTATTTCTTTGAAATTCATAAACTCTCACCTCAATTCAGGCATTATGCTCCTTTGCAAGTGATTCACAATACATGCATCTGTAAACACCGTTTTCCCTGTCTGTGAGTTTGAAAATATGATGTATTTCCTGTTCTATTGATGTTATACATCTGGGATTTGAACACTTTATTATATCTGTAATTGTGTCAGGTAAATCTGGGTATACTTTTTTTACTTTCACACCGTTTTTTATAAAATTAACAGTGATATTTTTATCAATATATCCAAGTGCATCAACATCAATATCAAGTTCTGTGTCAATTTTAATAATGTCTTTTTTTCCCATTCTCTTGCTGGAAGCGTTTTTAATTATCGCTATCTGACAATCAAGTTTCTCAAGATTCAGATAATGATATATATCCATAGATTTTCCGGCTTTGATATGATCTATTACAAGCCCGTTTTTTATTGAATCTATATTCAATTATTCCACCCCCAAAAGTTTAAGTATGAGCGCCATTCTGATATATTTACCATACATTGCCTGTTTAAAGTAACATGCCCTGGGATCTTTATCAACAGATGTAGTAATTTCGTTAACCCTCGGAAGAGGATGAAGAACTATCATATCATCTTTGGCTTTTTTCATTTTTTCGGTGTTCAATATACAACTGTCTTTAAGTCTTTCATAATCTGCTTCATTGAAAAATCTTTCTCTCTGTACTCTGGTCATATACAGAATATCAAGTTCTGAAATTGCATCTTCAATTGTTGTGCACTCGTTATATTCAATATTATTTCTGTCAAGAACATCATGTTTTATATAATCAGGAAGTCTGAGTTCTTCAGGAGATATGAGTACAAATTTTATGTTGTCATATCTTACCATTGCATTAATAAGAGAATGAACAGTTCTGCCGAATTTCAAATCACCACAAAGACCGACAGTGAGATTATCGAATCTGCCTTTTTCTTTTTTTATCGTAAGAAGATCTGTAAGAGTCTGTGTTGGGTGATTATGACCGCCGTCTCCTGCGTTTATTATCGGCACATTGGATTTTAAAGATGCAGCCATTGGTGCACCTTCTTTGAAATGTCGCATAGCAATTATGTCAGCATAGCAACTTACAACCGTAACGGTATCGGATATGCTTTCGCCTTTTGCAGCAGAACTTGAAGCCGCCTCGGAAAATCCAAGAACGCTTCCGCCAAGTTCAAGCATTGCGGCTTCAAAACTCAACCTTGTTCTTGTTGATGGTTCAAAAAATAATGTAGCAATTTTTTTGTTCCTGCATTTTTCCTGATATTTTTCAGGATTGTCAATTATATCAGAGGCGGTATCTATAAGTTGATCTATTTCTGCAATTGAAAGGTCTGATACATCAAGTAAATGTTTCATAATCTTTGGTCTCCGTTATATTTATTAGCCAATCCAACTTTCGTCAGAAGGATTATTTCTGAATTTTATGAGTCGTTCAACATCAGATGAATTTATATATCCTGTATCAGCTGCAACCTGAGCAATTGTATCAAAATCACAAAGACTTATATTTTTTACATCAGCGTCATTAAGCCTTTCAAGACCTTTTTTCATCCCATATGTAAATATACTTGCAATTCCGATGACCTCTGCACCTGCTTCTCTTAACACATTTACAACCTCTATAACACTTCCTCCGGTTGAGATAAGGTCTTCTATTACAACAACTTTCTGACCTTTTTCAAGTTTACCTTCGATCTGATTCTGTCTACCGTGATCTTTCGAACCGCTTCTCACATATCCCATGGGTAAATCAAGTAGATGCGCTGTAATTGCAGCGTGTGCAATTCCCGCAGTCGAAGTTCCCATGAGGACTTCTGCTTCAGGATAGTATTCCTTTACAACATCTGCAAGTCCCTGTTCTACATCACCTCTAACCTTTACATCGCTAAGGGTAAGGCGGTTATCGCAATATATCGGACTTTTGATTCCGCTTGCCCATGTAAACGGTTCATCGGGTCTGAAAAATACTGCTCTTATTGAAAGTAAATCTTTTGCAATTGTTATTTTATCCATTTATATCTCCTCCAAAATTTATGTTAATCAACAAATTCTTTTACACATCTTTTATATGCACTGATAGGATCATCTGCTGCTGTTATCGGTCTTCCTACAACAATATAATCTGAACCGATTTCCTTTGCTCTCTCAGGTGTTGTGATTCTCACCTGATCACCAACATCCCCATCTGCAAATCTTATCCCAGGAGTAACCGTCAAAAATTCTTTTCCACATTTTTCCTTTACAAGTTTTGCCTCTAAAGGCGAACATACAACTCCGTCAAGACCGCTTTCAGATGACATTTTTGCATAATGCATAACAACATCTTCAAGTTTTCTGTCTATCAAAAGATCGTTTTGCATTCTCTCTTCACTTGTGGAAGTAAGTTGAGTTACTGCAATAAGAAGTGGCCTTGTTTCATTACCTTGGGACAACCCTTCGATTGCCGCTTCCATCATTGCTTTTGTACCGAATGCGTGAACATTGCACATATCTACACCAAGTCCGGCAAGAACAGCCATAGACTTTCTTACTGTGTTCGGAATATCACAAAGTTTCAAATCAAGAAAAATCTTATGTCCTCTTTTTTTGATTTCGCTTACAATTTCAGGGCCTGCAGAATAGAAAAGTTCCATTCCGATTTTAACAAAAGGTTTTACATCAGTAAATAAATCAAGAAAATTTAAAACCTTTTCTTTGCTGTCAAAATCACAGGCAATAATTACATCTTTACCCATTAGTGAGCACCTCCAATAATATTTTCAAGTGAATCAATTCCATACTTTTTCATTGCGTCGGGCAATGCTTCAATAATATTTTTACAAGCATACGGCTCAACAAGATTTGCAGCGCCAACCTGAACTCCGGTTGCTCCGGCAAGCATCATTTCGATAACATCTTCTGCACATGAAACACCGCCCATACCAATTATGGGAACAGAAACAGCCTCATACACCTGATAGACCATTCTGAGTGCCACAGGGAAAATTGCTTTTCCGGAAAATCCACCCATTTTGTTTGCGACTATAGGTTTCTTTGTTTTAAGATTGATTCTCATTCCTAATAGAGTGTTGATAAGTGAAAGACCATCAGCACCGGCATCCTCACAGGATTTTGCAATTTCAACAATATCTGTGACATTTGGACTGAGTTTTATATATACAGGCTTGGTAGTTACCTTCTTAACTTCTTTTGTAACAAGAGCAGCATCTTTTGGGTTTGTCCCAAAACTCATACCACCGCCGTGAACATTTGGACAACTGATGTTTACTTCAATTATTCCGACCTGCTGTTCTTTGTCAAGACGCATACAATTATACACATATTCGTCCACTGAAAAACCACCGACATTTGCAATAACTTTTTTGTTAAATACTTTTGAAAGTTTCGGAAGTTCTTCCGATATTACAGCATCAACACCGGGGTTTTGAAGACCGACAGAATTAATCATACCGGAGTCACATTCCGCAATTCTTGGTGTTGGATTTCCAAACCTCGGATCTTTTGTAGTTCCTTTAAAAGAAAAAGAACCAAGAATATTTATATCATAAAAATTTGCAAATTCATATCCATATCCAAATGTCCCGGATGCAGGAATTACGGGATTATCAAGAGTCAATCCCGAAAGAGAAACTTTTGTATTTACCATATTATTTCCTCCTTTACAAGCACAGGACCGTCAACACATATACGTTTATTACCATATTTTGTTTTACAACTGCATCCCATACAAGCCCCAAATCCGCATCCCATTCTTTCTTCAAAGGAGAACTGCCCTGAAGTGTTTGTAGCATTATACACTGCTTTAAGCATAGGTTCAGGACCGCAGGTATAGAACTCATCATAAGAAACTTCCGAAATCGCATCGGTTACAAACCCTTTTATTCCATATGTCCCGTCTGCGGTTGTAACCATTGTTTCAACTCCGAGTTTTTTGAAATCATCATCACAAAATACATCTGATTCAGAATTGAATCCAAGAACTGCAGTTACATTTTTCCCTTTTTCAACAAGTTTTTTTGCAAGGTTATAAAGCGGCGGAACACCAACTCCTCCACCAAGAAGCAAAACATTCTTTGAATCATCGGAAATTTTGTATCCGTTTCCCAGACCGGTAAGAACATCCAATCTTCCGTCTTTCATCTCAGAAAGAATTTCAGTTCCCTTTCCAACGACTTTATATATGATAACAATATTTTCAGAATCATAATCATATACAGAGATAGGTCGTCTCAAAAACAGTCCGTCAAGTTTGATGTTAATAAACTGTCCGGGTGCAGTAATTGCTGATGTATCTCCTGCAAGAGTCATCTTGTACACATCATTCGCAATTTTTTCATTATTCACAATGTTAAATATGCCCTGTTGCATTTTTTCACCTCGTATATATATTTATTTCATTTGATTGTACACAACATTTCCGTCGCAAACCGTCATCATACATTTACCAAAAACTTCCTCCCCTTCAAAGGGTGAACTTTTACCCATAGATTTAAATAAATCCGGGGTTACAGTATATTTTGACTCTAAATCATATATGCAAAGATTTACCCCATCACGACACAGAGAAAATCTTTCCGACGGTTTTACACTCATAATTTCGATCAGTTTATCAAGACTGATAATTCCTTTTTTCACAAGTTTGGTATAAAGTACAGGAAATGCTGTTTCAAGACCTACAACACCCATAAAACTCCCAACAAGACCTTTACTCTTTTCCTCAAAACTATGAGGAGCGTGATCTGTGGCTATCATATCAATTGTGCCATCTTTTATTCCTTCGATAAGAGCAATTCGGTCTTCTTCAGATCTTATTGGAGGATTCATCTTGAATCTGCCGTTATCTTCAATCATTTCATCATTTAAAACAAGATAATGAGGCGCTGTTTCGCAGGTAATGTCAACTCCGTCTTTTTTTGCTTTTCTTATGATTTCAACACTTTCTTTTGTGGAAATATGACAAACATGATATGAAACTCCTGTTTCTTTGGCAAGTTCTACGTCTCTTTCTATGGGAAGATATTCACTTTCAGAGCATATTCCGGGAATTCCGGTTATTTCGCTGAACTTGCCTTTGTGAATGACACCGCCAGAAAGAAGTGAATTATCTTCACAATGAGCACTGATTATTTTGCCAAGTTCCTTCGCTTTTTTCATCGCGTTTCTCATCATATCTTCATTTTGAACGCCTTTGCCATCATCAGAAAAACCAGAAACATATTCCGAAACATTTACCATGTCAGAAAGTTCTTCACCATTTTGACCTTTAGTGATGGACGCAAATGGTACAACTTTGCATTTTGCATCTTTTGAAATAATATCAAGTTGTATTTTTAAGTTTTCATAATTATCAGGAACAGGTTTCAGGTTTGGCATGGTACACAGCGCAGTATAACCGGATGATACTGCAGCATCTGTTCCGGTTGCAACTGTTTCTTTATATGAAAAACCCGGCTCACGCAGATGGACATGAACATCAACAAAGCCGGGAAAAATATACATCCCTTCGCAATCATACACTTCAAAATCAGAAGAATCGCAATAAGGTATAATAGCATTATTTAAAATGCTGAAGGATGTTTTCACAAAATGATTATTTGAATATAAAAAAGCATTTTTGAAACTGATTTTCATTTCATTTCCACCCTTTAATATATAATTCTGATAATTCAATTTACATTCAAATAATTTTAACATATTTTATAGACATTGTCAAGAATTTGACACACAATACTTTTGTACTCAAAGTGTATTTTTTGTGTGAAAAAAGATACCGAAAACAAATTTCGGTACCTTTAATAATTTAAGATTTAATCTGAGTTGCCACAAGACTTTCTCCGCAATAAATCTCTCTGAGTTTTGGTTTCTCAATTTTGCCTGTTGCATTTCTCGGAACATCTGCAAAAATAATCTTGTGAGGTCTTTTGTATCTTGGAAGACCTTTACAGAAAAGATTTATATCATCTTCTGAACATTCCATTCCATCTTTAATCTGTATGATTGCAGTTGCTATTTCGCCAAGTCTTGAATCAGGAAGTCCAATTACAGCAACATCACTAATTGCCGGATGTGCTCTAAGGAAATCTTCAATCTGTACGGGATACAGATTTTCGCCTCCACTTATGATAACATCCTTTTTACGATCAACGAGGTATATGAATCCTTCCTCATCTTTCATGGCCATATCGCCTGTTTTGAGCCAACCGTCAGAGAGAACCTCTTTGGTTGCTTTTTCATCTTTATAGTAGCATGTCATAACTCCGGGACCTTTAAGAACAAGTTCACCTACATCTGTACCTGAAACCTCTGTTCCGTCAGGATTTACAATTTTTACTTCCCAGCCATAACCTGCGACACCAATAGCACCAACCTTATGTATATTTTCAACGCCAAGATGAACAGCACCGGGACCTATAGACTCAGACAAACCATAGTTTGTGTCATACTGATGATGAGGAAACACTTTCATCCAGCGTTTAATAAGGCTTGGAGGAACAGGCTGTGCACCAATATGCATCAGTCTCCACTGCGAGAGTGCATAATCATTAATATCAAAATCACCTCTGTCAATTGCATCAAGAATATCCTGTGCCCACGGAACAAGAAGCCACACTATTGAGCATTTTTCATTTGATACAGTTTCTATTATGTTCTTTGGTTTAACACCTTTTAAAAGAACTGCTTTACCTCCGGAAACAAGAGAACCAAACCAGTGCATTTTTGCTCCTGTATGATAAAGAGGAGGAATGCATAAAAACACATCATCGTGAGTCTGTCCGTGATGTTTTTGCTCAACCAATGCAGCATGCATAAGACTCTCGTGATTGTGAAGAATCGCCTTTGGAAAGCCTGTTGTTCCGGATGAAAAATATATTGCGGCATCATCTGAATCAGAGATTTCAACATCAGGTGCTGCACTTGAAAAGTTGGTCGCAAGGTGAAGATAATTTTCTGCAAAAGTCGGACATGAATCTCCAACATAAAACAAAAGTTTAACATCAGGAATTCTATCACAAATCTCTTCAATTCTACCAACAAATTCAGGACCAAAAACAAGAGCATCCACGTCTGCAAGATCAAGACAGTATTTTATCTCATCCGATGTAAATCTATAGTTTATAGGAACAGCAAGCGCTCCTGATTTAAGTATACCAAAATATATCGGAAGCCATTCAAGACAATTCATAAGTAGAATTGCCACTTTATCTCCTTTTTTTATACCACGGCTCATCAGAAGATTTGCACATCTGTTTGCTTTTTCTTCAAATACACTCCACGAAATTTCCCTTTTATATTCCTGAGCAGCACCGGATTCTATAAGTTCATATTCCTTCCATGTAACTCTTCGGATTTCTCTTACGTCCGGGTTTATTTCAACAAGCGCAGTCTGGTTGGGATATTTTTCCGCGTTTTTAAGTAAAAATTGAGTAATTGGCATTTAATTTCTCTTCTTTCGTCAGTTATAATCTAAATGATTATATCATTTTTAAAATTTGGTGTCAAGCAATCTTGTAAGAATATATAATAAAAAATGTTATATTTTTTTCCCTATTGACAATAATAGTTTTAAACATAAAATTTTGGAGGTCAGAAATGAAAAAAATAAGTATTATACTAACAATCATTACAGTATGTCTGATGTCTGTTGCATGTTCGTCAGGCAAAAATGCATCAGACGCCCATGTGTTTTATTACACATATAGTGACACATATATTTCTAATGTAAGATCATCACTTGGAAAAGCATTTGACAAGGCTGAAATCTCTTATCATGATTACGACAGTAACGGTAATCAAACAACACAGACCGAACAGGTTCAGACTGCAATTACTCAAGGCGCAAAAGTACTTGCGGTTAACATTGTAAATACCGGTTCTGATGATGCGGCTCAAGGAATTATCAGTCAGGCAAAAAACGCAAATGTACCTGTAATATTTTTTAACCGTGAAGTGTCTGATGATATAGTCAACAGTTATGACAAATGTGTATTTATAGGCACTGACGCAGAAGAAGCCGGACATTTACAAGGAGAAATGATAGGTCAGTATGTTATTGATAATTTCAATAAGGTTGACCTCAATAATGATGGCAAAATCAGCTATATTCTTTTTAAGGGTGAGGAAGGAAACAACGAGGCAATATACAGGACAAAATATTCTGTGGAAGATGCAAACAAACTTTTAAAAGATTCGGGTCTTGGCGAACTTGTATTCTATGACAAAACAAATCCCAACAAATATCTTGTTGATAAAAACGGGCAATGGTCTGCAGCTGCTGCAAATGAATATATGACAACAGCATTAACGTCATATAACGAAGCAAACAACAATATGATAGAACTTGTAATATGCAACAATGATGGTATGGCAGAAGGTGCAATAACTGCCCTAAATTCCGCAGGGTTTAACACAGGTGGCGAAAAGACAATCCCTGTTTTTGGAGTTGACGCAACAGATGCTGCAAAGGAACTTATAAACAACGGTAAAATGACAGGAACTGTAAAACAGGATGCTGATGGCATGGCAAACGCAATTTCAATAGTTACATCAAATGCACTTTCAGGAAAGGATTTTTTTGACGGAACTGACATGTATCACAAAGATGATTCCGTTGCAAAACTCAGAATTCCCTATTCTAAATATTTCGGTGAGTAAACCTTAATAAATCATCACATGGAGAGAAGATATGACAGACAACATTCTTGAAATCGAAAACATCAGCAAAGAATTTCCGGGTGTAAAAGCACTTGATAACGTTTCCCTCACAATCAAAAGAGGAACAGTTCATGCGCTAATGGGTGAAAACGGAGCAGGCAAATCCACTCTTATGAAGTGTCTTTTCGGAATCTATTCCAAAGACAGCGGAACAATTAGACTGGACGGAAAAGAAATAGATTTTAAAAATCCAAAAGAAGCCCTTGAAAATGGTGTTGCAATGGTTCATCAGGAACTTAATCAGGCACTTAAACGCAGTGTTATGGATAATCTTTGGTTGGGCAGATATCCGTTGCATTTTGGAATTATTACAAACGAATCAAAAATGCTTAAAGATACTAAAGAAATATTTAATTCTTTAAATATTGATATTAATCCCAAAACCGTAATGAGCCAACTGTCTGTTTCCAAAAGACAAATGGTTGAAATTGCAAAGGCTGTTTCATACAACTCAAAAATTCTTGTTTTTGATGAACCAACCTCTTCTCTCACTGATCGCGAAGTAACACATCTGTTCAAAATCATTAATCAGTTAAAGGAAAAAGGATGCGGAATAATCTATATATCCCATAAAATGGAGGAAATACTTGAAATTTCGGACTATGTTACAGTAATGCGTGACGGAAGATGGATTGCAACCGAAAAGGCATCTGACCTTGATATGGATAAAATTATCAAACTAATGGTCGGCCGTGAACTGACAAGCAGATTTCCCGAAAAAGAGAATAAACCGGGAAATGTTATTATGAAAGTTGAAAATTTATCCTCTGTATATTCCAACCTTAAAGATGCATCTTTAGAACTCAGAAAAGGAGAAATTCTCGGCATTGCCGGACTTGCGGGATCAGGAAGAACTGAACTTGTAGAGAATATTTTTGGAATATCAGAAAGAAAAAGCGGTAAAATTATAATCAACGGGAAAGAAATCAAAAATAAAAACCCGGGGCAATCCATACGGGCAGGTCTTGCCCTTGTAACTGAAGAGCGAAGAGCAAACGGAATTTTTGCAATACTTGATATCCTTAATAACACAGTAATATCAAATCTTAAAAAATATAAAACTGCTAAACTTTTTTTAAACAATAAGAAAATGAAAAAAGATACACAATGGTCAATTAAATCAATGAGAATCAAAACACCTACTCAGGAAACTCAAATCAGAACTTTATCGGGTGGTAACCAGCAAAAAGTAATTTTCGGAAGATGGCTCCTTACAGAACCTGAGATAATGATGCTTGACGAACCAACCAGAGGAATTGATGTTGGGGCAAAATTTGAAATCTATCAACTGATTATAGATCTTGCAAAAAGAGGAAAGGCGGTCATGATGATATCATCGGAAATGCCTGAACTATTAGGCGTTTGTGACAGGATTCTCGTTATGTCAGGCGGACGAATTGCAGGAGAACTCAATGCATCACAGACCACTCAGGAAGAAATTATGTCGCTTGCAACAAAATATGTGTAAAGGAGTGTGAATATGGCTGAAAACCACAATGAATTTAACGATCCAAATAATACAGCGAAGAAAAAAATCAACTATAAGGGTAACTGGACGGAATTTCTGATAAATAATCTGTTATATATTTTTATTATTGTTGCAATTGTTATAATCCAGATTATGAGGCCAAGATTTTTATCAGTACCTTCAATTATAAATATAATTTCTCTTTCTGCTGCAAATCTCCCTATTGCTCTTGGTATTGCAGGATGCATAATCCTTACGGGAACAGACCTTTCTGCGGGTAGAATTGTAGGGCTTGTAGCATGTGTGTCTGCTTCTCTTTTACAATCAAACGGATATGCAAATAAAATGTTTCCTGATCTTGCAACAATGCCTGTATATGTCGTAATATTACTTGTTCTTGCAATTGGCGGCTTGATAGGTTTTATTAACGGATTTTGCACATCAAAATTTCACCTCCACCCGTTTATCGTTACATTGTCAACCCAACTTATAGTATATGGTACACTTTTAATGTATCTGATGAGTGGAAACAACAACGGGCAGTCAATTTCCGGTCTTGATTCATCTTATACAGAACTTATTACCGGAAGTATACTGTCAATCGGAACTACTGCTATTCCAAACTTTGTTTGGTATTCAATTGCTATAACAATTATTATGTGGATTGTATGGAATAAGACAAAATTTGGCAAAAATATGTTTGCGGTTGGTTCAAATCCTGATGCAGCAAATGTATCGGGGGTTAACGTTGGTGCAACAATAATTACCGTTTTTACAATAGCAGGTGTACTATACGGTGTAACCGGGTTTATTGAAGCCGCAAGAATTGGTTCAAACAGCGCGGCAACGGGTTTAAACTATGAACTTGATGCAATTGCTGCCTGTGTTATCGGCGGTGTATCTTTCGTTGGCGGTATTGGAAAGATTACAGGTGTTATTATAGGAGTTGTTCTTCTGAGAATAATATTTGTTGGTCTTACGTTTCTTGGAATTGATGCAAATATGCAATATGTTATAAAAGGTCTGATAATCCTCATCGCATGTGCAGTGGATATGAGAAAATATCTTGTCAGAAAATAAATAATATAATCACAAAACGTGTCCGATGGTATTTACCTTCAGACACGTTTTATTATTTTATCTACCATTAAAATATGCATACACGTTTTCTGCACTTGTTTTATCTATTCCGTTTACAGATGCAATTTCTTCAAGTGATGCATCTTTGATTCTCTTAACACTTCTGAATGCTTTTAAAAGAACCTTTGCTTTTTTCTCCCCTATTCCCCCAATTTTTAAAAGTTCTGTTTTTAAGGTGGAATTGTCACGCAGTTTTCTGTGATATGTTATGGCGCGCCTGTGCATTTCATCCTGAATCTGCGTTAAAAGCATAAATGTTTCACTGCTTTTATCCACTTCAATCTGACCGTTTTCCGACATCAATGCATTTGTTCTGTGATGATTATCTTTTACAATCCCAAACACAGGAATATTAAGATTGTAACTTTTGACAACATTAATTCCGACATTCATATGACCTTCGCCACCATCAATGAGAATTAAATCAGGGAAAGGCAAAAATTTGCAATCTTTTTCTTCCACACATTTTTCTTTTTCAAGAAACCCTTTTTCAATTCTTCTCTCCAAAACTTCTTTCATACAGGAATAATCATCCTGACCGGAAACATATTTAATTTTAAAATTTCTGTACTTATCTTTACATGGCTTACCATCTTTGAAAGTGACCATTGCCCCAACCTTTGCACTTCCTGATATGTTTGAAATGTCATACGCCTCAATTAGCAATGGTGGATTTTTAAGATTTGTCAGATTCTGAAGAGATGTAAGAGCATTATTTTTAAATGAAATACTTCTCAAAATTTTCAGTTGATGTTCACTATGTTCTTTTTTTGCATTTGATGAAATCATTGAGATTAGTTTGAGTTTATCACCTATTTTAGGAACTGTCAGATGGACAGATCTGTTGGTTTTTTCACTTAGCCAGAATTCAATTGTTTCCCTATCGTCAAAATCGCTTTGCACAATAATCTCTTTCGGAATAAAACTTGAACTGTCATAGTATTGCTTAATAAATTCAGATATAATCTCGCCGGACTGCGAATCAGACGTATTAGAAAGAAAATAATGTTCTTTACCGACAACCTTCCCGCTTCTTATGAAGAAAACTTCAACACAGGCGATATCATCAGCATTATATACTGCAATAGCATCACAATCAGAACCTGTTGCCGAAACAATTTTTTGTTTTTGATTAATTATTGAGAGCGCATTAATTCTGTCACGCCACATTGCCGCAGTTTCAAAGTCAAACTCATTTGCAGACTCTTTCATTCTGCGTTGTAATTCCTGTGTAATATCATCATATTTACCATTCAAAAAATCAATTGCACGGTAAACGTTTTTTCTGTACTCTTCTTTTGAAATATACCCACTGCATGGTGCCTTGCATTTTCCAAGTTGATGATACAGACAAGGACGTTTATCGAACTTATCTTCACAAATATGTTTTTTACACTTCCTTATGAAAAAAACTTCTGATATCAGTTCTAAAATTTCCTTTAAATCAGAATTACTGCAATAGGGTCCAAAATACCTTGCACCGTCTCTTATAACTCTGCGTGTTACATATATCTGAGGAAAATCATCATTAACTGTGATTTTTATAAAGGGATATGTTTTGTCATCTTTAAGAAGTATATTATATTTTGGCATATTTTCCTTAATCAGATTATTTTCAAGGATAAGTGCCTCGTTCTCGCTATCGGTTATAATATATTCAAAGTCTGCTATATTTTCAACCATTCTTGCAACTTTGAGAGTGTGATTTTTGGTTTTAAAATATTGTCTGACGCGATTTTTGAGAATCTTTGCTTTACCGACGTAGATAATTTCACCGTCAGAATTTTTCATTATATACACTCCGCTTTTATCCGGCAATGTTTTTAATTTTTCTTCGATTTCATACATACGTTTCACCATTTAATCTCGTATTCTGTCAAAAAAACCCTGCATATATTATGCAGGGTTTAAAATGTTATACATTTTCAGTAAACTTTGAATCAATGAGAGCAACAAGACCTTCAACGGCTTCCTGTTCATCAACTCCCTCAGCAATAATTGTAACAACAGTATCTTTTACAATACCAAGAGAAAGAACCCCGAGAAGACTTTTGGCATTAGCCTTTCTTTCTTCACGTGAAATCCATATGGTAGATTTATATTCATTTGCTTTTTGAATAAAGAATGTTGCGGGGCGTGCATGAAGACCAATTTGATTCTGCACTGTAATATCTTTCATAAACATAAGAACGCTCTCCTTTGATTATCCTTGTATGTATAAATAAAATTTTACGCAATTCAGTAATTTTAGAATACTAAAAAAGATTCATAAAGTCAACAAGTTTTTTCTTATTTTGTTAAACTTGTTCAAATATACTGCAAAAAACACATAAAATTGCAATTATTTTATATTATATTCAAAGGAATAATATCTGTTACACACCATCATTCCAACAACAAAACTTAAACTTTCCGCAGTAGAAATTAATGTCTGTTGATATAATGAAAAACAAACGTGCATTTTATTCCCACTCGGCAAAGTTTTTCTGATACTAAACAAATTTGTTTAGTATTTAATTGGAATATTCAAGTTTTTTCTCTCAAATCTCCATATTCTTTTGCTTTGTTTAATTTTTTAGTATCACGCCAAGTATCACATATATTTCTTCTTGATATTTATAATGATACCATAAATGTGCAAATATTTCAAGTGCTTTGGTAGAAAAAGCAAATATATCTATAAAAAATGAGGATAAAGACATTACATCTCTACCCTCGGTATTTACCCAAATTACTACTATTAATGACTCAATTTATATTTTTCGCCATAAAGTTTGAACTTCTCATCAAACTGAGGATTGTTTTCTTTAAGGCTCTGTTTATATTCATGAGCGTTCATATTGTGATGTGTTGCATCAATCAAGCAAGTAGCTATATTTGAACAATGGTCAGAAGTTCTTTCTAAGTTGGTTAAAAGATCTCCCCAAATGAAACCTGCTTCAACAGTACATTCGCCATCTGCCAATCGAACAATGTGGCGGTCACGGAGCATAGATTTAAGTCCGTCAATTACCTGTTCTAATGGCTCAACATTATATACGGCATTTTCATCATCGCCGCCGAATGCAGAAAGTGTTATATCAAGTATTTCGGATACCGCACTTGTAAGAACATTAAGTTCTTGTTTAGCATCATCAGAAAATTCAATTTTCTTTTCTCTTAATTCCTCAACAGATTCCAAGATATTTACACTATGGTCCGAAATTCTTTCAAAATCACCGATTGCTTTTAAGAGTTTTGAAACATCCGAACTATCTTCATCCGAAGTTTTTGACCGAGATAGTTTTGTTAAATATGTTCCTAAAATATCTTCATAATGGTCGGTATTACCTTCCATCGTTCTGATTGTTTCTGCTTTCTCTGCATCATACTCATTTACTGATGAAATTGCAAGTTTAAAACCTGTGGTAGCTTCGTTTGCCATTTTTCTTACCACATTATAGCATTGCTGAAGTGCAATGGTAGGTGTAGCAAGAAGTCTTTCATCAAGCTCAACAACTTTCTCTGTTTCTTTTCCATCAGGCACAAGAATATATGCGAGTTTTTCAAGAAGCGATGACATCGGCAAAAGAAGTGCCGTACAAAGAACATTGAATATTGAGTGTGAAATCGCAATACCTAAATATGATGCAGATGCATCTAAAATTGCAGGTTTGATTGTTGCTGAAATCAAGCTAAATACCACAAGCCACACAACTGTTCCTATTACATTGAACATAAGATGTATCATAGACGCTCTTCTTGCGTTTTTATTTGTACCAACAGAAGATAAAAGTGCGGTTACACAAGTACCTATATTTTGTCCCATAATAATCGGGATTGCTGCTCCGTAAGAAACTGCACCCGTGGCAGAAAGTGCTTGCAGAATACCAACTGATGCCGAGCTTGACTGAATTACTGCAGTAAGAAGAGCACCAACTATAACGCCAAGTATAGGATTCTTAAACATTATAAATAAGTTCTGAAATTCCGATATTTTTGAAAGTCCTGAAACTGCGGATGACATTTCGTGCATACCAAACATAAGTGTTGCAAAGCCAAGAAGGATTGTTCCAACATCTTTTTTCTTGCCGGATTTTGCAAACATCATAAACACTATACCGATAAGAGCAAGAATAGGTGTAAATGAAGTAGGCTTTAACAGTTTCATAATGATATTATCGCCTGAAATTCCACCAAGGCTGAGTATCCATGCAGTAACGGTTGTACCAATATTGGCACCCATAATAATGCTGATTGACTGTTTAAGAGTCATTATCTTTGAGTTAACAAAACCAACAACCATAACAGTAGTTGCAGATGAACTCTGAATTACCGCAGTAACACCAAGTCCGGTCAAAAAGCCTTTTATCGGACTATTGGTAAGTTTACCGAGTAATGCCTTTAAACTGTTTCCGGCTCTTCTTTCCAAGCCATCTCCCATTACATTCATACCGAAAAGGAATAAACATAATCCACCAATTAAATTTAACACATCAAATATTGTCATTTAATTTTCTCCTTTGTTTTCATAACTTTAAACCATACTTTACATAATAACATTTTAATATAGTCAATGTTAATTCTGAAAGCAAAGGTATGTTAATTGTATGTTAACAAATAAAAATCCCTGAAACGAGATATTTCAAGGATTTTTGTGAGTTTTATTCAGCAAATGTAATTGTTCTTCATTTGTTAATGTCAATCCGCTTGCGTTCTTCGAGAGTGCAGTAAAAAAGTCTCTTGTTAAATAGAGATATTTTAGATTTTTCTCTGCTTTATCTTTGACTTTTCTAAATTCCCCTTTTTCTTTAAACGACATCTTTATGCCCTTCATAGAAGAAACATTGCTAATCAGTGATTTGGTTTCACCTTCCATTTCTCCTATTAACTTACAAATGCAAACCAAATTTGTTTTTATATAGTTACAATAACCGAGAGACTGCTCTTGATTTTGTTTTTTTGTAAGTTCATTTCCAACTTTTTCAAGAACCTTTGAACCAGCCATTTTTCCTAATGTACCAAACAAGCTCATTTTATCATTCTCCTAAATTATTCTGTGGATGGAATTGGTGGCATTGCATTAGCGAACACTTCTTTAAGTTCATCTAATTTGGGAGATAGTTTATTTAAGTTAACACAAGTTCAACACGAAATGCTAATGGATGTATATAACCAGATATACAACACATTTTCGGTAACACAAGGCGATATAGCCCCAAAAGAGTGTGATGACAATACAGAAAGAGAACGTGATGAACTGATTTTGTTTGCTAAATTCAATCACTTTTTATTGACTATGGCAAAGAATTTATCTCCCGTAAAATCAAAAGATTTACACACAAAGTTATCATTGGGTATAGAAAACTATAAAAAATTCTGAAACTTCTTAATGAACATATATATGGCAACAAATTCACAAATTTGTAAGGCAATTTGATGCAAGAAACGGATATATTATAGATGAGAACAAGTGATTGTTAATATGGAATAGGTTTCAATGACATCATCAAAAAGTAGGTTCAATCAAATGAACCTGCTTTTATTTTTTTGAAAAAGGAAAAATAAATTGTAAAAATCTCAAAATGTGTTGCCACAAGTTGATTATTTATAACTCAAATTGCGACAACCCATTTTGAGATTTGTTTTTTCAGTTAACGAAATGTATATTCCAAATTATTACGCTTAATCCGACATATCTCTTTCTTTAGGATATTCCAGTATATATGAGTTTTCAAAAACTTTTAAAAAACATACCGGTGTATCTCCAACCCAATATATTTAAATCTGATATTGAGCTTTAAATACTTTTAAACATTTTCTGTGCAGATGATATTTCTTTATTTGTTGGAAGTTTTGTTGGAAGATTGTTTGCCATGCCAATTGTTCTTTAAAATTTCACAAAGTGTATCAAATGTTACTCTTTTTTTCTCAAAAACAAATCTTTTAACTGCACAGACAGAATCAACTAAGCTTGCGATAAATTACTTATTTTACAAGTAATTTTGCCTGGTAGGGTTAATTACTTTTGCGTTTCCTTATTTCTATACAATAAGCACTAACCAATGTTATTATTGACAGTATCCAGCCAATCGGCCAAACCGCATACAAAAATGTAAAGTTTGGACAAAGCGGAAAAAATGCATAAACCCATACAAACCTTAACAAACACATAAATATCAGGATAGAAACTGTTGGGATAATCGGTTTTCCAAGCCCTCTTAATACACCACCCATTACCTCATTAATACCGCAAATAAAATATGTACTTGAAATAATAATCATTTTTTCTTGCGAATATGCGATAACAGCCGGGTTTGAAGACATAATTGATGATAATTGTTTTGAGAAAATTGCCGAAAGCAGTCCAAATGTTGCTCCGAATGCTACTGTTATTAAAACTGCACTTACGACAGTTTTCTTTACCCTTTTTATATTCCTTGCACCCACATTTTGTGAAACAAAAGGTGCAACGGCAATTGATGGAGCCCATATAATTTGATAGAGTATTCCGTCAAACTGATTTGCAATAGCAATTCCAGTGGTTGCGTCTGCTCCAAAACTATTAACAGCGGTAGTAATTACAACATTTGCAACAGAATACAACGCACTTTGTAATCCTGCAGGAATGCCGATAAATAAAATATCTTTAAGTTCCTTGATATCAAATTTAATTTGTTTAAAGTTAATATGAACAACATCCTGGAATTTTAATAGTGTTAATAAAATCAAAGTACACGATACTGTGCTTGAAATAATTGTTGCGAAAGCAACACCCTCAACGCTCATATCAAAGCATGTAACAAAGAAAATTGTGAGCAAAACCTTAATTATTCCACCGAGTGTTAAAAAATACATAGGTCTTTTTGAGTCTCCTGTTGCCCGCAATATAGAAGCACAAAAATTGTAAATCATGGAAATTGGTACGCCATAAAAATATATTTTAAAATATATTGTAGCTTTTGGAAGCAAAATGTCAGGACAGTTTGTCAATCTCAAAAAAAACTCAGAAAAAATTACACCTATGACCATCAAAGCAATTCCGCCAACAATTGCCAGTAAAATAGATGTCATAACGGCTCTGTCTGTACGTTCTTTATCATTTTCGCCTATTCTACGGGCAACAATAATATTTGCACCTGAGGATATTCCTATAAGTAAACTTGTGGATAATACTGTTAATATCCCGCAGGCACCTACGGCACCCACCGCCGTACTATCAGAGGACATGCTCAAAGCCGTCATATCAATAATGTTAAATAATGCTTGCAGAACATTCATTATCATAATAGGAGCTGTCATCGAAAGTAATCCTTTTGTGATTGTACCTGTAAGCATGTCTACGTTATTTCTCTTCATAGTTAGTCTCCTTATTTGCTGTTACATATTAAATTCAGAAATATTATATCAACATCATATCGTTGTCCAAAGATTCTGTATGACGCAGAATTAAAATGTATACTGTCTCCTCTGCCAGCCATATTTGACTGTCTTATTAATAAAAATGATTTCATTTTTTATCCTCCGTCACTAAAACAAATAAGGTTTTCTGCCTCCTACATTCATTTCCTTAACAAATGTAAATCCGGCATTTTTATCCTCATTAAAATCTACTGTAAAGCTTGCAGTCACAACCGCCAGCATTTCCATATTGTTCCCGGCAAAAGAGCAGCTTGCAGGAATTTTTGCAGGAACTTTAATATATTCTTTAATCTGCATATCACAAGTATCTATAACAGCAATATGTCCGCATCCCCAACAAGCTGCATACAGAAAATCGTTTTGGTCAATCGTAAACCCATCAACGCCGGGCACACTTACTTGTCTGCCGGTGAAAAATATTTCACCGCTTATTTTATCAAAATCATATTCCTTTATAAGCTCTGTGCCACTATCAGTATGGTAAAATCTTTTTTCGGAAACAGACCACTCCAGACCATTTGATAAATTCAGATTATCGAGCAGCACACGGACATTACCATCTTTATCAATGGAATAAAGTTTACCGTCGTTCTTATCGGAAACACCTTTTCTTTTTCCGCTTTGTGTCCCTACATAAATCCTGCCGTCGGGGCCTACCTTCATATCGTTTGCATATAAAATGTGGTGACTTTCAGTATCGTACAACTCTTCGGTTGTATCATCGTCATTAAGTATAAACACTCCATCGTGCCTTGACACAATCAAACGGTTATTTTTGTCAAATGCCAATGCAGCTACACCAACTTTCAGAGAACGAACCTGAAGTTTATTTGTATAAATATCAAGCATGCATATTTCCGAACCATTTGTGTAATATAACCGTTTTTCTTTTTCGTTCCAAATAGGACCTTCTCCGATTACGCAATGTTTTTCACTGATTATTTGCATGATTACACCAAACTTTATAAAATGTTTTCTGCCCTCAAAATATATGCTTCCTGTTCCGCCTTACTCATATTATTCCAAAGGGTATTCCATCCGCATACACGCACCTGAAGGTTTTTATACTTTTCGGGATTTTTTTGCGCATCACGAAGTGTATCTGCATTAAATATATTAAAGTGGATTGAAGCTCCGCCCTTATTCATATATGTTGTTAAAACGGAGTAGAGAGCCGCAAGACCATCTTCGCCCTGTACAGCAGAGGGATGAAGCATTGCATCAAGGCAAAATCCACTGTTTGAAATAGATGAATCAATTCTTGTTGCTGAATTTATAAGAGCGGTAATACCATTTTTGTCTGCTCCGGGGGTTGGTGAAGCATTTTTTGAAGTTTCCTGCCCTTGCTTTCTGCCATCAGGTGTTGCTTTTGTTTTTTCGCCATGAATAATAAATGCACGTGCCGAATGTATTTCAAAACCAATTTTTCCGCCGTGAGCATTTCTTATATTGGCTGCAACATCATGAACAAATGTTGTAATTGCGGCTGCATAATTATCAGGCATAGGATGACCGTTTCCATACTTATATGGGCACGAAAGAGCTTTCATACGAAGTTCTTCATAGCCGTCCCAGTTAGCATCAAGTGCCGCTTTAAGTTCTGTTAACGTAGTTAATTTCCTTTCATAAACCAGATCATACACTGCCATAAGAGCATCAACTGCACTTCCTAAAGCAGATAATGTAATGCCGGAGCCGTTTGCGGTTCCGTTATCGTGTGCAAGTGCCATTTTGTCAATGCATTCAGGCAGAGTTGCCGAAAAAAGAATAGCAGGATTAACCGTTTCTATTTTGCCTTCCAACACATAAATAGCATTACGGAACGTAACAATCATATGTTCAAGTTGCTTAAGGTAAAGAGAATAAAATTTTTCAAAACTATCAATTTCTTCGAGATTACCAATTTCAAGCCCCGACTTTATGCCGGTAAGCGTGTCAACTCCATTATCAAGAACTAATGAAATTGGTTTCAAAGCATTAAACATACCACCCGACATACCACAACCTTTTCCTCTTTTTTTATATTCATAACAACCCGTTATTACTGAATCGATAGCTTCATTATAGGTTGCACCTTTGGACATAAGCGACTTAGTGATAATATCTTCATTGCAAAATACTATACTGCTTATACCGCTGCGTATCATATCGAGAGCCTTTAATACGAATTCTTTCGGAGTGGTTTTATTTACCTTTATTTGAATTTTGGGATTATAAATTCCAAGCTCATTATATACATCCAGAATAAGGTGTGAAAGTTCGGTTACTCTTGTGCTGCCATCAGCATTCATGCCGCCAAGATACATAGGCTGTCCCCAATAGTTTCCTATTGCAGAAAACTGAATTAAAAAGTAACCTATCAGTTCGCCAATTTCTTCTTTTGTATATTTTCCGCTTTCCATATCTTTTTTGTAAAATGTCCAAAGAGATGTGTCAAGTCCGTACCCTAAAGTACGTACCTGATAATGTTCTATGTGTTCTGACAACATAAAATATATATATATCAGTTGAAGGGCTTCGTATGTGTCTGCGGGCGCACCATCGCGAAGATTTTTCAGGCACCGTGAAATCATTGGAGTTTTTTCAAAATTTTTGGTAAGCGAATATTCATAAAGTCTATCTATAAAATCAATTATTGCACCATATTCTATTTTAAGCCCTTCATAAAAAGCTTTTTGCTTTTCGGTAGGTTCTTTTATTTTGTTAAAACTTCCTTCTGCACGATTTAGTATTCCTTTAAAACCAAGCGACAAAAGCGAATCCCAATCGGGTACAGTGTGGTCAAAATCAAGACCGCCGTACACACAACCGCTTTTTGCCAGATCATTCAGAATCTGTGCTTGTTCCTGATGAAATTTATAAACCTCACCACACCACTTGTCGGCTGTATACTTGGATATTGGTCGTCCCCATGTATAAATACCTATAAAATAGTCATGTTCGTTTATATCTATCCTTGTGTTTTGCAAAACATATTCAAAGAGTTTTGCCTTTTGAACTGGACGGGGCAGGTGTTTAACTTCATCGGAAAGTTTTAAAAGTCCTGCTTCGATTTCTGCATCATCAAGACCAGTGGCAGCATCGTAATCATAACCGTGGTGGTTCCATCTGTAAAAGGGATCAAATTTTTCTCCCGGAATGTGATATTTCATTTCAATTGTTTCTCTGTCTGTATTGAGTGTTTTAAACATAAAATCAACCTCCTGAAATCATTATATAAATTAATAACGAAAAATCAATGTATATTTCAAAACCACTTGACTATTTCGAAACAAAATTATATAATTTCAGAAAAGGAGTTGATATAGTGAATGACTTATTAAATTATGATCTGAACATAGAAAAAATAGCTCTTGCCTGCTATCTTCCTGCAGGCTACGGAAAAATAGTTCATACAAACAGAAAAAACCACGGATTTGCCATTCATCTGGACGGCGAAAAAGAATACATTTTTGAAGATGGAAAAAAAATTGTCGTAAAAGCGAATGATATTATTTATATGCCCAAAGCTTCAACTTACGCCGTTTCGGTTATATCTCCCGGAGAATGTTATGCAATTAATTTTGATATTTATGATGATAAAGCATTTGAACCATTTGTATTAAACATTAAAAACCATAGTATAGTTACTGACCACTTCCATACAGCAAAGAAAATATGGCAAACAAAAAGCAACGGATACATCGCTAAATGCAAAGCTGAACTATATAATATTTTATATTTAATGCAAGACGAATTTTTTTCGGAGTATATTCCAAAAAGTAAGTATGAGATTATCAAACCCGCTGTTGAATACATACATCAAAATTACACAAAAGAGCTTTTAAACATTGAAAAACTTTCGCAAATGTGCAATATAACACCGGTATATTTCAGAAAAATTTTCAAATCATTTTTGGGAACATCACCAATTAATTACATCAACACTCTGAAAATATCAAGAGCAAAAGAATTATTAGAATCAAAAATGTACTCGATAAATGATGTTGCTTTTCTTTCTGGCTATACAGACATGAGTCACTTTAGTAGAGAATTTAAAAAAACAATCGGAGTGTGTCCGTCGAAATATATCGGATAATTCAAATATTTAATATAACCATTTAACCGGGTATTAGGTACGCAAGTTCCTAACAAGGGGAATATTTGATAGCAAATTTCCGTGCTTGCAAAACCTAAAACCCAAAAAAATCACCCTTAAATAACACACAAAAAAACAATCCCGACTTCTATAGATAATCTTGTGATTAACTAACAGAAATTGGGATTATTTTCATTCATTATCCAACAAGCTCCGGGTTATAATATTCACCGTTTATAAGCACCTCAAAATGCAGATGTGCACCTGTTGATTTTCCTGTCTTACCAACCTTGCCTACATTTTGTCCTCTAAATACTTCATCACCTTTTGCAACTTGCATTTCTTGTATAAGTCCTGAATATACGATTTGAATATTGTTCCTTTCAATTATGATGAAATAACCTCTTTCAGCATTATATCCTGTTTCTGATACAGTTCCGTATATAGCTGATTTTACATCTGTCCCCTCCGGTGCAACAATATCAATTCCATTATGCTTTATTTCCTCATTTGTAGCAGGATTTTTTCTTTCTCCAAAAGCATTTGATATATCGCCATCACAGGGCCATACAAAGCCTTGTGATAAAAATGCCGACGGGGTTTCACCGTTTATAGTGAACATAAACTCAAATACCCTTTTATGATTTCTTATATTTCCTAAACCACGATTGAGCATATAATCAATCAATGTGTAAGGAACATAAGTTTTATCCCCAACTAAAATTGGTGTTTGTTCCGGCATTTGCAATTTCACATTCATAAGCGGTTTTGCACTTGCGTCTGTTATTCTTGGAATGTTAGCATTTTTTATATCTATCATATCACTACCGATTTTTATAGTATATGAAACAGGCTCTTTCTCCGTGTTCTCCGTAACCTTGATGTGAATTGTTCCGTTATTCCATACAATTTCGTTACCCTCAATTTCAAAAACACCTAATTTTTTAAAGGTTTCTCGTAAAGGGAAATAGGTCATATTATCTTGTATGAAAGGTTTGTTTTCAAGTGTAATAATTTCGCCTTTTGAATATAAGGTTATCGGCTCTTTTGTTTCTTCTTCATTATTCAGAGCTGCCATAACAACAGTTGCACATAACATTGTTACTGCAATAAATATTGCCATTACAAATGACATCATTTTTGAAATTCTACCGCTTGAAGAACGGATTTTTGTAAATCTATTCTGTAACTGTTTTTTATTTGCACTCATTTTTGTTGTATAGATGTTTTCTAACACAGAAATTGCCTCCTTGTCAATAATTCTTTGCCAAAGTTTAGTTTGTAAAATCACTTATTAAAAATGTTCCGTCTGGTTGCTTTTCAAAATAAACTTTTATTTCTTCTTCACCGCCGATTGCTGATGAATAAGCAGGCAACTCACAATTTAGTGTTACTATGATAGGTTTTTTTGAATAATCGTTTTCTTTGTTTGTAAAGCCGTATCCTATACTTTTTGTACTTGCTTTATGAATGCCGTAAACACTTGCAATCTCCGGTGTATCAAGAAACTTATAATGCTTGTTTATGCAAGTATCAGTACACAAAGTCGTCATTGCATTATAATCTGCCTTATGCAAAGCTTTCAAAAAAGTATGTAACACAGACGTTGCGTCCTTATTGTTGAGTTCAGATGATGTTGCGAGATTAAATCCTTTTACATCATATTGAAATTCTCCATAATAATTGGCATAGTCAATGCCTATACTGTCATTGATATAATCGGCTTTACGCTCTGTATTATCATTGTATGCTAAATCCCAAGCAGAGCAAGTTACATCAGATGTTTGCATTATTCTATTTACAAGATATTCTATATATTCAAAAGGAATATATGTTACTCCGTTTTTGAGCATTGGAGCGTGATTTGTTTTTTTTGAGCTATCAAAATCATATTTTTTCTGCATTATCTCTGGTGGATTTAGGATATATTCTGCCTTTCCGATTTCAATTCCATAATAATAACTCAAATATTTGATTTCGCTTCCATATTCCACATAATCAGGTTTTTCAACATTTTCGATTACACACATATATATTTTCCCATTATCCCATTTTATAAAGCTATTTTCATTCTCCATAAGACCAATTTTCTCAAAAAGTTCTCTTAATGGAAGAAAAACAGTACCCTCATATACAAATGGTTTATTATCAAGTTGTAAAACAGTATTTCCGTGTTTTACCTCAATTTTGAATTGTTCAGGCGCTTCATTAACAACAGAAGCCAAAACAACGGTTGCACATAACATTGTTACTACAACAAATATCGCCATTACGAACGACATCATTTTTGAAATTTTACTGTTTACAGAACGGATTTTTGAAAATCTGTTCTGTAACTGTTTTTTATTTGCACTCATTTTTGTTGTGTAGATGTTTTCTAACATATAATTTACCTCCAATCTATTTAACTTTCTAATTTGTGAACTAACCAGCTTCCGTTATTTTGTTTTTTACAGATTACATTGAGAAAACTTTTGAACGGCGGTTTTGTTTCGCCCTTTATGTTGCTTTCAGCAGTAACTATTACAGTATATACTGCCAATTCATCAGAATTTGCCTTTAACAGTTCAATATCATTTTCTGATAATGTTAGTTGAGCATTTTCCGACCTTGCAAGATATTCATTCAGAAATTCGTCAACATTAGCTTTTGAGCAGGTTTCTAACGTCGCCCTCGTCATACCGTAACACATTCCATAATCACCAATATACCCCTGTGCAATAAATTCATTTGTAACAAGTGTTTTCAATTTATCGAGGTCTGATTTATCAAATGCCGTAAAAAAGTTTCTTACTGCTATTTCAGAGTTTTCCATATATGATTTAGTGATAGTTGTCAAGTCAATAACAGTATTTTCATCAAGTCCGAAATATCCCAATAACATTGAATTATCTTCACCGTAATCATAATATGTATCACCACTTTTGAAAACTGCACAAGAGTCCGTTGCGATAGTTACATAGCCCTTTTGCCCGTCTTTTCTTGTGAATATAAGTTCTGCGCCAAAGGGGCAAGCAGTTCCGCCCATTTTGATTTTTTCGGCTGTCGAAAAGGCTTTTTCGATTTCTGTATGTGCATTTGTAACTGCCAGAGGATATTTAGTACCACCTACAACAAGCTCCGCATCTGTAATATCCTTTATATCATCAGGAGTGTATTCAGTAATTTGGGAAGCAACCGAAACATAGTTATCGCCCCAAATATATTTATGCTCAATTTCTCCGTCAGCTTTATTAACTGTTATAAGCTGCATACCATTTACTGCACCTGTTTCAGATGTCAGATAATATATTTTATCGTCGCTTACAATACAGTTGTTGCTATACCAACCGATAGGATTTTGTACTGTTGTAAAAGTATTTGCTATCCCTGTAAATAGTTCCGCGTTCTCCGGCATAGCACCTTTTTTGACGTCGCCATTTTCAAGATTGATGATGTATTTATCATAATCTTTAATTTCATCAGCAGAGCCTACGCTGGAAAGGTAAGCATATTTTCCGTCTTTGTCTATCTTCACATCAAGAATATTACTGCCTTGCTGTGCTTGTGATACATTGAATTTTGGAATACTCATTGCAAATTGAATTTCACCTGTTTGATGATTGATAACAAATAAGCCCTCTCCGTAATGGAATATGAGTTTATTGTCGTCTGCGTAATCAATATCTGCCATTACTGCGCCGATAGGACGATTGATATAATCGGAAAACTCATTTTCCGTCATAGTATATTCATCACTTTTTATATTAGCGGCGATAATAATTGATACACAAGCCATAACAAGAAGAATTACGGCAAAGATAATAAGAGCCATAAGTTTAGAAATTCGTCCGTTTTTGGAACGGATTCTTAAAAATCTGTTCTGCAGCTTTTTCTTATCCATACTCATTTTTGTCGTGTATAGGTTTTCCAACATACAAATTTCGCCTCCTTGTCTATTTGCTGTCCGCTTTATAATATTCCTTTACAATCCATATACCGTATTCATCGGGTTGTATGGGTTTGAAAAGTTCAACAATATATGATGTTTCATCAATAGTGTAAGTAGCACTACATTTTATACCGTCTCCTGCAAATGCGGTTATATTGCCATTTTCCATTCCTTGATTAGAAAAAAATGATTTTATCACTTGTTGTGCATCTAATCGCCAAGGGAAATGCCCGTTGTCAACCTGATATTGTAAATCACAAAGATAAGAATATGTTTTCATTTCAGAATTTCCGAGATATGGAGTCTTGCTGTCTATATTACCAAAGGTGAAACTCACATCATAGTTATAGTTATATCTGTTAATTATCCATTCCACATATTCAAACGGAATATATGTAACTCCATTCATTAACACAGGTGAGGTAGGTGTCAAAACATCACTTTGGGTGTTGTTCCAAAAATTATCATATACTATTTTGTTTTGTCCTATATTTATTTCATAATTGCTTTGGTGTCCGTCAATTTTTATTTGTATATTTCCGTTATTCCATTTAATTTCGCTTATTTCAGTAAGGTCTAAATTATCAAAAAGCTCTCGAAGCGGTAAATAAACAGTCCTGTCATAAAAGAAAGGCTTATTATTAAACTCCATAGCTTCACTGTTGTAGAATATTTTTGCCTCGTATCTCTCAAAGCTATCAAAGGCGGCCATAACGACAGTTGCACACAACATTGTAACTGCAATAGCAACAGACATTGCTAACGCCATAAGTTTAGAAATTCGTCCGTTTTTTGAACGGATTTTTGAAAATCTGTTCTGCAGTTTTTTCTTATCCATACTCATTTTTGTCGTGTATAGGTTTTCCAGCATATAAATTTCGCCTCCTATTCAACTAAATCAAGAATTGTTTTCATATAGATTTTTTGTTCTGTATCGGACATATTTTTTGTAACTGCCATATCACAAGAAACCTCGCAGGCCTCGCTGACGTTCGCACAGAGCAGATATGCAAGAGGGTTAAACCAATGCACAGCGTTTACAAAGAGTGATAACCATTTTATAATCAAATCTTTTCTCTTGTAATGAGTCAGTTCGTGCAGGAATACCATTCGCATATTTTCGTCCGGGATTTCTCTGCAGGGAATATAGATAACCGGGAACAGAACACCTACAAGCATGGGCGATTGTATATCCGGCGACATTCTGATTTTGATATGCCGTTTTATCTTCAATTCCTTTTTAACCTCATTTAGCACAGCATTTTCCGTTATTCGTATAGCTTTTTTGTGTTTCCGTATGAGATAAATTATATAGCTACTGATAACAACAATCAGATAAAAGCACATTCCGGCAAACCATACATAAGCCAATAAATCAAGCAACTTAATACGATAGTCCGGTGTGATGTTTACCTCTCTGTACTCAATGGGTGTTTCCTCGATTATAACCGTTCTCGGAGCTTCCTCTAAATCTTGCACAGCTTCCGGCTGCACAATTTCATTTTGAGGGAGGAGCGGAAGCTTTTGAGCTTCTTTTGGGGGTATCAGCTTGTATGTAGGTATAATCATTGAGAGCAATACCGCAATCCATACGTAATATTGCCATTTAGCAGGAAATTTTTTTGCGGTAATGGGTTTTAAGCAAAGCAGTAAAGCCGTTATCCCAAAACCAAAAAGGCTTAAAATAAGCACTGTTTTGAAAAGCTCAAACATAGTATCACTCCAATTCAAACATTTTTTTTAAATCCGACATATCCTCACTTGAAAGTTTTTTGTTTTCATAGAGTGCCGCAACAAGATTTTTAACAGAACCTTTATAAATTTTTGACAAGAAATTTTCGGTTTCACTCAGATCATATTCGCTCTGCTTCAATAAGGGGTAATACAAGTTCGTTTTCCCCTTTTTATCACAAGCGATAACTTCTTTTTTCAAAAGTCTTTGTAAAAAGGTTGATACGGTAGAAGCCGTCCAATCATTTCCGTCAAGTTCTCTTACTACATCTGCAACAGTCATTTGTTTTTCAGCTTTCCAGAGTATTCGCATAATTGCATATTCAGAGTCGGTAATTGTTTGTTTTACGTTTGACATTTTATTGTCCTCCTTATGTTACATAAGATTGATTTTAGTGTAATTACACTTGTAGCTACTAACAATAGTATAACAAGTGTAGCTACATTTGTCAAGATGTTTTTTGAAATTTAATTCTGAGAGCTAATATCAGTAGGTCCCCTACGCCAAAATGCGCAGAGGACCTAATTATTATTTACTTTCTAAAATTTGTTTCCTTGCGAGTATAAATAAGCTATTATCCACCGATGGAATATCTCTTGACAAAGAATCTTTCATATATTCAACACCAGGATTAAAGTTAGGATTGACTGATTGGTAAATTTTTATACGGGCATTAAACTCAGTTTCTGCATAAGTGATTTTGCCGGATTTATAATCCCCAATTACAGGAGCGATAATAGCTTTGACTTTTTCAAGGTTATTTGCATAAAAACAGGAGTATAACCAATCTGGTTACACTCCTTAGAATTAATTTGTTCAGGTTTGATCGAATTGCAATCCAATAGATATTATTCCCACTCGATAGTCCCAATCGGTTTTGGAGTAAGATCGAGAAGAACGCGGTTTATGCCATCAACTTCTGATGTTATACGTGCAGTGATTTTATGAAGAACATCATAAGGAATTTCCTCAATTGTTGCAGTCATAGCATCTGTTGTATTGACTGCACGGATAATTGCTGGCCATCCCTCATATCTCTTGTCGTTTTTAACGCCAACACTTTTCATGTCCGGAACGGCAATAAAATACTGCCATACTTTTTCCGCAAGACCGCATTTATCAAATTCTTCACGTAAAATTGCGTCTGCCTCGCGAAGTGCGTGAAGTCTGTCACGAGTAATAGCCCCAAGACATCTTACACCAAGACCGGGACCGGGGAAAGGCTGACGATATACCATTTCATCAGGAAGACCAAGTGCTGAACCGACAACTCTTACTTCATCTTTAAACAACAGTTTAACCGGTTCAACAAGTTCCATTTCCATATCTTCAGGAAGACCACCGACGTTATGATGCGCTTTAACTCCGTCGCTTTCCAAAATATCAGGATAAATTGTACCTTGTGCAAGGAATTTTATATCAGAAAGTTTTGCTGCTTCTTCATCAAAAACTTTGATAAACTCTCCACCAATAATTTTTCTTTTCTTTTCAGGTTCGTTGACACCTGCTAAAAGATCAAGAAATCTGTCGGTTGCATCAACATATATGAGATTTGCATCAAGTTGGTTTTTGAAAACTTCAATTACATTTTCGCTTTCGCCTTTTCTCATAAGTCCGTGGTTAACATGAACACATACAAGTTGTTTACCTATTGCCTTAATTAAAAGCGCAGCAACAACTGAAGAGTCAACACCACCGGAAAGTGCAAGAAGCACCTTCTTATCCCCTACCTGTGCGCGAACTTCTGCAACTTGTTCATTAATAAACGCATCTGCAAGTTCTTTTGTTGTAATTCTTTCCATAGTTTCAGGACGTTTTATTATTTCCACCATAAATTCCTCCTTTAAGTAAGTGTACCATATTTAACATAAAAAATATGTATTAGTCATTTTCAAAAAGCGGAGTTGAAAAGTATCTCTCTGCTGTGTCCGGAAGCACAGTAACAACCGTTTTTCCAGGGCCGAGTTTCTTTGCAAGTTTTAATGCTGCCGCAACATTGGTTCCACTGCTTATTCCGCACATTATGCCCTCACGGCTTGCAAGTTGCTTTGAAACTTCTATTGCTTCATCATCTTTTATTATACATATGTCATCATATATGTCACAGTTGAGTATTCCCGGAATTAATCCATCTCCTATTCCCATCTGAAGATGCGTTCCGATTGACCCACCTGAAAGAATCGCTGCATTTTCAGGCTCTACTGCCCATATGATTATTTCAGGATTCTTTTCTTTTAAAGCTTCTCCAATACCTGTGATTGTTCCGCCTGTTCCTATGCCGGAACAAAATCCGTGAATGGGTCCATCGACCTGATTTAAAATCTCCTGACCTGTTTGTTTTCTTTGGATCTCAGTGTTTGCGGGATTTTCAAACTGTTGAGGAACGAAAACTCTCGGGTTTTCATCTTTCATCCTCAAGGCAATATTGAGGCATTCTTCTATACACTCGCCAATATTTCCATCATCGTGGACAAGTATAACTTTTGCACCATAGTGATTTACCAGTTTACGTCTTTCTTCACTAACAGAATCGGGCATTATTATAATTGTCTCATAACCACGAACTGCGCCAACAAGCGCAAGACCGATCCCCTGATTGCCGCTTGTCGGTTCAACAATTATAGTGTCAGATTTTATTATCCCTCTTTTTTCCGCATCCAAAATCATATTGTATGCTGTACGGGTTTTAATCGAACCGCCGATGTTTAAACCCTCAAATTTTACGAGTATATCAGCCATAGTATCATCAACCATGTGATTGAGACGTATAATCGGTGTATTTCCCATCGCTTCCAGAATATTATTGAATACCATTGAACTAAGTCTCCATATGAATATAATTAAATACTTATATATTTTACCATAAAAATATGAAACATTGCAATATTTATATGACAAAATTTTCATAAAATGTTGAGATTTTTTTGTTAAAATAGCAATGAGATACCACAATAAAGTGGCATCTCATTAGTTTAACACTTAATTTATAGGTTCAAAATCTGATGCTCCATGTTTACACAAAGGACATATGAAATCATCAGGCAGTGTTTCTCCTTCGTAAACATATCCGCATATTTTACATACAAATCCTTTTTTACCATCAGATTCGGGTTTGGGTTTTACATTTTCAAAATAGTATGAATATGTCATGGTTTCTTTATTATCAATGACTCTTGCCTCCGTTACCGTACAGATAAACATTCCGTGTGTATCAAGATCAACATATTCCTCAACTTTGAGTGACATAAATGAATTAATATATCTTGGCAAAAATACAAGACCATTGTCAGATCTTTGAATATCAACGTCCGCAAATTTATCTGTGTTCCTTCCGCTTGTAAATCCATATTTTTCAAATACTGAGAAAGGTGCATCAACACTAAGGCAGTTTACATTCATTTTTCCGCTCTGCTTTATCACATGATGGGAATAATTATCTTTATTGATTGTTACAGCAATCTTGTTGGGAACGTTTGTAACCTGCGAAACAGTATTAACAATAAGACCATTATCTTTTTTTCCATCGTTTGATGTTACAACATAGAGTCCATAACCTATTTTGAAAAGTGCATCAAGATTATTTTTGTTTGCTGTTTTGTCAGAGCGTTCAATATAATCTTTGCAAAGTTCGTTTGCCATCTGCTCAATACTGTTAAGATTATCGCTGTTTACTGCAGATTTTATGGTTACTGTTGTGTCAAGCCAGGTAATATTTTTGCTCTTTTCAAACATATTTTTCATTATTTTAGCAGCTAAAGGTGCCCAACTTCCGTTTTCAATAAGACCGATTGTTCTGCCTTGGAAATTACGTTCGGTAAGATTATCAATAAAGTGCTTCATAAACGGGAAAATTTCTCCGTTATATGTTGTTGTTGCCAAAACAAGTTTGCCGTATCTGAATGCATCTTCCACGTTTTCCGCCATATCACTCCTTGCAAGGTCGCACACAACAACTTTCGGGCATCCTTTTTCACGAAGTTTTTCAGCAAGAAGGGTTACTGCTTTTTTTGTATTGCCGTACACAGAAGTATATGCAATCATAATACCGTCTGATTCCACTCTATAGGATGACCAGATATCATACAGATTTATATAATACCCAAGATTCTCAGAAAGAACAGGTCCGTGAAGTGGACATATTTTTTCAATATCAAGAGTTGATGCTTTTTTCAGGAGATTTTGTACCTGAGTTCCGTATTTTCCTACGATTCCGATATAGTATCTTCTTGCCTCGCAAGCCCAGTCTTCTTCAATGTCAAGAGCACCGAATTTACCAAATCCGTCAGCAGAGAAAAGAACTTTATCTTTGCTGTCATATGTTACCATAACTTCCGGCCAGTGTACCATTGGCGCAAAAACAAATGTAAGAGTGTGACTTCCAAGAGAAAGAGTACTTCCTTCTTCTGCCATATGTTTATTATTTATTGTAAGATTCGGAAAAAAGGCAGAAATCATATCAAATGTTTTTTTATTTGCAACAACCGTAGCATCAGGATATGACGCCATAAAACTTGCAATGTTTGCAGAATGGTCCGGTTCCATATGCTGAACAATGAGGTAATCAGGGGATTTTGAACCTAAAACACCTTGAATATTATCAAGCCATTCGTGAGTGAAACGAGCATCCACAGTGTCAAATACTGCAATTTTTTCATCCACAAGCACATATGAATTATAGGACATACCATTAGGCACAACATATTGTCCTTCAAAAAGATCAATACTATGGTCATTAACACCCACATAGTATAAGTCATTTGTAATTTTTGTCATATTATCCTCCTTGAATTATGTCGTATATATTAATATTTATATTTTTAGTGTAACCCATTTACCAATTTTAAACCGTATTGCAGCACATATATATCGAATTGTCTGATCTGATAAAATTCCAAACCATACTCCGTATATTCCCATATTAAATCCATAGCAAAATACATACGAAAATATGGTTCGTACAAATGTAACACTTATCGCCGATACAACAGCCGTATATAGAGTATCTCCGGCACCTCTCAGGCATCCCATGTATATAACCTGCCTTATCTGGAAAAGAATTGACACAAGTACAATGTACATCAGATAAACACCTATGGTTATTATTTCCTTTTCGTCAAAAAACAATCCCATTACAAGTCTTGCACCAAAGAAATACAATGCTGAAATGACAACAGAAATTATTCCGCCGACTCTCTGACATATTTTTCCGTATTCCTTTGCAAGTTCCGGATTATTCTCTCCAAGACTTCTTCCAATAAGTGCAACCGCAGCAGCCTGAAGTCCATCACCAAAAGAAAAAGAAAGACCGCATAAGTTCATACACACCTGATGAGCAGCCATAGCATATGTCCCCTGGTTTGCTGCCATTACCGCAGTAGCCATAAAGCCAACTCTCATCAGAAGTTGTTCAAAAAATATTCCATACCCTACTTTGATAATATTCTTTAAATATTCAATTTTTGGCTTGATTTTATTTTTTAATATGTATGTTAAACTGATAAATACATCCTGCTTTATAACTGAAACTATACTCATTACTGCTGCAACAACCGTCCCAAGAACTGTTGCTATTGCCGCACCCCTGACACCAAGTTTGGGAAACCCAAATTTTCCGTTTATTAGAATATAGTTAAAAATTATATTTACAACATTGGATGTCACGTTTGTCCTCATTGTAATTTTTGTGTTACCTGCGCCTCTTTGAGCCGAATTTATGCATATCTGAATACAGTTAAACACAAGACCTGACAGTATTATTGTAAAATATGTTACTGCATCATTATGGGTATCTGCCGTTGTTCCACAAAGTTTCAGTATGGGCGATGCAAATATCACACCTAAAACACTTATGAATACAACAAGTAAAAGCACAGTTATGATTGCAGTCAAAAATATGCCGTTTGCTTTTTCTCTTTCATTTTGTCCAAGTCGTCTTGCTACAAGAGCAGAAAGGGAAATGCTGATTGCGAAAAAGATCGCGAGAGCACAAAATTTCGGCTGTGTGGTAAGTCCGACTGCGGCAACAGAAGATGCTCCAAGTGTACTTACCATATATGAATCCACAAGTCCTGCAAATGCTGTGAAAAAAGACTCAAGTATTGCAGGAACTGACATGCTCAGAACATTTTTCATAAGCGAACCATTATTGTTTTTACGATTCATTTTTCAACACTCCAAAATCAGAAGACTTCATCTCATCTCTTTTTTACCACTGTAATTAAGCATAAATATACCTATACACACAAGAATAAGTGTTATAATAAGATTGGTAGCAGAAACATTTGTGTTTTCAGATGAAAGCATTATTTTTGAAAGAATAACCCCGAATACGGGAATCATAAAACTATATATCGAAACTTTTGAAACAGGATTATGTTTCAAAAGAACACCCCAGAGAGAGTATGCTATTGCTGAAAGCAAAGAGAGATATGTAAGCACTCCTACTGCTTTTGCAGAAGTAATTGATATGTGACCGCCGAGCAAAAGACCAACTATTATCATAAAGGATGAACCAATTACAAACTGATATCCGCTGATAATTACAGGATCTTCATATTTTGAATATCTTTTCATAAGAGTGGATGAAATTGCATAAGAGATGGAAGAAAAAAGAACAAATGCATCTCCCGTGAAATTCATTCTCAGGTCAAGTCCGTCAAGATTCACCACAACAATTCCTGCAAATCCTATGATGCATGCAATAACCTTTTTGAGTGTAAGTTTTTCCATTTTAAAAATAAGACTTGAAATCAAAATTGCAAAAAAGGCATTTGAACCACTTATTATTGTACCTTTAACACCGCTAGTGTTAGCAAGACCAATGTAGAAAAACAAATACTGTATTACTGTCTGAAATGCGCCTACGGTGGTTATTTTTCCTAAATTCTCTTTTTTGGGATAAAGAAACTTCTTTCTTGCAACGCTGTATATGATAATTGTCAGTATGCCTGCAAAAGCAAAGCGGATTCCTGCAAAAAGAATTGTTGATGCAACATCTTTTTCAGGCATCATCAATTCATAACCAACTTTAATAAAAGGTGTGGCACTTCCCCAAAGAGCGCAACAAAGAAGCGCGCATATACCAACAAAAATTGTATTTGTAAAAATTTTGTTTTTAGTGTTTTCCATTGCCATTCTCACTTTCTTATGTAGTTCTATTCTTCAAACAAACCTGCGACGCAAATCTGCGATGCTTCATTTGCAATATGAACATAAATTCCTGTCTCGGTTTTTTCTGTAAACACATCCATGTTTTCGCCAAGATATGCAGGGTTCTTATATATAATATTTGCTTTTTTGAATTTAAAATCAAACGGCAGAGCATCCATCAGTATTTGTGCACCTTTTTGATTATTAAGATGCATATTGGTGTCAATATCATGATTGAAAATCTTCACTTTGTATGAAGGATTAGAAATATCAACTGTCTTAAGTTTTTTATAGTTGAAACTTTTATCATCAAAATCATAAAAGGAATATGAACTTTGCATTTCCGGAAGCACAGGTGATATTTTGCTTGTTTCGGTGTTAAACAAAAACCAGTTAGCAACAGTTTTTGCAATAACCTCGTCATTTTGCCTTACAATACAGCACCTTTGTGAAGTTGCACCTTTTAGTGTCTTAACACCTGTAGACACATCTATGGGAACTCCGGTTTTTGCAGGTTTAATAATTTCTATATTTATTCCTTGTAAAAGCCATGCAAGATTCATGTCTCTAAGTTTATGTATTCCAAACCCGGCTCTTTCAGAATCCTTTATAGCAACATCCTGAATCATATCAAGAATTGCTCCTGTTTTTACGGTGTTAAAATCTTTATAATCACCGTATCTGGTTTCATATGTATGGGTGAACATATATTATTCAAGCCTCCAAAATTCATTTTTGGGTTATTTCTTTGAGTATCTCTTTTATTTTATTTATATCAGCATCTTTGCACGTTGTATTATCAGATACACAAACAGATGCAGCAACTCCTGCTCCCTGACCTGTGATATAACATCCCGGTATTACTCTGACGGATGCCTGCATATAGTGGTCAGTCCCTATAGTTTTTCCTGCAACAAGAACATTTTTTAAATTAACAGGAACAAGACTTCTGTATGGAATACTGTAACTTCCGCCTTTTTCATGTCTCATAGAGATAGAATTAAGAAATGCGTTCATACCTTTTTTATCGCTTGTCAGCGGATGAATATCTATGGGATATGAATATCTTCCTATTTCATCAAAAAACGGTTCTGTTTTAAAGAAATCATCTTTATTGAGCATATATTCACAGTTGATTCTTTTGGATTCTCTGATACCAATATAATCAGCACTTCTGATTAATTTTGCATTTTCGCATCCCGGAACATATTCTGTATAATACCTTTCATATTCTTCAAGAATCTTTCTGCCAAGAAACGTTGCCTGTGTGAGACTTTCGGTGTTTCTGTCATCAACACCGAAACAATGACCGACATTTCCACCACCAACACCAACCTCAGGCATATTAGGTTTTATTCCCGGTAAAATGGTATCATACTGCGAAAACACGCCGTCATCATAGGCATTTTCGATATTATCTCCGTCAATCCCCATTTTCTTTTTTTCAAAATCAACTCCCGCCCAAAGAGAACACAGAGTTGCGCTCATGGTTTTTTCGTTTTCGTCGCCATATTCAAAATCTGCACCTGCAAGAACGCAAAGACTTCCATTCCCTGTACAGTCTATAAAACATTTCGCTTCAATGGCATATAATCCTTCGTTGCCGGATACTATTATCTGACTAACAAAACCGTCTTCAACTATTACATCTACAATGCGTGTATAAAACAGGACTTTTGCACCGCTATCGCATATAAGTTTATCGTACAGTCTTTTCAAAACTTCCGGTCTGTAATAATGACCATACTTGCTGTCTTTTATATCAAATTCAAGAGAATTGAATATTTCTTCACCAAATCCCTTGCTTATCACTTCTATTCCGTCATCAAAATTTACAAGTTCAGGAACCCCAGAGAGCATACTTGCTCCCCCAAATGTTCCGGATTGTTCTATAATCATCACATCTTTACCAAGTCTCGCAGCAGTAGTAGCCGCAGCAACACCTGATGGTCCGCCTCCTGCTACAACTATATCGGTTACATACTTCACTTCAAGTTCTCTTGATACAGAAACCTTTTTCATATAAATCCTCCTGTCGTGATAAATATCAAACATAAATTATATTATAACATACATATAATAATAAATCCAGCAATTTTTTAAAAAATTTCACTATAGACACCGCCCATCGTTAATGATATAATATTTGAGAAATGAGGTGTAAAAATGAAAATCTTTATTGCATCAGATATACACGGATCTGCATATTATTGCAAAAAAATGATTGAAGCATTCAAAAAAGAAAATGCCGATAAAATTCTTCTTTTGGGTGATATTCTATATCATGGTCCAAGAAACGATCTTCCAAAGGAATATAACCCCAAGACAGTCATAAATCTTCTTAATGACATTAAAGACAGAATTCTTTGTGTCAGAGGAAACTGTGACACGGAAGTTGATCAGATGGTTCTGAATTTTCCGATTCTTGCAGATTATTGCGTAATTCACGATGAATTTCTTACAATTTATGCAACTCACGGACACATATACAACAAGGATAACCTGCCTCCCATGCTAAAAGGAGATGTTCTTGTAAGCGGTCACACCCACATTCCGGTATGCGATTGTACTGACGTATACCGTTTTGTGAATCCCGGTTCTGTATCCATTCCAAAAGAAGAAAGTCAAAACGGATATGTAATTTATGAAAATGGAGTTTTTATTCACAAAAACTTATCAGGTGATGTTATTGAATTACTGAATAAATAATATAATTGTGGCAATGTTTTATCTAAAGTGTGATGTCAAAATCACACTTTTTTACTGTATAGGAAATTACGAAGAATTTAGTTCGCGAGATAAGATGTATATCAAATTACGCTCGCGACTTGGGTGCAGGCTCAGCCTGATTTTTTAGTTTATGTATTTGTCAAAACTGTTATATTCATCAAGAATTGCCATGATGATATAGAGTCTCGGGATGTGGAAAGGGCCTTTAAAGATATTACCCTTAAGAGTGGTAGATACCGTATTATCATAGTGAAGATATCCGTACCATTCGCCGTCTTCCTTGTCACAGAAATACTTTTCGCAATATTTTTTTACAATCTCATATTTTTCATTATAACTTTCATCGCCAAAAAGCATATGTGCCATTCTGAGTGCAATCATTGTTTCACACTGCGGCCACCAGAGTTTCATGTCCCATTCAAGTTGCTGAGGAGGCTTGCCTGAAATATCGGTAAATGCAATAATTCCGCCGCCATTTTTTTCATCCCAACCGATGGGCCATGTTATATCTATTATTTTCTTTCCTGCTTTTATTGCTTCATCATTTCCCGTGATTATTCCCTCAAGCATAACAAACCATGCCGCCTCCATTGAATGACCGGGATTTACAATTCTGCCTGTGGGGGAATCAACAAACTCACCCTTATCACTCACACTTTCCATAAGGGCTTTTTCTGTGAGAAATCCACCGTGAAGAATTTTGTCAAGACATTCTGATGCAATTGTTTTATATTTTTCATCATCTGACACACTTCTCATAACCTGACAGGTTGCAAGCATAATCATAACAGGTGAAAGTGCCTGCATTCTGCGGTTTTCAGGATTGATTTTGGGAAGAGTCTCTCTTTTACCGCTGAAACATTCATATGCAACGTCAAAATACTTTTGGGCATCATCAAGAACCTTTTTGTCGCCTGTTGCTTTATAATATTCCGCACAACCAATTGCGGCAAAAGTTTCGGAAAAATAGTATCTTCTTTTCTGAAGTTCTTTTCCGTCTTCTGTTACTGTAAAAAACATTCTTCCGTCAGAATCGGTGCATTTGGGAAGAAATTCATATATTCTCTTCGCAGCCTCGAGATATTCAGGATTTTTTTCTACACTGTTATAGGCTTTACACAAACTCCAGAGGGCTCTGCCCTGAAACCACACACTTTTATCAGTACCGTATATGTCACCTTTTTTATCTGCACATGTAAATATTCCGCCGTTTTCTTTATCAATGGCAGTCTTTAGCCAGAATGGCAGAATGTTTTCAATCAAATCCTTTTTAAATTCCATTTTCTTATACCTCCGTATTGTTTTGATTATATAATTAGGTGATAGAAAAGATGCACCTTGTCTTGTAGATATGCAAACTCCGTTTGCTCGATATTTTTGCTTCCGCAAAATCGATATGTTTTTCGCTTTGCTCAAAACTCGATATGATATAAATCTCGTTGCCGAAAGGCAACATATCGAGTGCAAAGCACATATCGAGTCATTTATGACATATCGAAAATCTCACAAGAGATTTATATCGACGATTTCATCTTCGATGAAATCATTATA
>JAZQJX010000003.1:0-19603 GCA_045541875.1 Clostridia bacterium | reverse complement strand
CTTCTTAACTTTCATACCGGAAGCTGCGAATTTAGCAACAGCAGCTGTAGGTGTAGCTTTGGAAGCCTGACCACCTGTGTTGGAGTAAACTTCGGTATCAACAACGAAGATGTTGATGTCTTCGCCGGAAGCGATAACGTGGTCGAGACCGCCGTAACCGATGTCGTATGCCCAACCGTCACCACCGAATACCCACTGTGACTTCTTAACGAGGAAGTCTGTTCTGTCGGCAATCTGTTTGATGATGGGATCGTTCTTATCTGCATTTGCAAGAGCAGCTTCAACCTGAGCTGCAGCTGCAATTGAAGCTTCAGCGTTGTCTTTGCCTTCAATCCAAGCTTTGAATGCATCTGCGAGTTCTGCACTGCAGCCTGCTTCAATCGCCTGGTTCATGAGGCTTACGAGATTCTTTCTGTTTTTCTTAACAGCGAGAACCATACCAAGACCGAATTCAGCGTTATCTTCAAAGAGGGAGTTAGCCCAAGCAGGACCTTTGCCTTCAGCGTTTTTGCAGTAAGGCATTGAAGGAGCAGAACCACCCCAGATTGAAGTACAACCTGTAGCATTTGCAACCATCATTCTGTCACCAAAGAGCTGTGTGATGAGTTTGATATAAGGTGTTTCACCACAACCTGCACAAGCACCGGAGAACTCAAGGAGAGGAGTTGCAAACTGTGAATTTTTGATGTTCTTTGTGATATCTATATCTTTCTGTTTTGATGGAACTGTCATTGCATAATCCCAGTTGGGAGCTTCAATTGCAGATACATCATCGATGGGAACCATCTTAAGAGCCTGAACTTTTTCAGGACAAACATTTGCACATACTCCGCAACCAAGACAGTCAAGAGGAGATACCTGCATTCTGAATTCCATACCTGCAAAGCCTGTTGCTTTCTTTGTAACAAAGTTTTCGGGAGCATTTGCTTTTTCTTCTTCTGTGAGAAGTACAGGTCTTATAGCAGCGTGAGGACATACTGCTGAACACTGGTTACACTGAATACATTTGTCAACATCCCAAACAGGAACAGAAACGGCAACGCCTCTCTTTTCATATCTGGAAGTACCGGTTTCAAATGTACCTGCTTCTTTGTCGTTACCAACGAATGTGCTTACGGGGAGTTTGTAACCTCTCTGAGCATTTACGGGAGCAACAATTTCAGAAATGAATTCAGGAACATCTGCCTTTTTAACTTCAGCATCTTTTGCATCTTTCCAGGAAGAAGGAACTTTAACTTCGTGGAGGGCTTCAATTGCACCGTCAACTGCTGCGCAGTTCATGTTAACAATTTCGTCACCCTTTTTGCCGTAGGTCTTTTTGATTGCGGCTTTGATAAGTTCAACTGCCTGTTCAAAAGGAATAACGTTTGCAAGTTTGAAGAATGCACTCTGTGTTACCATGTTGATTCTTGTCTGACCAAGACCAACTTTAACAGCAACATCTACAGCGTTTATGGTGTAGAATTTAATATCATTTTCAGCGATATATTTCTTCATTGCTGCAGGAAGTTTTTCGTCAAGTTCTTCATCTGACCATACGCAGTTAAGAAGGAATGTGCCGCCTTTTTTGAGACCTTCCAAAACGTCATACTGATATACATATGCCGGTTTGTGACATGCAATGTAATCTGCTTCGTCAAGAAGGTATGTTGATTTGATGGGTTTTTTACCAAATCTCAAGTGAGACATGGTTACACCGCCGGATTTTTTGGAGTCATAATCAAAGTAAGCCTGAGCGTAGAGGTCTGTGTTGTCACCGATGATTTTGATGGCATCTTTGTTTGCACCAACAGTACCGTCAGAGCCGAATCCCCAGAATTTACAACGTGTTGTGCCTTCGGGAGCAGCATTGATGGTTTCACCAACGGGGAGTGAAAGGTTTGTAACGTCATCAACGATACCGATTGTGAATCCGTTTAAGGGTTTTTCAGCATCGAGGTTAGCAAATACAGCAGCAAGTTGTGTGGGAGTTGTGTCTTTTGAACCAAGACCATAGCGTCCGCCAACAATGATTGGAGCGTTTGCTTTGCCTGTGTAGAGGTTACATACGTCAAGATAGAGAGGTTCGCCAAGTGAACCGGGTTCTTTTGTTCTGTCGAGTACTGCAATCTTCTTAACTGTTGAAGGCATTACATCGAAGAAATATTTTGCACTGAAAGGTCTGTAGAGGTGAACTTTTATAACACCGACTTTCTGACCTGCAGCGTTAAGATAGTCAACTGTTTCTTCAAGTGCTTCACAAACAGATCCCATAGCAATGATAACTTTTTCAGCATCGGGAGCACCGTAGTAGTTGAAAGGTGCATATTCTCTGCCTGTAACTTTGGAAATTTCTTTCATATAGTCTGCAACGATATCAGGAAGTGCTTCATAATATTTGTTTGCAGCTTCTCTTCCCTGGAAGTAGATATCAGAGTTCTGTGCAGTACCACGGAGCACGGGGTGTTCAGGGTTTAATGCACGGTCTTTGAATTCTTTGATTGCTTCCATGTCTGTGAGACCTTTTAATACATCATAGTCCATAACTTCTACTTTCTGAATTTCGTGAGAAGTTCTGAAACCGTCAAAGAAGTGAACGAAAGGTACTCTACCTTTGATTGATGCAAGGTGAGCAACACCGCCAAGGTCCATTGTTTCCTGAACGGAACCGGATGCAAGAAGTGCAAAACCTGTCTGACGGCAAGCCATAACGTCCTGATGGTCACCGAAAATGTTAAGAGCGTGAGCAGCGATTGCTCTTGCACTTACATGGAATACGCAAGGAAGAAGTTCACCTGCGATTTTGTACATGTTGGGGATCATAAGAAGAAGTCCCTGTGATGCTGTGAATGTTGTTGTGAGAGCACCTGCCTGAAGTGAACCGTGAACTGCACCTGCAGCACCGGCTTCAGACTGCATTTCAACAACGTCTACAACTTCGCCGAAAATGTTTTTAAGTCCCTGGGCACTCCATTCGTCTACAACTTCTGCCATTGTAGAAGAAGGGGTAATCGGATAGATTGCTGCAACTTCGGTAAACGCATAGGCGCAATGAGCGGCAGCATTATTACCATCCATGGTTTTAAATTTCTTTGCCATTGATTTGACCTCCTGTAAGATATTATATAAATATTGTAATAAATATAAACATACGTGTTAATTATAGCACATAGATATCAATTTTTCAAATATTTTTTTGATATTTTTTTCACAATGAGAATGTTTGTAATATTTTCATAAATACACCCCTGAATACTCTGTCATTTTTTATATAAATATGTTGTTTAAGACACGGTATTATTGTAAAATATATTAAACTGTGTTAAGATAGATATAATAATACATTTATGAGGAGCAAGCAAATGGCACTTGACGGATTGGTAATTTCTGCACTTGCAAAAGAAACTGCAGAAAAACTGACAGGCGGAAGAATAGATAAAATACATCAACCCGAAAAAAACGAGTTGATAATTTCTGTGCGCACATTTGGCGGTGCCTATAAACTTCTTCTTTGTGCAAATCCGTCTTTCCCAAGATTTCACATTACCGAAAGCACCAGGGAAAATCCCGAAAAACCTCCCATGTTTTGTATGCTTCTGAGAAAGCACATTCAAAGCGGAAAAATACTTTATGTGAATCAGGAAGAGAATGAAAGAATGATAAATATCGGAATTGAAAGTTATGATGAACTCGGCTTTCTTTCTGAAAAACATCTTATTATGGAAATTATGGGAAAACATTCAAATATCATTCTCACAGATAAAGACGGTAAAATTCTTGACTCCATTTTTCACGTTGATATGTCGGTGAGCAGCATAAGACAGGTTCTTCCGGGACTCCCCTATCTGCCCCCACCGTCTCAGGATAAGATAAATCCCAAAAACGAAAGCATATATGACATTGAATCCCATCTTTCATTTGACGACACTCCTCTCTGGAAACAGATTATGGATTCATATCAGGGAATCAGTCCTCTTGTCGCAAGAGAGGCAGTTCAAATGGCTCTCGGAAGATTTGACATAATGGGAACTGAAAGTTCAAGAAGCGACCTTGAAAGGGTGGCTGAAAGTTTTTATTCAATAGTAAAAGATGTTACTCAAAACTCATTTAACCCCTGTATAATCACAGATAAAGAAACAGGAAAAATGATAGATTTTTGTTGTGTTGACATTTCTCAATATGGTAATGGTGCCATTGTTGAACATTTTCCGAATATGAGCCTTGCGGTAGAGAGTTTCTATATGAAAAAGGCAGCAAAGGAAAGTGTGAAACAAAAATGCGGCGACCTTTTAAAGATTGTCTCGGGAAATCTTGACAGATGCCGCAGAAAGTTGCAGATACAGTTTGAAACCATTAAAAAAGCAGAAAAGAAAGATAAATATAAGGTGTACGGAGATCTTATCTGTGCAAATATATACAGAATCAGTCAGGGAATGAAAGAAGTCACTCTGGAAAACTTCTATGAAGAAAATTCTCCCCTTGTGACCATTCCGTTAAAAACTGATATTACGCCTTCCAAAAATGCCCAGAGATATTATCAGAAATACAACAAGGAAAAGACGGCAGAAACGGAAACCTTAAAGCAAATGGAACTTAACCGGATTGAAATTGAATATCTTGAATCTGTCGAAGATGCCCTCAACATGGCAGAGAACGGCGTGGACATTTCTCAGATAAGAGAAGAACTTGTGTCTGAAGGATATCTTAAAAACAGAGGTGCAAACGGGAAAAAGAAAAAAAGTTCTCTTCCACAGCCCCTTCACTTTGTGTCAGACGACGGGTATGACATATACGTTGGAAAAAACAACAAGCAAAATGATTATGTAACCCTAAAACTTGCACGCTCAACAGACATATGGTTTCACACAAAAGAGATTCACGGTTCTCACGCAATTGTGAAAACAACCGATGCAATGCAGGTGCCTGATTCAACCTATCTTCAGGCGGCATCCCTTGCGGCATATTACAGCAAGGCAAGGAACTCAAAAAGCGTGCCTGTAGATTATACAGAAGTCAAAAATGTCAAAAAGCCATCGGGAGCAAAACCCGGCATGGTTATATATGTAAACTATAACACATTGTACGTTGACCCATACGAGGAAGATGCCCAAAGGCTTAAAAAATGACGTTTTTTGTTCTACATTGCACATAAAAACTCCCATATCAGGTCAAATATCCGCATATTTCAATAAATTTGAAAATTTTTCTTGATTTTTATGAAAGTGTGTGATATAATCTGTGTTATTGATGATTAAAATGAGCAATTGGAGGTGAGTATATTGCCTAATATCAAATCCGCAAAGAAAAGAGTTAAAGTTATCGCAACAAAAACTCTCAGAAATCAGATGATTAAATCTAATCTCAAAACTTGCATAAAAAACTTTGAAGCTTATGCTGCAAAAGCAGACAAAGCAAACGCTGTTGAAGCTTGCAAACTTGCATTCAAGAGAATTGACCAGGCTGTTTCAAAAGGTATTCTCCACAAAAATACTGCTGCAAGAAAAAAAGCACAGCTTAGTCTGAAACTTAATAAAATCGGTGCGTAATTAATGTCCGATAGTAAACCTTCCTACAACGGAAGGTTTTTTTGTTTTTATCGGAGAAAGGAATTTGAATTACAAATAAAAACAAAAAAACGGCAAAATGCCGTTTTTTGTTTTAGTTTAATGTAACTTTTATCTCTTCACCATCTGTATCAACCAAAATTGTCTCTCCTGAAATGTTTTCATAGGAAAGAATGATTTCACTCAAGGGATCTTCGATGCTTTTTTGAATCTCACGTCTGATTGGTCTTGCACCAAATCGGGGATTATAGGACTTTTCAAGAATTTTCTCTTTTGCAGAATCGGTCACTTCAAGTTCTGCACCAAGTGCGCTTACATTTGCATACACATCTTTCATCATAAGATGCATAACTTTGAAAAGTTCTTCTTTGGTAAGTTCCTTGAATTCGATTATTTCATCAATTCTGTTTAAAAACTCAGGTCTGAAAATTTCTTTCAGGGTTTTGTCAATTTTAACACTGACACCATCGCCCTCTGTGACAAATCCCATACCTGATGCTGAACCTACAGATGTTCCGGCATTTGATGTCATGATGATGATTGTGTTTTCAAAATTAACTTTTCTTCCCTGACTGTCAGAAATTCTTCCGTCATCTAAAATCTGAAGGAAGATATTGAAAACGTCCTGATGGGCTTTTTCAATTTCATCAAGTAAAATTATGCTGTAGGGATGCCTTCTCACCTTTTCGGTAAGTTGACCTGCCTCGTCATAGCCAACATATCCGGGAGGAGAACCTATGATTTTGGAAACGGAGTGTTTTTCCATATATTCGCTCATATCCATACGGATAAGGGCATTTTCATCATTAAAAAGACTTTCCGAAAGTGCCTTTACAAGTTCTGTCTTACCAACACCTGTGGGACCAACAAATATGAAAGAAACAGGTCTTTTTTTGGTGAGGGACAGAGCGCGGTTTCGGCGTACTGCCCTTGCCACTGCACTGACTGCTTTTTCCTGACCGATGATTCTTTTGTGAAGATTTTCTTCCAGTTTCAAAAGTTTTTCCTTGTCGGTCTCGGTGATGTTTTTAACAGGGATTCCTGTCCACAGTTCAATTACCCTTGCCACATCTTCCAAAGTCAGTTTTGTCTCTTTCTGCTTTTGTCTCATAAGGTCAAGTTCGCCGTCAAGACGGCATTTGTCGCTTTTGAGCCTTGCAATATTCTCATATTCCATATTGTCTGTGTCATCTTCGAGTGTTTCAATTTTTGACTCTATTGCAAGAATATCATTTTTAACTTTGATTATACCTTGAGAATAGGGGCTGTCAATATTCACCTTTGATGCCGCTTCGTCTATAACGTCAATTGCCTTATCGGGAAAGAATCTGTCATTTATATATCTTCCAGAAAGAGATACCGCTTCACAGATTATGTTGTCATCAATGGTGACACCGTGATAATCTTCATAGTAGCCTTTGATTCCTCTGATTATCTCAACGGTTTCCTCTGCCGACGGTTCTTCAATTATAACAGGTTGAAAACGGCGTTCCAATGCAGCGTCTTTTTCAATAAACTTTCTGTATTCTTCCAATGTTGTTGCACCGATGACCTGAATTTCACCTTTTGAAAGTGCAGGCTTTAAGATGTTTGCGGCATTCATTGCACCATCTGCATCCCCTGCTTTCACAATTGAATGAATTTCGTCTATTACAAGAATCACATTGTCGTGCTTTGCTTCTTCAACAATGTTTTTGAGGCGACTTTCAAACTGACCTCTGTATTGAGTGCCGGCAACAATGTTTGCCATGTCAAGAAGATATACAGATGCTCCGCTTAGTTTTTCGGGAACATTGCCGTCTGCAATCCTTTGGGCAACCCCTTCTGCAATGGCAGTTTTACCAACACCGGGAGCACCCAGAAGAACCGGATTGTTTTTTGCTCTGCGGTTTAATATCTGAATTGCACGTTCAATTTCTTTTTCTCTTCCGATGACCTTGTCTAAAAGAGAATGTTTTGCTTTTTCGGTGAGATTTGTGCCAAAATTATTGAGACATTTTTTCTTTTTCTGCTCTTTTTTCATTGAGTTCTTTGCTTTTTTATCATTTATGGGGATTTTTGCCTCAAAATCATCATTGTCACCCGACTGGGGATCCATAAGATTACCTGCGCCGAAAATATCTGCAAAGGCATCGTGCATATCACCGTTTTCAATCATATCGGTCATATTATCAACCATCTGTTTGAGTTCTTCCGGATCTATGGCAAACTGTTCTGCCAGTTGATTTATGGGAGTAACACCCGTATTTATGGCACATGAAAGACAGTATCCTTCATTTATTATCTTTTTTCCGTCGGATTTGCTGACAAAAACCACCGCAGGGTTTTTATTACATATGGAACACAGTTTCATTATGTCACCTCTTTAACTACAACATTATATATAAATTAATGAAAAAATATTCAAAGTATAATATAGAGTATACCATAAAAAATATATATTTCAAGGTTTAAAGTTAACAATAATTATGAGATAAACCTTAATTTTTTTAAAAGTATATAAAAAAAAGATCGATAAATTTTAATTTGTGTCACAATCTCCTCATATAAAAAGGGCGTGTCTCAATAAGTGATTTTTCACTCAATTGAGGCAACGCCCTCTTTTCTCCGTGCATTATTATTATAATTTAAAATCATAGTGTTGTCAACATAATGATACCCTTTTTTGTGGTCTCTTTTATGGAAATTTTTTGTCCGAATCGGTTTAATTTTATCGCTTACTTCATAAGAATCTTCAATTTATGATATGTGTTATACGAATTTGTCCTGAAAATCAGAATTGTAACATCTCTTGACAGCATTTCCCCTTTTTCATTTCACCGTACTTTTCGGATTGTTGCTTGAGTTTTTTCGCACTTCCTCTTTTAATTTAAAAGTGAATTGTGTCTTTTGTGCAGTTGTTCTTATTTTTGGTGGAGTGATGGATTCGTCAGGTGCGGTGTCGGATTTGGATTTTAATACATTTTTTCCACTTCGGCTATTAGACGTTCCGCTTCCGCTTCTTTTTCTTCTGCCGTCTTTTTCTCTCCTATAGGCTTTACTATCGACAAAGTCTGTTGATGAGACAGCCCCTTGTCCATACACAATCTCCGCAAACTCAATATTTTCTGTATTCTCGATTCCCTCTTCTTCTCCACTTAATATCATCTCCTTACAATCTGCTGTAAATTCTTCATCTAATCCTTTTATTTCTATCACTTTAGAAATTGAAGGATAAAAATAATCAGTATCTGCATATACAATTTTGTTTTCTATTTCAAAAATTGTTTCTCCGTCAAATGTTTTTGGGAATTTCATTCCACGTTTGACTTCTCCAACTAAATCATAGAATTATGATACCTCAGAATCATTCATAACTCCTTCTTCAATAGTCCACATAACCCTGTATTGGTCTGTGTTTTTATTATATATCCTTCCGCTATTTTTTGCAACACTTTGCTTTTTATTATACACCCCATCCTGCAGTCCCAACTCAATTGTTTCGCCCTGCATACTCTCTGTACTTTCAAGTGCAGTCTGATACATAGTCTTTATGGTATTAAATTCTATGTCGTATGTCTTGACAAGTTTAAATAAATCTGATACAGTTATGTTGTCGGTAGGTAGTGAAAAAGCTAACTCTTTCGAGTGAACTTTCTGCACATCTACCGATATTTCTTTAAATCCAATCAGTTTGTACCCTCTTTTTATTGTATCTCCATTTGGATCCAACTATAATTTTCACAAGACTGTTCACCTTTGGATTATCAGGATTCCTTACAATATAATACATATCATGATACATAAAAAACGAAGATTTTACACCCATTTCCCTGTAATACTTTTGGACAACAGATTCAAGAAATTCAAGTTCATCTTTTGAAAGTTCATTGATTATCTTTTTTCGATAGACTAAATACACTTTACATCCTGAATAGTAATTACCTTAGCCTTTTCCTTGTGAATTTGTCAAGTAAAAACAGACACTAAAAGGGTGATACTTTTGTTTTACTCCTGATGCCGGGCTCGAAGATAATCATTCACTTTTTAACTTTTATCAAATCACAACTTTATCAACGGTGCCTATGCACCGTTGCATGCGTTGACTCTTGCGGTAACCCGAAGAAATAGAGGATTGCAAATCAATCCTCTATTTCTTCGACCGCTCCTCCGCCGCCACCGCCGGTTTCGGTTTTTGTATACTTCTTAATTGCGGCATTGATTTCTTTTTTCAAATCTTCCAATGTGTCGGCAGAAGAATCAGACATCATACGGAATATGTCGTATTCTCTTCCTGTTGCAGTAATTTTCCCGCTATCTATTCCTGCCTCTTCGTACTTGTCCTTATATTTATAAAGCAAGTCCTGTATGTGTCCGTAGCCATCGTCTTTATAATCAGTAATAAGAGACAAAAGAACCCTTTGTTCGAAACCTTTTGCTATTTTTGATATTTCATCATATTCAGAATTCAAAATGTCGGAATTTACAGCATCTTTGCCCTCTTCGGAAATAAGGGTTTTATAGTCTTCGTAAAGGTCTGTACCCTCAATTCCGATTATGTCGGCATATGAAAGAAGACCATCTTCTATAAGTTCGGGATTGCCTTCATAATATGCACTTATGCAAAGTGCTTTTTCAAGTTCTGATTTCATATTATCCGAATCTACGGGATAGTTATCTGTCTTTTTAATAAATGTTGAAATAGTGCCATTTGATGTGGTTTTAAAAACATCGGATGAGTTGAGACTGTATATGGCATAGATTTTGTCAACTATGTCAGTAACATCTTCGGATTCGTTGATTTCAGTTATTATGTTGCTTTTTGCTTCATAAAAATAGAAACTGAAAGTCCCTCTCTCGGAAGATGAACCGTTTGTTATTACATACTTATATTCGCCACCCTCGTCGGAATTTGCATCGTACATCGGAATGTCGAAAACAAATTTTCCGTCTTTGACTTCGCATCTTGCATAAAACTGAATGGAGTTTTCTCCGTCATACAAAACATCTTCTTCGTCAAAGCCGGGATTGATAACAAGAATATTGACATTTTTTCCGTTTTCTCCTTCTCCCGATATGCGAACTATGTCATCTTCAAGATTTCCCCATGGTTCTATTGTGGCAGCGGTTGCACTTGCAGAAATCATCACGAAAGAAAGTATTGCTGTAAGTATTATTTTTTTCATAATAACCCCCGTTTTCGTAAGGAATATATTTTGATATTATTTTATCAGAAACAGTATTGTTCCAGGTTTTATTGTGTAGGAAAGTTTTCTTTCTCCGCTTTGGCGGTCTGTCCACTCGTTCTTTAAATCAAGAGTATAATCTTTTTTTGAAAGATTGGATACGACCATATATGTTTCGTCATTTATAAACTGAGAAACAATAATATCTGACGGTATGTCTGACAAAACTGCATCGCAGTCTTTAATCTCAATATATGAAACACTGCTTTCTTTCACCATTGGTCTGTAGAGTGCAAGATATTTGCTCCAACGGTCATACTCGTCAGGATCATCAGGAATTGATGACCAGAGAGAATATACGAATGGGCCCTCCGGATTTTCTTTCATATATGCCTGAATTTTTTGTGCATAGGCATATTCCCCGGTGGTATCACGGCAATAATCAATATTATCTTCATTAATTGATGTGCCAAGCATTGGTCTTCCGTGTTTAAGGAGCGGGAATTGCATAAACGGTATAACAGATGCATAATAAAAATCAGGATCAAATGCGCCTTTATAACTCATATGCCAGCAAGGGACAACATAGGGAAGGAATTCCTTTCCTATTCCTGCCTCGCCGCCTTTTACTCCCTCACCTATCCAGAGATAATCATATACCCTGTCAAAGCATTTTGGTGCACTATTATAGTCTGCATGAAGTTTATATATTCCTCCGCGTTTTTTCACTTCACCATATATGAGGCTGAGCAAATCTTCTATTTCTGTCTCATATTCAAAATGAGTGACACCTCTTTCATCACGGGGATATCTGTTGATTCCGTCAAATCCCCAATCATTGTATATTCCGTCAAAGCCGTATTTATCAACTGCCGCGAAAGTTCTGGGCAAAAGATATTCTCTCCACTCTGCACTTGAAGGATTACATTTATGAAGATGATAGTACGATGAACGTATTGAGTAATCTCCGATTATGAAACTGTCTTTAAAATCGGGATCATCTGCTGAAAAATATCCGGATGAAATGTATGGAATTATCTTTATTCCGAAATAGTGACAAAGGTCAACAAACTTTTGCATACCTTCAGGATCAAAGGATGTGAATTTATCTGCTCCAAGATGTCTAATGGCATCATTCCATTCCTCATGTATCTGAATGAGTTCAACTCCGTTTTCAGCCATGCTTTTCAAGAGGTTATAATCATATTCTGTGGGTTCAATGGAAAACCTTGCAGGATAATCCCCAAGATTATAGGTAACCTGTCCCGGCATATAGTCATGTATTCTATGTCTGAATGTGTAGTTTCTGTTTCCTTTTGCTGCCTCATTAATATTATCAATTCTTTTCTGGTGTTTTTCAAGTGTTAAAAATTCCATATAATCCTCCATGTCGCTTCAGATTCTATTCAAATACTTTGAATTTATCTTCTTCATTTAGTCCGATAAGTTTTGTTATTTCCTTAAAGTTATTGTATGCACCGTCAAGGGCATCAGGATGATGTGCATCACTTCCAAGGTAGAATTTGCATCCGCACATCTTTGCAAGTTTGTATGGTCTTATTGCTTTTTGTCTTTCTTCATCTGTTTTATAGAGATGAAAAGGAATGTTAATTTCAAATCCTGCTTTTTTCTTTGCAATGAGCGAATACACGCTTTTCAGTTCATCATCTGTTATTATGTCAAACATTTTAAGATGATCTGAAAAGTTATCTATTCTGTACACCTCGGCACAGGTCGGATGAGCAACACCGATTTTTTCAAAAGGCAAATCCTTTTCCATGAGTTTTCTTATTCTGTCAAGATAAAGAAACGCTCTTCTTTCAACCGACGAGTCTTTTTCATCAACGGTGAACCCTGTCATATGCATATGAGTGGTGGATATGATAATAAATTCAAATTTATCTATCAATTTATCACTAATGCCTATACGATTGTTCATATCTACTTCCGCTTCACACCCAAAATGAAACTTTGTTTTCTCATCCTGCGGAAGCGGCAGACATTGCTTTATATGATCATAATTTTGAGGTTTATACCAGTCGTTTGCACCGGGAACATCAGAATCCCAGAAGTGATCCGCAATGCAAATATGCTTGAAACCATTGTCTGTTCCATATTTTAAAATTCTCTCTATTGATTGTTCCGGATCGGAAGAACAATCTGAGATATAAGAATGTATGTGATAATCATGGTCAATCTGATAGTTCATATTTTTTCTCCCCACAAGATATGATGGCAGATAAAAAGCATACAGAATCTGCGCTCTGAGTTGTGGGCGTAGTTTGGTATACTTCTTATCTCGCAGGCTAAACTTCGGAGTAATTTTCTATACAGCGAAAAAAGCGCACTTATTTTGTGACAAAACAAGTGCGCTCCAATTCTCCGTGCATTATTATTATAATTTAAAATCATGGTGTTGTCAACATAATGATAACCTTTTTTGTGGTCTCTTTCATGGAATTTTTTTGTCCGAATCGGGTTAATTTTATCGCTTGCTTCATAAGAATATTCAATTTATGATATGAGTTATAGAAATTTGTCCTAAAAATCAAAATTGTAACTTGCGGTAACCCAAAGAAATGTCCTCATTGCAACAGCGAGCATCAGATTGAATTCCTGATTACTCCATGTTCTGTCTACTCTGCCAAATGTTCTTCTTTCAAGTTCCAGATCTTCATTCTGTGGAAGTTCATATTTTGCATAAGGCATATTGTCGTGGAAAAAGCGAATGGCAGAGAGTTCTGTTTTGATTGTTGATGCGGACATATCTTTACTTTGCAGATATTCTACATAAGAGAAGATATGTTTTTCTGAAATGTTAGAGAGTTTTTGCAAATGGTATTGAGTTACCAAAAAGGCCATAAATCTTTTGAACGCTTTTGCATAACGCTCTCTTGTTTTGAAACTTCCGATTTTCAGATGACGGAATATTTTATTGAATTGTGATTCTAAATTCTTATACAGATTTGTTTTCATTTTAATTCCCTTTCTTTCAGAAAGGCATAGTTACAAATCCCCAACTGGAAATCGAGTTCAAATTATCCTCTTATGCCTTTGTTCTGACCTCCTGCACACATCCTAATTAACACTTGAAGTGTACATCAATTTACATAATGTAGATAACAAAGTAAAAGGGAAACGATTTAAGTAAGGGGATATTGTGTCTACTATTATAACCTGCGTCAATGGAGAAATCATCAGTCCCCGGCTTAACACATCCCTGCCAAGGAACTATAGTCGCAATTTTACTGTAGGAGGCATAAAGCGGGTGTGAGCAGGATACAAATGCGATATTTTTTAACGGTAACAAAGTGGTCTTCAAAGCACTTAAACACTCCGCCGCAAATATAAACAATGCCGAAAATTTTGAAAAAATATCTTTGTAACGATTAGATGTGTATGGCACTACAAGTTGGATGGCATTTTCTTCACTTTCAGAGACATCTATCGCAGTCGGCGAAAAAGTTCAGTTGATCCCCGGTTTTACACACGGCAAATGGATTCAGAGAGAACCTGTGAATGTACAGAATTTTTCTAAGGGGAAAGACTCTTTAAAATAAATCAGAGAGGCACGCTTTGTTAATAAAGTGTGCCCCTCTGGTTTATTTTTTGCAAATTATTTTATAAAGCTCGTCTGCAAAGAGATTATGCAATTCTCTGCATGGATGATTTATTTTGTTTGCAAGCAGCGCTGTAGTATCTGTTGTCTGACTCATTTTTTTCCATATCGAATAGCAATCGCAAACAGTTACATTCATTTTTTCTGCAACAGAAATTGCGCTTTGTATAAAGCTGTCCATTTTTCCGCTGCATTGCGCTTCTTTTGTTATATAAGCATATTTTTTGAGTGCATCGTCTATGTTTTCGTCAACATATGTATTTAGCATATTGGGTGTCATAAAAATAGTGTCAATCCCTTTGCATTTAGTAAAAATTTGTTCGAGACTGGATGTGTAGCTACAAATATCACCGCAAACATCATTAAGTCCGAAGCATATTATTATAAGGTCGGGTCTATGAATCAGCACTCTTTCTTCAAAAAGAGAAACCGATGCTGAAGCAGTAATACCACCAATGCCGGCGTTGATTATGTTTATGGGTACATAATCGCGGATCTGATGAAGCTTTTTTGTCAGTACATTCCAATAAACCGCTTCATAGTCGGTTGCTCCGGTTTCAAAAAAACCATGAGTTATGCTGTCGCCAAACACAGCGATTGTGATAGGGCCATTTTGTTTGAGACCTTCGAAATCCAAAAATAACTTGTCGTATATTTTCATAATAATACCTCAAATTTTATTCACAAAAACATATTCTATACCCAAAAGCTCTGCTATTTTGGCAATCGTATCTCCGTGGTGACCTATACCCAGGGCGTAGTGATGAGTGGGGGCCTGCATAATCCATTTTTTTATAAAATCTTTTGTTGTGGGTTCAAAAAAACCTCTTGTGTTGGTGTTTCCGGTGGGAGGAATCGGACCACTTTTAGATATGCCCTCTCCTATAACAAATTTGAACTTCCCATCAAATTTTTGTGTTATGCCAAGCATGGTTATTGGACCATCTTTTATTTTAAATTCAACACTTGCTCCGTTGCCTGGCTTTCCGTGATATTTTTTGAGACTTCTGAGCACGGGCTTACCGTTGGCTATGGCAATGTGGTGAGGTCCGTCGTGCCCAACCAAAATAAAATCTTCATCAAAATCAAACGGATGAAATTCGGCAAAGCTGCCACCTATACCAAGTCTGTCCATTATCAACATAGCGAGTAGAGTTTTGATGTCAAATTCTCCGCACATGGGAATTCCCTGTGCGTTCAGCAGAGAGTTGCCCACTATAAATGTTGAAGCCACTTCCCGCTGTATAGTACCATCTAGGCCTTCATAATAATATGCCAATCCTGTGAGATTGTATTTTTCTACAAATTTCTCAAGAGCTGCAGCGGTTTTTGCAGCGCGATACTTGTCAATGTCTGTGAGTTTTTCTGTTATGGGATCACTCTTGGGCTCGGGCATATCGAATTCAGCATCAATGGTTTTGGTTTTTGCCTGTATTTCATCTTCGGTAACACAATTATACACACCTACCATATCATCAATTTCCAGTAGCGGCACATGAACTCCAAATGCAGATGCAATGGCAGTGGGGTCGGCATGCATATCATACATGGCCTCCATAGTATGTCCCATCAAACCGAGTCTGGCTCCTTTAAGACTATGCATAACTTTGGCTATCGAGCACCATTTGGCAATATCACTGTCGGCATCGTTGTCATTGTACAGTGTGCCAATAATACAGTCGTGGATTTTTCTTCCGAGTCTTTCTGCGGCACACATAAATTCAGGCACTGCACAAATACTGTCGTTTTCAAGTTGCATAAAAGTGTTGGCGACTGTATAATCCATTGCACTGCGTGGCTGCAGTGCAATAAGAATGTGCGGAGCACTGCATCTTTGGATAATCGGTGCGAAAACTGATGATGTTGCGTATGTTATCATGTTACACATTATAAGGTCAACGTCTTCTGCATTTATTTTAGTTGCTGTTTCAAAAGCTTTAGTATTGTTTCCTATAATTCCGTAATCGACAACCTCGACTCCGTTTTGTGATATTTTTTTAATCAAATCTCTGTGATACGAGTTCAGGCTGTCCTCCAACCCCTCAAACTGCTCGTAATAGATTTCATGAATCACTGCATACACAGCAATTTTTGCAGTGTTTTTATGTTTGCGTTCAATCATTTTTTAGTCCTCCATGAAAATTTTAATATTTTTTATACCGAAACGTACCTGCATATAGCTTTCTGTCCAAAATGCTGTATCCGGATAACGGTTATCAAACCATAACGGGTCATTTTTAGAGTTCCCTGTCCAGCTGCCGTTATGGTTCCCGTAACCTCCCAAAAACAAGTTTCCCTCTTCGCCATGTGGGCGGTGGTGCGGACCTAAAAGGTTGCGCAAGGTGTTGCACAATGTAATTCTTATATTGTTGCTTCCCCGCTTCACAGCATTGGAAATGTTGATCCTGTATGGCGAGCAGTGCAGATCGCCGCAGAAGATGCCGTTTATATACACATTTGCAACCGCACCGCAAAAACTTTCTGCCACCAGAAACAGATTTCCTGTGTCTTCAAGCTCGAAATCCTGCGACAGTTCCATTGTGCCGGCATAAAACGGATATCCGCTTTGTGTTATTTCGTGAGAAACTATGTGATTGCTTTTGGCAATGGTCATATTTTTGTTGAATTTCAGACTTCCGTTTGTTTCAAATTCACTGAAGCACTTCACGGAAAAATCACCCAAAAGATAAATATTTTCAAGCTCTGTACCGTCTTCGGTAGTAAAAAGAGAGCTTATTGCCTTTACAGTTTTTTTGGCAGTGGAAAATTTTCTTTTAATTGTAATGGTGTTTTCGCCTTTTTTGCATTTCGGTAAGCGTATTTTGGCAAAATCTCTTGAAAGATAATAACCGCAGACATCAGTGGGGATTTTTTCCTCGTTCAGGTATATTTCCTGTTCGTTTACGTTTTCAAGCGCGAGCATAATTTCAAGCTCATCTTCACTTTGGAATGAATAGGACAGCGATATATCTCCTTCATATCTTTCACGGGTAAGAATTTCCTGAACGGCAAGAGTAGGATATTGCGGTAAATATTGCTCACCCGTTTTTTTAAAACGGCAAAATTCAAGCAAAAGCACATTTGGATTATCGTTTTTGCAGTGCCATGTATTGTTGAATTTATAAATGCACTTTTCCCCGGGATTCTTTGTTATGTAATTTTGGGTTTCTCCTCTTTTGGTTTTCAACATCAGACTTCCGCCTTCAGGGATTGTCAGGCAAATTTCGGTGCGGCCGCTTCGATGAGCGCAAGCGACATTTTCGTACAAACCGCTGAATCCGTCATATATCTGTGCGCTTACAACGTCATTTATTGTCAGTGTTATTTCCTTACTTTCACTGCAATCTGCGTTGAATATTAAATAATAGCACTTGTCGCCGTCGGTTTTTCGCCGTGAAAGTATGCCCGGAGCATCAGCACTTGTGATTGTATAGTCACCGTTATGAATAGTATGCACAATTTTAGGCAGATTGTCATTTTCGATATATATGATTTGCTCTGTTTTGTCAAACACTTCCCCTTTAAAGCCGTCAGTCATGTATGGTGCATTGCCCAGAATGATCACCCTACCACCGCTTTTTACAAACTTTTTGAGCATAGCTGCAACCGGGGAGCTGAGAGTTTTTAAATCGGGCAAAACGACAGTTTTATAGCTCATGTTTCCTACAATTAGGCAATCGTTGCATATCCTGCCACAATCTTCTATGATTTTTTCATCTCCAAGATCAAAAGTCACATTTGCAAATGAAAGTTCGCTCACCAACTTTAAAAAAGCTCTGTCGCGCTTCTCAAACTCTGCGTCCGACGGCTGCACTCCACACACCTTTGCTGCCTCTGCATTGGTATATTCACAGTAGGCTGATGTGAGCGGGTGGATGATGAGTGCATCGGCCTCAGCATGACCGTTGCTTATAAAACGCGATACATTGGCAACATATGAATATATTTTATCTATCTGCTCCCAGTATGGCTGATAATAGTTAATCTGCGGAGGATATGCTCTTTTTCTTCTTCCTCTTAACGAATAAAATATCCCATGCACACATCTGTGGTTGATGCCATGCACTGCCATGTAATCAAACAAATACCGTTGGTTTCTGAATGTCATATCCTGCGATATCACACCATACATTTCACACAATGTATGCTTTGTGCCGAATTGTCTCGACACGGAGCAGCACTGTATGGGAGTGGTAATATATTGAGACTCAACGATTATTGGCAATGCCGCACCAGATGTTGCCCCTATGGGCTTTATGGGATTGCGAATCCAGTTCATTTGAGCTCCGAGAATATCTATGCCAGGTATGTCGAAATATCTGTAATACGGCATACACGCCCCGGCACGCGAAATTTGTGAGCGCATAGTATCCTCCATCATCAGATGCCCGCTTAAAAGGAGAGAGTTCTTCTTGCACCATAAACTGAGTTGCTTGAAATAGCTTTCTTCAAGCATATCCTGCAATAACTTTCGGTAATGGTATCTTACCGACTCATAATCTTCGACATCAAAAAACAATTTATACACATTTTCTTTGAGCGAATAGCCCCATCTTCTTTCAAAAATATCCTCAATATTGTGCGGATAGGGCAAAAAATTGCCGTCATAGCTTGGTTCATCAACCCATATCGAGGTGATGGTCTTTCCGTATTCGTGGGAAAATTCTGCCCACATATCCTCATAGCACACTTTCAGATAGTAGGCAACAGCATCGGTTGAAAACATATCAAGGAACGAATCTGACACTGCTGTTGAAAATGTAAATCCGTTGTAGCTGCATATGGTATTTTCAATGTTCAAACAGTCATCGCGTGGTGATATGTCTATGTACCTGAGGTTGAACTCTGGCTTAAGATTTGGCACATGTTCAGGCATATATCCTGCCTGTAAAAACATCTTCATGCCAAGCTTTTTGGCTGTGCAAATTATTTTTCTCATCTTTAATTTGAAATCACTGCCCGGATAATCGCTTATAATGCCCACATAAGTGCGCGCAATAAATGAATTAACACCATGTGCTTTCATTTCGGTAAGCTGAAGCTCTATTTCTTCCTCGCTGAGTTTATCATTGAGCATCCAAAAATCGGTGCCGTGGTAAAACAAATCGTCGCTTGTCAATGTTTCCACTTCCTTTCGAGAAGAGTGTAACAGATTTATCAGTGGCAAATCAATAGAGAATTGTTTTGAAAATAGCACAAAATGTCCAAAAAGTATTGACCAGGTGTTTTTCTTGTGTTACAATAATCCTCAAAAACAGGAGTGAAAAATATGATTG
>JAZQJX010000002.1:0-25191 GCA_045541875.1 Clostridia bacterium | reverse complement strand
CATTATATAATATAATAACAGAAAATACAGCATTTTTCAAGTCTAACATTTTTGCCTAATATAGGAAAAGGGTGATGTAAAACTCAGTTTTACATCCCCCTCTATTACTGTTTTTAGTATTTGGTTTCCCAATTGATTAACTTATCAGTATAAATTTATCAAGAGCATTCATCTTTTCAAGACTATCACATACTATTAGCTGTATCTGACATCCGCTCACGTCCGTTTCGCTGTCGAATCCAAACTCGAATGTTCCCTCTTCTCCTTCCGAAAAGCTTACTGTACTGGATGTGATTGCAACAAGTCTACCGTCTTTTCTTGCAGTGAGAATGTATGTTGCATCAAGCTGATCACCGCTTACGTTTTCATAATTCACAACCGCAGTGAGAGGTCTTCCTCTTCTTATCTGGTCTGAAATGTAGAGAGGATTTCCGTTTGTAAGAAGTTCCACACTGTTGTCAATATATGCCGGATTTGTGGAAAATACAGCCTCATACGGAATGTCAAAATCAACACCGTCCAAATACTGAGTGTCGCCGGAGATTATAACAATATAGTCCTCGCCGGGCATAAGCGCCTCTTTGGGAATTATCGAAATGGTTTTTCCTTCTCCGATACACTCTACACTGTCAAGGGAAATTTGTTTTCCGTAGGTGGTTTTAAGACTTACAGTCTTTTTTGAAACAGTTGAAGGATTCAAAGGATCGGAAAAATTCACACGCAACTCCTCGGCATCATAGGATACAAAATCTTCCTCCGGCATTTCCTCTCCTGACACCACAGCGGTAACATTCTGTATTCCCTCATACAACTTAAAGTTTTCCGCTCTGAAATTGTCTATGGAAAATCCGGCTCTGACTTCACCGGGATTTCTGGGTATTTCCTGAACCAAGGTGTATCTTATCGATTCGTTTATGTAAGACGAACTTTGAAGATAGTCAGCGTTGTCAACTATCACATCTCCGTTCACCTCAAAAGAGACCTTTTCTCTGACTGAATCATTAATTATTTTAACATGAGACCAGCCTGTCCCCACTGCAATCTGCGTTCCTCCCCATTTTCCATCCTTAATAAGGTCGGTTCCGGCACCGGGCCACATGTGCAGATCGGTAAAACGTATCTGATCCGCTTTATCAGATGCAAACTTTATATCAAATTCGATTTCAGTTATGCCATCTGAAAAGCCCTTAAATTTTGTGCTTTCAAAGTATGCATTGTATGCAACAAGCTTTTCGTCTGTATTTACTTCAAGTTTAAATGCACCGTCTCCCTCTTCTCCGCTGGCACCGGGGGCATAGTAAGCATCTGCATTATATCCGTTATACAGTGCAAAACCAACTCTTGCAACCTCGGAGCTTACTCTTTCCGAAGCAATTTTTGAGTCCTCTTCACTGTAGAAAACATCAAAATTCTCATTCTGTGACATTGTTACCGCTCTTTTTGCATAACTAAAATCTGAACTTACTACCTCTGATCTGCTTCCGGAGATAAGAACTGCCTTCAGGTTATATTTGCCGTATGCAAGATCCGGAACTTCTATCTCTCCGAATTCATTTCCTATCCCAATCAGCTCATCGTTGAGATAGTATACTACGGTAGAACCGTAGGCACCGGTAACAGTAAAATATTCAGGAAGAGAATATAAAATTTCGCCGTCTTCAACACTTAAGGTATTACCTGCTGAAAAAGCGGGAATAGTCGAAACAATCAGGATAAGCATTAAAACTACTGAAATTGCTTTCTTCACGTCTTTTCCTCCTTAAGAAATAGTATATGGTCTGAATTCTGTCACACTGTTCCATTCATTCTCGGTGTTTCCAAAGCCTATAAGTCTTACATATCGTGCTCTTACAGGAGCATTGAGATACTCATATTCTTCTGTTTGGCCTGTGGATTTACCATTGAATATTCTGGTGTAATTGAAATTATCCTCAGAGACAAGAATTTCATATTTTGAAAATCTCAAAGAGCCATCCATAAATGCTATGGCAACTCCTGATATGTCCTTTGCCTGCCCAAGATCGAGTTCAATATATGCTCCGCTGGCATCAGCTGACCATCTGGTTTTGAAGTTTCCGTCTGTCACATTTTCAGGAGTATTTTCCGGTTGAGGAATATGACTTGCATTTACGGAGTGGATATCAAGGAATTTTGCTCCCTCAGGCAGTCCAACCTGAGTTGTACCGTAAATTGACTTGTCTGTAACGGTCACAACAACATTGAAGTTTACTTCATACACTCTTGTGAATCCATCTGCTGCCTTTACTGTGATTTTTGCAGTATCAGAAATGTCCTTTGCCTGCTGAATTTCAACAGTTGCATCAGATGAGGCTGCCTCTATTAAAATGCTGTCACCATAATTTATATCAACTGTATATTTTACTGTTGTAGGCATAAAGTTATCAATAACTCTACCGTTCATTTTAATATAGTCAAGAGTTGCACTTTCTACAATTTCACCATCGGGAATTGTCCACTGATCCATGGGAACGAGAGTGTGGTCGAGATATGTTCTTCCATCTACAGGAATCATTTTCACACTTATATTGAGTTTTCCTGATGCTTTTCCGACTATGGTCAATTTTGAAAAGGCATCTCTTGAATATTCTCCGTCCTTATTTGTTGCTTCAAAAAGCGGGGAGGTGTCTCTTCTTTCAAGTTTCCACTCTGGAGCATCACATATTACTTCAACTCTCAAGGTTTTTCCGTTTTGCTCAACAACAGCACTTTTACCGTCGGGGAGTATTGTAATATTACCTTCAGTATGCAGGAAATGATAGAACTCATTTGAAGGCTTTTTAAATTCAAGCTCATCCTGAACTACAAGTGTATTTCTGTCCTCGCTCATAAGGAAGCCTCTTTTGTAATACTTAACCTCATTTGCATATGCTTCTGTAAGATCGCAGATGGTTATAGCTCCCTTTGGCTTGGCTTCAAACTTGATAACCTGCGGGTTTGAATAAGGAATCTGTTCAGGTACATCTACCACCGGATTTATAACAAGTGTGTTGTGTCCTTCTGCCCTTTTTCTGTAGATAGTGTAAGCAGCATCTCCATGGTATCCGGGAATATTATAATCATCCTTACCAATATCAACGAACCATCTTTCGCCACGGTTTTCATAAAGGAATGAGCCTTTGTCAAGATGGGATTCGGAATGGATTGTTCCGCAACTCACACCAAGGTATGAACTTTCATTTCCCCAGTTTGAACGCATAACGGTAAGACTCTGTGAAAAACGCTTATCAAGAGAATAAGAATCAGGATCAACATCACCTTCAGGAAGTTGATACCACAAAAGTCCTCTTGCGCCAAGACCTCTTCCCATATTACGTCTGAAAACATCTAAAACTTCCATCTGACGATCATCCCCGTAGAACTGGGAAATCAGATAGGTTTCGGGGACAATCGGAACATTGGGGTCATCGTAGGCAGTGTCACAGTGAGCATACACTCCGTTTGCAGTCTGAACATAAAGTTCAAATTCCGCCATAACAGGATATCCGGGTGAATCGAGACAACCATAATCAGAGCCACACATATTTTCAAGTGTTTTCAGTGTCCATCCAAGACTCTCTACAAAGTAGGACCAATATGCAATACCCTCGGAAATATCTCCGTCGGGGAATGGAATTTCAAAAGAAAATTCATGAGACTGAAGAGCACACTGCGCTATGAATTTACATTTTTCAGTAAATTCACTGTCAGCAGGCTCATCATCTATAAATGCAAGAGCACACATAAGCATACTGTTGGCAATTACTGCACCCCAGTTTGTTCTCGTCATTCTTCCGTCCATCGCCGCAAAGGAGCTTTCTCCAGTGTATACTCCTACTGCAAAATCAAGATACAATTCCTCAACTCTGTCGCGGTAATACTGCCTTTCCTCTTCTGTCAGATAATCATAGAGAATATCATAGGCAAAGGCAATACCGGGTCCGATTTCTCCCGAATCCAGGAAGTGGTTTTCAAGATTCCAGTCTTTCCACGAAAGAGCATTTTGGACTTCTACCCACATTCTTTCCCTGTATTTATTATCACCGGTTATCAGATATGCAACACCAAGGTCAATAAGTCTTGTTTTTACCGTGTAACATGAACTAAACAATCTGAGACCATCAGGGATTTCATACTTAACCGGGTCTGCGTCCAGATAGTTCTCACATTTTACCAAAAGGTCGGAAAGTTCATTTTTGAGCATTTCACTACTCTGAATTTTTTCTCTCAAAGCAGAGATTTCCGACTTCCTTATAAACATCCTGGGATGTTCTTTATATGAAGTGTTCTTTATGTCCTCATATATCCTGTCACCATCGGGTCTTTCAAACTGCATATATCGATACAAAAAGTCTGAGTCCTCAAGTGTATTCATACTGTTTATGGAGTTGGAATAGCCTCTGTCTGTATCTGAAACCAGAACCATTCCTCTGGGATCAGCATATACATATTTTGAAAGAACCTCACCGGCAAGGGATGCAATGTCAACATAGACAAGGGAGTTCTTTTCCTCTGTGCTGATGTTGGTTTTCTTTCCATTCACATATAGGCCATCATCTTTGTTCTCAAGTTTAACACCCAAGGTGTCTGACACAAGTTGTAATGATACCATAGCCGGCGCTGATGAGGTTTTATATGCACCCTCATGGGATGAATATGTTTTCTTTTCCCCGTTTGCAAAGTAATAATTACAACCGGTCATAAACACACTGTCGCTACCCAGCTTCTTTTTGGCGTCGGCTTCAGATTCCTGAGTAGTCTTATATATTCCCTCTTTGTTTTCAGAAACATTGCTTTGTATGTTCTGAGGTTCAAACTCACGAAGTTTTGTTCCGTTGTATGCCTTAATGTTATTTATATACATTTCGTTGTGTCCCTCCGCCGGGGCTGTGTTTATCTTTAATTCCACCATTGTGGGAATAATTCCACCTCCATCAAGAGGCGATGCATTTTCTTTAACAAGTCTGCCGTTAATATAAACATCCGCATTGCCGGATATGTAATCTACTGCAACTGCATAATTTGTCCACTGGCCAAATGGTATAGTCCCAACAGTCTCCGCATTATTTACAACAACACTTCCATTAGATGACAAAGTGAGCAAAGTGCTGTATCTTCTGGAGGCATCGTAGGTTCTGGCAAGGGTTGCACTACCGGTAGATAAATTAACAATATATATATCCGCCTGGAAAATAAAGTTTGGAACTTCCTCTGTTATTCCTGTTGTAACCTCTGCCCAGCTATCATATGTAGAAACCTGATTAAAATGGATACATTCAGGTTCTTTTTCATTCATCTGTCCCCATCCTGTGCTTGAGCCGTCTTTTTGTATGAACTTGACAGCCCCTCCCGAAAGACCGCTTCTTCCGTAGGAATCTATATATATTACATTGTCATCCTTTTTCTCTGTAGCAGGTGTAAAATCTCTGACCTCCGTGCTGGGAGTCTTTTTTGGGAACTTCTTTTCTTCCAGAGGATAAGTGCTCTGATATGCTCTTACATTATCAACAAAGATTTCTCCTATGCTGTCTGAACCGGATACATTGAAAGTAAAAGAAATATCACTGGGCTTTGATATACCCTGGCTGAAATATCTTTTTTCTACTTTCTTTTTTCCTCCTATATATAGGTCATAGCATTTATTGACATAATCTATATATACGTCATAATGACTCCATTTTCCGCTAATCAGACTGCCTGCTTCATATCCGTCTTCCAAAGTGACCAGACCATTGTCTGAAATTTTAAGCAAAGACGCCGTATTATTAATATTAAGGATGCTTCCGGAGTAGTCATCACCTTTTAACATAATATCAAATGATATTACAATTTTATCTCCCAAAGCAGGAAGAGGAATCTTTATTGCCGCACCGCTTCCCCACATTTTGGAATACAAAAATTTGTTTCCTCCGGCATTTCCCGCAACTCTGGCATCCACACCGCTCATCTTAATTCCGGCAGGTATTGAGTTCAGAGGATAGTCATCAAAAACTTCATTTACATACACTGTACCTTCTGAGGCGAAAACCACTATTGTTGACTGGACAAGCAAAACAGCAAGAATTATACTGATTATTCTTTTAAACACTTGACCACCTCCTAATTTATATAGATATATACAGTATTTATCTGATAATATGTCGATTTACATACCACATAAGAAGCTGACTCTTCTCCGCCGCTTGCAGAGCTTACAATATTGCCCGCTTTTCCTAAATACGCTTCGCCACTCTTAGCATTGTATATAACGTACCTTGGAGAGCTTACGGGAAGTGTTACTGTATCTCCGGTAAGATATGCATCGGTAGGTGAATTATCAGCGTCTATTGTAATGTATGATGTGCTGTTGGCAACCACTTTACCTGAAAAATATGTCAGCCACGCAGTAGCACTGGTTTCAAGTGAGTCAACACCGTAGTTTATGGTCACTGATCCATCGCTATGATTGTAATCTGCGTCCAGGGATATTCCGTTCACATAGCCTTTTACATCAAAACTTAGTCTCACAACATCTCCCGAATCAGGAATCTTATCGAGAGATTTAAGATCTGAGTATATTTCCTCTTTCATATAATATTTTGTATATATTCCGTCTCCATATATCCTAAGCACACGGCAAGGAACTCCATCGGAGTCGATTGCAGGATTAATAGACATTACTATTCCTGATTTTGCAATGTTATTGGGTGAAAGTGACAAATCAGCACTTGTGGAATTATACAAAACCACCACCTGAGGAACATATTCCTCATCATAATCATACGCGTCAACAGGATACTTTTCATTATTAACCATAACTCCTGTTCCTACAACAGAAAACATATCATCACTATATTCAACACCGGTCTCTGTTTCAAGTGCTTTTGGCACCTGGAATATTATGGCACCTCTCATTGGTACGTTGGGAACACCAAAATCGGTGTTTTGTCTGTAGTTTACCAGTACCTTATCCACATAACGGGTAAGGGAGTCTTCGTCATTTGTTTTGCTTCCAACCACCCATGGTGTTGCGGCAGATACAAATGTATCAATATGAGTTATTTCATCTTCAGAAGCTTTATAACGTATCACTTGATACCGGGGAATATAGTTTCTTCCACTTCCGGAATAAACAAGCTTTTCCCTTATTTGAGAAGAGTTTTTCCCTAGTTTTACGCCATCAAGAAAGACCTTTGAAGCAAGACTGTATACCTCTATCTCACCCATCGATGTTAAAAGTTTTATTTTTATCTCGTCGTTAATTCCGCTATCCTGGGCGTAATCCATAAAGTATCCGTAGTTAAATCCGCTGTTTTTAGAATTTGCAATTCCTACCGCAAGGCCATTATCGGAAACGAGAATTTCATAATCAGAACCTGCTTTAATTTCTTCACCGAGTCTTTCAAAGTAGGGTGTTGTCTTATACATCTTGTCATCAATGACAAATCCGTCATCTCCCACCTCGCTGACATTTCCGCTGACTTTTTCGTCTGTGGCATATATACGGCATACCTTTGAGTCTTCACTCATATACACACGGCACACCATATCCTTGCTAAGCTGGTCAAATTCCGATTTTACACCATTTATGGTGATTTTATAATTGAACTCATCATCAGTAAAGCAAATTTTCCTGAAGGTACTGTTACTGTCATAGATTGTTCCTGAAATCATATCTATAGCGGAAATTACAAAATACTCACAGCTATTACAAATTACAAATTCATAGCTTCCATCATTGTCATTGTCTATAAGTTTTGCACTGCCGTGAGCACCTTTTAGCATTTCTTCCTCTGCCACAACCGCGCGTCCGTTTAAAATAAAGGTGTAATCCGACCCGAGGGTATATTTTTTCAGTTTTCCTGCCTGATCATATGCAAAAATAGTATTGTCTGAAAATCCTTCTATGTCATACATATCCAGAGTAACGGCTTTATTGTGTGAATCCGGAACAATTACATGGGCTTTTGAATCCTTCGAGTCATACCATATCTGTGCACTATATCCCAAAAGATGGTCCACGTCTAAATCGGTTCTAAAACAGTTGCCGTCAATTTCAATGTCACCCTTTTGTACAAATTCAGGATTAACTGCAAAATGGCCTGCAGTAGTTACCACACCGCGAATTGTATCAAAACCAAATCTCTTCATCAAAAGATTTGAGCCCTCATAGGATTCAGTAATTATATCTGTACCATTAACTCCTGCAAATTCTGCCATATCTGCAAGAAGCATGTTTGTGACCAATATCTGGGCTTCACCCACTTTCACACTGCCGTGAACAGATGTGCCGTCAAATATGTCCAGAGAATTTGCCACTGCCATATACCCTGTCGGGAATCCTCCCATTGCCTCTGCTTTCATGGTGTATCCCAGTGCAGAAACTATCATCTTTGCAGCGGTTTCCTTTGAAACCGGCAATCCGGGAGAAAAAGTGCTTTCTGCAGTTCCGCTTGTTATGGCAAGATCATATGCATACTGTATCTCCGAAGCAAATTTTTCAGAGGTGCAATCTGAAAAAGCCGTATTCGCTGTGGGAACATCAGTAAAATTAAGAGCTCTGATAACAAGTGCCACAAATTCTGCTCTTGTAATTTCAGCAGATTCATCGGTATTTATACCCTCGTTTATTCCAAGCTGAGAAAGGTAACTGTCCGAAGGTATGACAATTTCTTCTGCACTGTATGCCGGTGTGTATATACCAAAAGAGGATATACTAAAAAGCATCAGAGTCAAAAGTGCACATAGTCTTTTTTTCATATTCCGTCACCTTCAGTTCCTTTCTATCATATCTTTTGTGGCACTATAAATAAGTTGTGCCGCCTGCGCTCTTGTAATATTAGCTTTAGGCTCAAACTTACCGCCACCAACACCGCTTATTACATCATTTGCATAAAGTGTAGCAACTGCTGTCCACGCATATATGGAAATATCATTCATGTCTGCAGGCTCTTTATAGCCGGAATAATCCACTTCAAGAAGGTTCGCAATACGATATATTATCACTGCGGCATCCTCTCTGGTTATATTATGCTCAGGTCTGAAATTTCCTTCAAATCCGGTAATTATTCCCGCAGCAGAGCAAACCGATACATAAGGAGCATACCACGCGTCAGAAGGAACATCTGCAAATTCGCCTGTTCCCCCTTTGAGAGAAAATGCACCTGCAATCATCTTTGTAAATTCTGCTCTGGTAATCAAATTGTCGGGCTTAAAAGTGCCATCAACATAGCCGTTTATGATGCTTGCTCCGCCAAGATATCCCACAGGCTCAGCATACCATGCATCAGATGCTACATCAGAATATGTTGCAAATTGCAAAAAAGAAGGAATTGAGGCACTTGTAGCTTCCTGAATCTCCTGTCCGGGGACCGTGTCATACACGGGTTCTTTTTCCGTTTCAGATGGTGCAGTAAATGTATTACCGCCGCCACCGCCACCACCGCCGCCACCGGAGGATGGTGTCTTCTTTTCCGTTACCGATTTTACTGCCTTTTCAAAATTATTCTTCAAATCTGAAATGTTTTCAAAGTCATATCCCACCATTTTTGTAAACACAGAAGTGGATATGGAATTTTTATAGCTTTTGTTGCTATCAACAACATTGTCACTCAAAAAATCGTAGCTTTCGGTGTAGATTTCCTTCAATTCCATCCAACTGTCTGCAGATGCGGCAGAGGCAAGAGCACAATATGCTCCATACACTGCAATAAAATCCTCTCTGCCTGTCAGATCGGATCCGTCTTCCAGACTCTTTTCATAATCAAGTTCTGACAGGAAAAGACACAGATTTTCTTTCGCAGATTCAGTTAGCACCAAGTTGCTTTCATATTCTGATTCATAGTCAATTCCAAGAGTAAGTTCGTTCTTTTTCAAAATTTCTTCTACACTCTCACGGGATTTATCGTTTAAAGATGAAACTGCACGGCAGAAGATATAATTCTGGTAAAAGTCTCCGGGATTTTCTTCACCTTCATAGAGAGAATACATCATTTCAAGCGCTTCTGTGCTATGCTCAGGGTGTGTGATATCTATACCCAGATTCAAAGCGTTCTCCTCTACAGCAGAGGCATATTCATCCTCGTTTTCACTTATATTTACTTCATTTTGCAGGATTTCCCGTGCCAGATCACTTGTATAGTATATGAAGCTGTCGTCGTAGCTTCCTTTTGAATCTGTCACATAGAGCAAATATTTTCCAGATTCTATGTCTTCAGGCATACCAAACGTTTCTTCAAAACTTCCCGGTGACATAAACTGAATAACATCCACAGGCAAATTATGGTCTGAAAGTGTTGAAGCATCTGTACCATCCGCAGTCACTCGGACCGTAGTAATGCCGTCTGCACTTCCTTTCATACTGACCGTTGCATCATCGGGATTGAAGACCACTGTAACCTGAGGTGCACCATAGGCTACAACGCTGAAAAGTGTGAAAACAACTGTCACAAGAATTAATATAAATCTTTTCATAGTATGTACGTTTCTCCTTTATTTTTCTAAATCACACATAGGACGCAAATCCGATGTCCATAAAAATGCTGATACCTTGTCATACTCCTTATTTGCTATGTCCAAAGTTAGCGAATATGAATCTCTGATATCTGTTTTTTCTATTGTAGTGTAGTTTACCGCTACAAGTTTTTTGTTTTTATACGCAACTATTGCATATATCACTTTGTTTTCAAAATCTGAGAAATACTCTCTTTTTACCGGAGTAAACTCTGCAATCCACTCATTTTGCTCTTGCCTGAGTTTTATTTTGTCCGGAATCTCTGATTGAAGAGCAAAATATTGTATGCTTGCATCCTCCAGAGAAACTGTTCTTATTTCTGTATCCGGGCTCATAAATCTCAAGAAAACACAATCTATCCCCGCTGCACAATCTTCCACGGTGCCTTCCTGTATTTTTTCACCATCAAAAAACAGATTCCATTGTCCTGACTTTGGATTATACAAAAGCTGCACAACTGATTCGGTGTTACTCTTTACACCTGATGTTATCTCTCCTGCCATAAATTCCCGGTTATCCGAAAAATATTTTACATATATACTCGGAACATTATCTCCGGCTTTAATTTTAAACTCGTACTTTACTGCACCGTCAAGAGAATTTTTGCTGGCAAAAATAAGACGGGAATCCACCGCTTTCCACACATCGGCGGTTGAAATATCTATCCTGCCATCTTTACATATTGCCTCGCCAAACTCCGGATAATCAAGAATGGTTTCAAAAGCGGCACATTCTGTAATCTTTGAAAGTCCGTTTTCCGGAAGACCTGAAAAAACAGTGCCATATTCAAGATTGCCTGCCTCTTCCTTATCTATCTCCCATTGAGAAATTGGAACCAGAGTATGGGGCATATACAGACCCGAATCCTCAGGTCTCATCTTTACACTGATGTTTAATTTCCCGTCAGCCTTGCCGACCAGGGTAATTTTTTTAAATCGGTCGCGAGAATATTCTCCTGAGCTTGAATTCTGCGCAAAAAGCGGTGAGGTGTCTCTTGCTTCAAGCTTCCATTCTTTTGCATCACATATAAAATCAAGACGAAGTTTTTTTCCGTTTTGGGTAACGGTTGCACCCCTGCCGTCGGGGTGAATGGTTATATCTCCCTCTGTGTGAAGAAAATAATATATGTCATTATCTTCATTTAAAAATTCAAGCTCATCCTGAACCACAAGGGTGTTTTTTCCTTCATCCATATAGAAACCGCGGTTATAATACAAAACATCATTTCGGTATGAATCTGTCAGGTCGCATACGATTATTCCGTCATCAGTTCCGGATTCAAATCTTGTAACCGTTGGAGATGAATAGGGAATCTGGTCAGGCTCTTCGGCAGTTGGATTAATTACAAGAGTGTTGTGTCCTTCTGCTCTTTTTCTGTATAATCTATATCCTGACTCGCTGTGATATCCATCGATATTGTAATTATCCGAGCCAATGTCCACAAACCATCTTTCTCCCTGATTTTCATACATAAACGAGCCTTTGTCAAGATGGGATTCGGAATGAATCACTCCGCAGCTGACTCCAAGGTAAGGACTTGTCCTTGTCCAATCTCCCCTCATAACATTTATGCTCTGGGAAAAATGCTTGTTCAGCGGGTATTGCTCATATTCATCGTTAGTGTCTTGACACTCATACCACAAAAGTCCAAAAGCTCCGTATCCGGCACCCATCATTTCTCTGAATTCATCGAGAGCCTGCATAAGGGGTGCATCATCATAAAATTTTGCAATGAGATACGTTTCGGGAACAATGGGCATATTTATATCATCATAGGTTGAATCACAGTGAGCATATATGCCGTTGGGAGTCTGAACATAAAGCTCAAAGTCTGCCATTTGCCTGTAGCCGGGAGCGCTTAGCAGTCCATAGTCTGTGTTGCACATATTGAGAAGTGTCTCTATGCTCCAGCCAAGGCTTTCCACAAAATATGACCAGTAGCCTATACCTTCTGATATGTCTCCGTCGGGGAAAGGCACTTCCAGAGGAAACTCATGGGACTGTAGAGCACACTTTGCAAGGAACTTACACTTTTGTGTAAACTCACTATCCTCCGGCTCATCATCTATGAATGCAAGAGCACACATAAGCATACTGTTTGCACAAACAGCTCCCCAGTTTGTTCTTGTAAGTCTGCCGTCGTTTGCCGAAAACGAACTTTGTCCGATATATACACCTACTGCAAAATCAATATATAGTTCTTCAACCGCATCCCTGACAAATTGTCTCTGAGATGGTGTCAGACGGTCATAAAGAATATCATATGCAAATGCTATTGCCGGTCCGATTTCACCTGAATCAAGAAAATGATTTTCAAGATTCCAGTCCTTCCACGAAAGGGCATTTTGCACTTCTATCCACATTCTGTCCCGATATTTTTCGTTGCCTGTAACAATATATCCCATACCGAGATATGTCAGTATCAGCCTCACCTTGTAGCAAGAATTAAAAAGTCTCAAGCCATCGGGGATTTCGTATTTCGTGGGTTGGGTTCTATAATAATATTCACAGTTGGAAACAAATGTTGGAAGATAGTTATTTAATTCTTCGTCGTTTTTTATTCTTTCACGAAATGCTTCTATTTCATCCTTCTTTATAAACATACGGGGATGGGATTTATATGAATTTTTCCTGACATCTTCATATATTCTGTCACCATCCGGTCTTTCAAACTGCATATATCTGTATATGTAATCCGATGTCTCCAATGTGTCCATACTGTTTTGCGAATTAGAATATCCCCTCGATTGAGTTGATATGAGAACAAAGCCTCTGGTATCTTCATATACATATCGTGAAAGACAATCGCGGGCAATTTTTGCAACAGGCACAAAGACGTTGCCATCTTTTGAAACACACATAATATCTGTTTCTTTTCCGTCTACTGAAAGTTTGTCCCCGATTGCTTCCATGGATATTCCAAGAGTCTGTGCCACCAACGGAAGTGTTACCATTACTCCGAGTTCATCATCCATGTATGCAGACGCCCCAATTGAAGAATATGTTGACTTCTTCCTTGAAGCATAATAGTAGTCACAGTTAGACATAAAAATTATATCTTTTCCCAATTTTGCCTTTGCAATAATTTCCGACTCCTGAATTGTTGAAAGATTAAGAACTGCAGGCTCTTTTTCCTCCTCATATACAAGGCGTATGCCGGTTATTTTTATGCTCTCATTTTCTGCACCGGAAGACATACAAACCATACAAAGCTTGTCAATTCCCGCAGTAAGATTGAGATCCCCTTCACTGACCTTTTCATCATCCACGTATATGTACCATTTTTCCGATGATGTGCTACATACAAAAGCAACGCATCTTTCAGTGTCGGGCAAAAGTTCAACCTCACCGCATATATTATCTATATTATCCGAACAATACCTTATCTCAAGCAGGGGCACATATTGTGATGTCTTAATCGTATATTCATATCTCACAATTCCGTCTTTGGTATTATCCGTTTTATATTCAAGATATATTTTAGCCCCACCGCAATCTGTGGGCGTAACATTTATTATTCCGCCTTCATTTTTGGCGATATCGTCAATTTCTGTATCTATATAAAAATTTACTCCATTCTGAGTTTTTTCAAGTCCTGTTTCAGGAACGCCATCGAAATACGTTCCCCATTCCTTTCCTGTATACTTTTCGTATGTCACCTTAATTTTTGAAATTTCAAGGCTGCCTTTTTTATATGCACCCAAGGTTACATTTCTCATACCCCTGAAAGGATTTGGTGAGTATGTGGGGTTGCTTTTTTTCGCACCATTGAGATATATCTCATATTGTGCAGTCGTGGTATTATAAACATATTCAAGGACACATTCTGTGTTGGGACTTACTGATGAATCTATAACAAGGCGGTGACCATCTGTAAGCCAATCATTCACACCTGCAATAATCTCCGGAGACTCAGAGCCTGTTTTAAAATAAAACGAATATCTGACAACTCCGAAAAGTGTGTTGTTTGCATTGAAACTGATTGTTGCACCAACTCGGTCATTCGCGGGCGGTTCCAAAATCGCCTTTGAGCCTGAAACCACTTCCGGGACTTCTAAGGTTACCCCGTTTGATATAGCTGATGACTGTCCGTCGGGAATCATACCCTCAAAAATAACACCCGGGGCTATCGTATCTTCTTCAGAGATTCCTAAAGCCTCAGTGCTATCCAGTGCCAAAACCGTTCCGGTTAAGGTTGGACTAAAGAAGAGATTTATTAAAAACGCTGTAATGACAACCATCGATATAATTTTCTTCACGTGTCTCACCCGCTTCCCTCCACGTATATTTTCATCAAAGGGGTGTAAAAAATTCATCTGAATTCTTTACATCCCCCATCCAACAATTACATATATACAAAATCTGTCTGTTGCAACAATATAAGTCTATTATTTGTAAAACTTTTCCCTTGCTTCCTTCAATTCTTTCAAAGAATCGTCAAACTCCTTTTTAAACTCTTTTATAGTTGGCTGCCAGGGAGCCGTCATAAATCCTACAAGAGAATTGTCATCATTTGCTCCGTTTTTGAAGAATTCAACAAGCTCATACGTGTTGTGACCCGTATGCCACCAAGTGGAAGCACAGGGAATAAACTTGTAGCCGCTATTGAGAAGAGGAAGCGCGTCCTCTCTGAACTTCGCCTTTTCAGGCAAATCCTCAATGTAACGAAGCTGTTGTCTGAATTCTTCCCCTCTCTCATCACCACTCCAATCTTTTATGGGGGTGAAATGTTCTTCATTGAAGCAAAGATAATACCAAGGTGAAAGAACAAAATCATCATGACCTATATACTTTTCAAAATTTTCCTTTTCTTCAAACAAGGGATCCCACCATATCCACGGCTTCGCACCTGTTTCTCTGACTGTGTCTCCAAGGAACTTCAGGTCCTTCATAAGCACCTCTCCCTTACGGAAAACTACATAGTCAGAAAGGGATGAAAATTTGTATCCCTCTTCATCCATTCCAATGTGGATATATTCAGGCTCAAGGAACATCTCATACACATCGTTGATTATATCCTTACAAACCTGGTAGTATATTTTTGATGATGTCATTTTGTGATATTCACCAAGCCAATAGCTGTGGCTTGCTGAAAAATTCAGCTTAGGAATAAGTGCAATACCCTTTTGTCTGCATTTTAAAACCTCTTCCTTCACTCTTTCGCTGTCCCAGGCATCGGATACTGCAATCTCGGGATGGCTCTTATATATTACTCCGTCTGCCACATCAAGCACAATTGTGTTTACCCCTGCCTTTTCGCTTTCATCAACAACATAATTCCAAAAATCATCTTCAAACACAACACGATCCTCAATAGTATCGTGCCACATATTCATACTGAGTTGTGCAAGCAAAGCCCATATTTTTTTCATTGTTTTTCTCCTATATGTAATTAGTCTAAAATTTCGTCTCCAACTTTTTTAATCCAGTCTCTGAGCCAATATTCACTCGAAAGACCGATTCCCATTACGCAGTTCGTGAGGAAAATCATTCCCTCAATTCTTCCTTCTTTTATCCATTTCAGTCCGGTTTCGCACTGTTTTTCCATAAATTCATCTGAAACAGGCTTACCTTGTCTGTAATCATAGAAATAAATACCAAGCATTTTCTTCTTATCAGGCAAAAGCTCTTCGTAAAGAGAAAATTGTTCTTCAAGATTTGCAATAGAATCTGTATCCATATTCCATATAGAAATACCATCTAAATGCTCATACATTTTTGCAGAATATTGTTTTACGTGATCTATGTAACAGGTTGCCCAAATTTCCATGGGGCGACAAGCTGTGTCAAGCTTCTCTCTCACACTCTTAAAAAGATTTGTGAGATATTCCTCGTCATAGTGTTTTTCGGTCCGGTGATTAATCAGAAAATCATCAAAGAATGCTCCGCACATGTTGGGATAATCCTTCGCAAGACTTACTATAAATTCTTCTTCATTTCCGTTTCTGAAGCCGGCAGAACCGGTTATACTCCACCACACCTTATCAAGATTACAAAAACTTTCCATATATCCATAGGCATCATGAGAAAAAGGGACGGGAATTCCGTCGGATTCTACCATAATAATGTTGGGAATACCAAGCATATATGCCCCTTCAGCAGGTGATATTCTTGACCATCTCCATTTCTTTTGCGTGCATTTGGAAAAGAATACATCATCATCATGCTCACGGCTGGCAAAAAGCCAGAATTTGTCTCTTACTCTTAACTGTTTACTCATAAATCCCTCCGTAGGTTAATTTTTATTTGATAAATCGTATGCTTTAGATGAACTGAATTTTTACTGTCAACTTCATTCAAGAATTTCATCTCCAACCTTGTCTATCCATTCACGGAGCCAGTATTCACTGGGAAGTCCTATACCCATTACACAGTTTGTCAGGAAAACCATTCCTTCAATTCTTCCTTCTTTGAGCCATTTTAACCCTGTTTCACATTGAAGTTCCATGTATTCATCGGGAATAGACATCGCACGCGGGTAGTCAAACAAATATATTCCGAGCATTTTTTTCTTATTCGGCAAAAGCTCTTCATAAAGGACAAAATTTTCCTCCATATCCATTATAGAATCGGTATCCATATCCCATACTGTAATACCATCCAAAGGGTCATACATTTTTGAAGAGTATTTTTTTGCATCAGAGATATAGCAGGAAGCCCACATTTCAATGTGTTTTCCGGCATTATTCAGCTTTTTTCTGCTGTCTATCAGCATATCAGTGAGATAATCCTCATCATACGGACCTTCGTTTATTTCATAACTAAGTGTAAAATCATCAAAAAATGCGCCGCATACATTGGGATATCTGTCTGCTATTTTGCATATGAATTCCTCTTCATTTCCGTTTCTGAAACCTGCAGAACCGGTTACGCTCCACATTACATTATCCATTCTGCAAAAGCTCTCAAGATAGCCGTATGCTTCGTGAGAATTAGGAGCCGGCGAACCATCGGATGCAACCATTATAATATTTGATAGCCCAAGCATATGAGCTCCCTCTGTCGGAGTAATACGCGACCATCCAAAACTCTTGTCGGTACATTTTGCAAAGAATTTATCATCGTCATGAGCACGGCTTGCAAACAACCAGAACTTATCTCTTACCCTTACTTGTTTTTTGCCCATTGTCCTTACCTCCGCTATATTGAATATACTCTTTTAAATCGTTCGACTTTATGTTGTCGCGAAACGTTTCGCAATCACAATTTGATTATATATTATTTTCAGTTGTCTGTCAATATGTTTTTACCTATTTACACACACCAAAACTTTCCTGCTACAGGGTGCTGATTTTAATTCTTTCTCCCTGTTTACGATTTCTGAGCCTTACTGTCTTTTCCTCGCCTTCCAACATACAAAAATAGTTTTCTCCGAAAACTCCGTCAGGAAGATCAAGAATTACGCAGTGCACAAATCCCGTTGACCTTAGAATTATAAATTCTCCGCCATCTTTTATTATCTCAACCCTTCCGCCACCACCGCAAATGTCTACCGGCCTTTTGGAAAACCAGATTGCTCTGTCAGAAAAATTTCTGCTTTCAAGGTCGCATACATACACCTTTTCAGGGCAACAAACATCTGCTTTAAACTGTGCAGCAACAGCGGATGTGTTTGCTTTTGATTCAAATGGCCCTTCAAAAAGAGATTTTGTCCTTCCCTCTTCAATTTCATATACTTTCAAATTTACAGATTCATCAAATAAAGTATCATTGCAAACATGTATCTTTAGTAATTGCTCTTCTCTTTCAAATGATGAAATGACACCTTTTGCACTGCGTTTAAAAGCATACCATGCCGCCTTGGGTTTAGTATAATAATCAATTACAGACCATCCGAGAGCAGGCCAACAATCATTGAGCATCCAATAGAGTATGCCCGACGAAAACCACTTGCTCCTACGGTTTAATTCAAGAGTGAGCCTTATCCAGTCATATTGGAGATACTGCATTTTGTACAGCATATCATAATTATCTTTGAATTTTCCAAATAATTTCTCTGCACCGGCTCTCAGGCAATCATATATTTCAAACTCCTTAAGGGAAGGATTATTTTTAGTGTGAAAACGCCATACTTTTTCTTCTTTGTCCTCAAATTCTTCCTTTGTCATAAAGCGAAGCATACTGCTTTCAGATACGGCTCCGAAAACCGGTTCTTCAGCAGAAAACCGGGTGAGATTTCCTGCGAGAACCTTCTGATAATCCTCAAGATTCGAGTGAATCATAGCACCAAATATATCTCCGAGAAGCCAGGTGTTATGAGCAGTTCCCACAGTGGCTGAAGCATATGGAGTTCCGCCATAGGGACTTGACGGAAAATAGTATCTGTCCGGATCATTTTTTCTTACAATTGGCTCTATAATTTCTCTTGTTATTTTTCTTCCGTTGTAGTTTTCCTGGCTGTCATCTGCCATTATTGCATTTTCATTGTCTCCGGACCACCAGATAAGACACGGATGATTGCGTAATTTTACGGTTGCAAATTCAGCTTCCTTTGCAAGCTGTCTGCAAAAATCCTCATCTTCCTGAGGATAGGTTCCGCAAGCCATCAAAAAATCCTGACTCACCATAAGACCGAGTCTGTCACATTCTGAGTAAAAATGGTCCTTTTCAAAAACTCCACCGCCCCAAACTCTCACAAAATTCATTCCTGCTTCCTTGGCAAGAATAAGTATCTGAGTTATTTTTTCATCCGTTTCACTGCTGACAAAAGGCTCTGACGGAACAAAGTTGGCACCCTTACACATTATGGGATTGCCGTTTACGATGATGGTAAATCCTGAAAAGCTTGTGTTTTTATCATTGTCCGGAAAAAGGAGAGGCGACTTTTGAATCTCAAGACATCGGCTGTAATTTTCAGAACCCTCTTTGTCGGGCAACTGAAGTATTTTTACATCTCTCAGTCCATATCTGAAATTCTTTTCAGAGACTATTTCATCACTGCTGTTTCTGACAACAAAAACAACATTGTAAAGATTCTGTTCACCATATCCCGAAGGATTCCACAACTTTGGATTTTCTATGTCAATGCTCAGCGTCATATTCTTCTCAACAACCAAACGCCGATCAGAAAATATGAGTCTGCCATCAGGATCAAGGAGCTCTATTGATGCAAAAGTGCTTATGCCAACTTTGGAAAACTTTGCGCTGACCAGAATCTGAGCACCATTGGAATCGATGTTTGTTGTTCTTACAAAAACATTCTCAATTTCAGTTTCGGCAGGAATTTTCAGCGTAACATCTCCGCATATTCCCATCGTAACAAATCTGTCAACCCAGTCCCAAAGATATGTACATTGAATTCTTCTGGTGTAAAGCCTTTCTGAAGTGAAGGCACAGTTTCTTTTGGGCAAATGCGAAACAAAGGGGGCCGGAGGATAAAACTTTACTTTAATCTTATTCTCACCTTTTCTGATAATATCTGATACGTCAAAGGAATGATTGATGAACATATTATCACAAAACCCAAGTTTTTTCTCGTTTAAAAACACATCGCAATATACGTCGAGCATATCAAAATTTAATATACATTCTCCGCCCCGGGGGTCATATACAAAGGATTTTTCGTAAGTCCATGATACATTTTCGATCCATTGGCACTCCTCACTATTGGTGCTCACCATAGGATCTTTAATCATACCAAGCTTTATCATATCTGTATGAACTGTGCCGGGCACCATACCGTCAAATTCCAGAGGATTTCCGTATTCATCACTTCCTGATATTTTCCATATTCCGTTTAATAAAACTGTTTTCATACTGTTCCCTCGCTTAAATCCGAACCCGTTTTTGCTGTTTTGTCAGCCACCAGATAGCTATCCGTCGGATAGCTCTACTTACTAAAATGCCGGCAACCGGTAATTTTTACAATTCCGATTGCCGGCATAGTGCATATTAATATCGTTTTTCGTTAATTAATTTACTTATTTTGCCGATGATATGGGATACAAATCATTGTCTCTCCAAAGGAAAGCATCAAGTTTGTCATATGTAATATTTGTAAGATCTACACTTGCTCCATATTCCGATTCGCCATCTGTAAAGTTTACAGGCTGAACACCCAATGCAACAAGTTCGTCTCTGCAATACGCTGCAACGTATAAGGTTGCACTCTTGTCAAGAGAAGAGAAATAAGATGCTTTTGTTACAGAAACTGTTGCATTTGCTTTTTTGGTTTCTGAATCATATTTTACATCAATATCCTCCGCACTGTCAAGCGGAGAATATGTAATTTTAACATCCTTGAGATATATTACGCTGTCTGCACTGCCTGCAAAAATTGCAAGACAAACATTTGAAAGACCGGTTTCAGTGTTGAGCTTAGAAAGACTGCTTCCTTCCAGAGAAGAATTGTAATCAGGTCTTGGTGAAATATATCCGTTATACATAACCGCTACATCGCCTGTGTTTGTATTATATGCAATACCAAGTGTATACTCATTTCCTAAAACCATATTATGTTCAAGTTCTTCGGGCTTTGTGTAACCGTCAAAAACGTTGATATATCCATCGCCGCTTCCGGAAACAACAGGGAAATTATAGTTGGTTTTATCGTTGTTGGGTCTGAGATACATTGCCTGAGGAAGTGTTCCCGATGCTAAAACGGTAAATTCATATGTTACAATGCCTTCAAGTTCATTTGTTGCAGCAAAGTTCAATGTAGGAATAACTGCGCCGCCTGACCAGCCGCCGTTTGTTGTTATTTCTATTCCATTTCCGTTATTTACAGCCTCTTTTCCTCCGTCATACTGAATTGTCAAAGATGCACCATTTTGAGTTTTGGTAACACCACTTTCAGGAACTCCTTCAAGATATGTGCCATAGCCTGTCATCGGGGGTGCTTCATAGGTTACCTTTGCATTCTTTATTATAAAACTTCCTGTGCTTGGTGAGTATGCAGCAAATGTAACATCTGTGATACCCTCTGCTGCTGTAGGCTGATATGTGGGCTTTGATTTCTCAGCGCCGTTTAAGAGTATCTTATATTCTGCAGTAGCTGTGTTGTATACAAAATCAACCTTATAGTCAGTATTTACCGCAAGATTTGAATCAACTACCAGGCGATGGCCGGAAGCTTCAAGATTGTTAAAACCTACCATAAGCTGAGATGCTGGATTTCCTGTTGTAAATTCAACTGAATAGGTTACAGTTCCATTAAGCGTATTGTTTGCCGGGAATGCAAGAGTTACGCCAATTCTGTTACTTACGGGGTTTAATGTGATTGTGTCATTTGCCACTGCAACAGGGCTTGTGAATTGAACTCCATTTTTCTCAGCGGCAGTTCTTCCATCTTCGGGAAGACCTTCAAAGTATGTGCCGTAGCCTGTCATTGGCATGGGATCATATACTACTTTGATTTTATTTATCACAACTGTTGATGCACTACCCTTATATGCTGCCAGAGTAACATCTGTAATACCCTCTGATGCAGTGGGTTTATACAGTGATGAAGGTGTTTTGTCAACGCCATTCATCTTGAGGCTATACTCTGCAGTCTGTGTGTTATATTTGAATTCTATCACATAGTTTGTGTTTGCTGTTGCATTTTGTTCAAAGAATGCTCTGTGTCCGTTAAGGTCAAGATTGTTTATTCCAAACATAAGCTCGGGACTTGCTGAGCCTGTTGTTACGTCAAAAGTATATGTAACAATTCCTTCCAATGTTGTATTGTTGGCAGCAAACGCTATTTTGGTATCAAGTCTGTTTGAAGGTGTGGGTGGAGTGAGTGTGATTTTGCCGTCTGCCGCTGCAACAGGGCTTGTAATCTTAACTCCGTTTTTCTCAGCAGTGGTTTCACCATCTTTGGGAAGACCTTCAAAGTATGTGCCGTAGCCTGTCATGGGAGGTGCGATATGCTCGACCTTCGCATTTGTAAGCTGCACAGTTTCACCGTTTCCCGTTGAGCTCATTGCTCTGAAATATACAGAGTCAATACCTTTTGAAGGATCAACTGTTCCGCTTCCTTTGGTTTCTCCGTTAATAGTCATAACGTAACTTCCTGATGCGGGATCGTATTCAAAAACAATAGTATTGCTTGAATTTGCCGCAAGACTGAAGTTGGCACACATTGTATCTGTTCCGCCAGTGTAGAATTTCACATACAAACTTGGAACCGAGGCAAAGGTTGCAACATAAAATGAATATTTAACCTTTCCCTCAGCTGTGTTATTAACGCCGTATGTGAGTTTAGTGTCAAGTGCCTTATATGTACCGGCAGTTGTCATTGTGATTATCCCAGTGTTGTTCTCAATTGAGCCATAACCTGCGGTGTCAACTTTTGCTTCAAAATTTACACCGTTTTCGGTTTTTGTTGTGCCTTCACTTGGAAGACCGTTAAACAACACACCGTAGGTCACGTCATCTGCAGACACAACTAAAAATGTCATTGTCATGCAGCTTGTCAGCACTAATATAAGCGCCAACATCAAAGATAAAACTTTTCTCATTCTTATCACCTTTCTTAATACTTTTATGTATTTTAACAGTTAAAACACTGCCAAAATCAATGATTTATATTTTCCGAAACGTTTCGGAAAGCGAGAATTTTTTTGGGGCATATCCGCCCCATTTAATATCCTGCTAAGGATATTTTCATCCGCAGTCTGTCATTTTGACTGCGGATGAAATATACTAATCTCTATTTTACAGCTACAGGTGAAAGGTTAGTTTTCCAAAGAAATGCTTTTAGAGTGTCATAATCCACTCCGTCAATATCAAGCTTTACGGAATACTCTTTTTCACCGTTTATAATGTCTGCATTAGTATAGCTGACTCCGGTAAGTTTATTCCCCTTATATGCAGCAATTGCATATATATATTCAGATGGTATTGAACTGAAATAGGGAGCCTTGGTAATGTTAACAGAAGCTGTTGCCTCTTTTGTCTGATTGTCCTTTGTGATCTGTATGTCTCCCATATTGTCAAATGGATAATATTCAACCTTGACATCTGTGAGATAGTTAACACTGTCGGACGAACCTGAAAATACTGCCAGGGCAACCTTTGAAAGTCCGATCTGAGGATCGATTTTTTTGCGGGTGCTTCCCTCAATTGTGGTGTTGCATACGGAATTTGTAGCAGCATGGCCTGCATAGGTTACGGCAAAGTCGCCTGTTACAGTGTTATATGCAATACCAAAGGTGTATGTTGTTCCGTCAAGAACCATTGAGTGGTGAAGTCCTGTGGGATTTGAACTGCCGTCAAATATCGAGATGTATCCGTCACCGGAGCCTGAAACCACACCAAGATTATAGTCGTTTGTGTTATCATTAAGACGAATATAAAGTGCCTGAGGAAGTTTGGTTTCTGAATAGAATGTAAATTCATATGTTACAATACCATTTAAAGTATCATCTGCTTCAAATTCAAGAGTAGGAAGTACCGCTTTTCCCCAGCCTCCGGCTGTGGTCATTTCAATAGCTTCTCCATTATTTTCAGCATTTCCAAGATTTTCATATGCCACATAGAATTTTGCGCCGTTTTCCTGCTTTTCCAGTCCGTTTGCCGGAATACCGCTAAGATATGTGCCATAGCCTGTCATTGGCGGCTCTGTAAATACTATTTTTGCATTTGTGAGTTGGGCAGATTCTCCGTTTCCGGTTCCGCTCATACAAATGAGTAAGACCTTATCAATTCCGATTTCGGGATCAACATAATCCTCTGTCACGCTTTCTCCGTTCAAAAGAATTTTCCAATCACCGGAAACTGTGTCATATACAAAATCTATCACACTGTCACTGTTTGCAGGAACTGATACAAATGATCCCATTTCTTCATAATCATCTGAATAGTATTTTACGTAAAACTCAGGAACCGGAGATGAAGTCTTAACATTGAAGGTGTATGTGAAAACACCATTGAATGCACTTCCGGATTTGAATTCAAGAGCAGTTGTTATTGCTTTGTATCTGCCCGAAGTGTTCATCGTAATTATGCCGTCATCATTTTGTGCAGTTCCTTCTGAGTCAACGGTAACAGAGAAGTTTGCACCGTTTGAACTTTTTGTAAGACCTGTGAGAGGAAGATCCTTAAAATAGGTTGTCACACCTTCAATTTCAGGTTCAATTCTCTTTAAAGATGCATCAATCAATGTTATGGTCTGTGCTTCACCGTTTGGACTCATTATTCTTATAAACACACTGTCTAATCCAACAGATTTATCAACTGTTCCGCTTGCTACAGGTGCATCATTTATATAAGTGCTCCAACTTCCCTTGGCGGGATTATACACAAAATTTATATTATTTTGTGACGAAGGTATAACAAACGATGTTATTTCTTTTGCTTCTGTTTCCTGACCACCGGTATAATATTTTACATATACATTCGGAACAGAACTTTCAGCTTCTATTACAAATCCGTATTCTACTGTTCCTTCCATACTATTATTCACGCCATAGGAAAGGATGGCATCAATAGCTCTCCACGCTGTGGGGGTATATGTGGTCATTTCGATTTTTCCATTATTGTTTACAATAGTGCCGCAACCTTCTGTGTCAATTCTTGTTTTAAAGTTTACTCCGTTTTCTTCTTTTTCATATCCGGAAGAAGGAAGCCCGCTAAAATATGTGCCATAGCCTGTCATCGGGGGTGCTTCATAGGTTACCTTTGCATTCTTTATTATAAAACTTCCTGTGCTCGGTGAGTATGCAGCAAATGTAACATCTGTAATACCCTCTGATGCTGTAGGCTGATATGAGGGCTTT
>JAZQJX010000001.1:0-34969 GCA_045541875.1 Clostridia bacterium | reverse complement strand
TGGCTCACAGAACGACATGGCTACGATCCGACTTGGCTTAATTTCAAAATTTTAAAGAAAATGAAACGATGTTAAATCAGCATAAAACAATCTGAAAAACCGATTTCGGAAAATCAACGATTAGGACAATGAGAAAAGTAGATTTGAACAAAAAGGATGCTTGAACATCAGTAAATAATATGTTACAATTGTGATATGATTGGTGTGGATGTAGCAATGTAAAATAATGCGTATGTATTAGTAAAACAAATAGTTGCTTAATACATACAGAAAACCTATAATTATATAATAAATATATTCATAGGTTTCCGGGAAAAGAAAGGATGAGAAAGCCAAAATGAAGAGAGTTATAAGCTTAACAATCATGGTCCTTTTAGTGCTTACATTGTCAGTTGGTGCAGCTGATGTATCACTGAAAGATGCAGGACAAGATATTATAAGAGTCAGCGGTAAAGCAGAAGGTGCCAAGTCGGTCTCTGTTCTGATACTGAATCCGGGATATGGAGAAGAAGATATTGTATCAGCTTCCTCTGAATATGCCATACAGTTTTATGGAGACGATGAGTGCGTTGATGGCTCGTACTCTGTAGACATTACAATGTCAGACCTTGATATGGGAGAACTTGCCGAAGAAAACTGTGGTGGAGAGTTCACTTTGCTTGTAATTACAGACAAGTTAAACGATGCAGAAAAATCAACTTTCAGTTTTTATTTTTCTGATAAAAAGCAGGAAGTTATAGAATCTCTCAACGAGAATGCCGATGATATACTTAGTGTGATTCCTCAGGCATATAAGATATACAGTATGAATAATTCTGATATATATCTTGAAACATCCAAAAGTGCAATAGCAGAAGTTCTTGAATCGGTTGCTCCCTTTGAAGATGACGTGGACGAAATGCTTAAATGTCTTGAAGAATCTCTGATGGTAGCAGCCTTTAACGAAGGGGTACCGTCACTTTTTGAGGATGATGAACTGACTTGTGCAACATATCTTGACATAGAAGACACAGACCTTTATAAAGATTATGTGAATTCACTTTCTTCTGCCGGTAAAAAGGCGGTGAATTCCAGGATAATCAAGAAAAATTATGGCAGTGTTAATGAAATCAAAGAAAGATTTAACGATCAGGTTCTTTTAAATGTTATTACCAACTATGGCAGAAACCTTGGATTCGGTCATGTTGGCACCTATTTTGAAAAATACAGTGATGAATATAAAGAGTCAGGATTTGACCTTAAGAAACTTTCAAAAATAAGTGACAAAGACGAAATATATCTTGCACTTTCAAATTCGGATTCGCAAACTCTCGACGAACTTTTAAAAGAGTATAAAAATCTTGTTAAAGGTGACGATTCCTCCGAAGGCGGCGGAGGCGGTGGCGGCGGAGGCGGAAGCCTCGGTTCATCCGATTCTCAGGGCAGTGTAAATGTTCCTGTTTCAGACATTAAAGGTGATGGATATGTGGTAAATCCCGATGCCATCGTTCTTCCATTCAATGATATGGAAAACACAGTCTGGGCAAAGGAGGCAGTATCCAATCTATACAAAGCAGGAATAATTTCCGGTAAGTCAAAAACCGAATTTGTGCCCTCTGATGTGGTAACAAGAGAGGAATTTACAAAAATGGTTGTACTTGCTTTTCTTGGCAATCCCGGAGATGTTGAATGTGATTTTGGTGATGTAAGCGGATGGTCAGTTCCCTATATTGCATCTGCGGCAAAAGAAGGAATAGTGTCCGGAGTTGCAGACGGCATATTCAATCCAAAAGGAAACATCAGCCGTGAACAGGCTGCAACAATCATTGCCCGTGCGATTAATAAAGGCGGAGAATTTGAAGAATATAAAACAAACTTTGACGATAACACAAGTATCAGCAGTTGGGCAAAAGAAGGTGTAGCATTCCTTGCAGGCAAGGGAATTGTGTCCGGCAGAGGAAACAATCTTTTCTGTCCTGCTGATAATATGACTCGTGCTGAAGCTGCGGTAATTATATATAACTCTATGAAATTTTTTGGGGGTGTGAAATAAATGACAAAAAGACTAATATCAATTGCTCTTTTTGCAGCAATAATCTTTTCTGTGTCAGCATATGCTTTTGCAAATGACGGACAAACATCAGTGGTTTCAAGTCCAGAATATACACCCGATTGTGATTTCGCAGTATCCGTAGGAATTATGTCTGAAGATGTAAATCCCGAAAATGCCATAAAAAGAATCGAACTTGCAAGATGTTTTGCAAATATTCTTCTTGCAAACACTTCTCAGGAGAGCAACAGCGCAAGCAGACATTTCTCTGATGTTGACTATGCCGACGCACTATTTGCAGATGCAGTAGCCGATGCGAAAATCATGAATGGCACCGGCAACGGTCAGTTTAATCCCGAAGGTCTTGTAACCTATAACCAACTCATAAAAACCTTTGTTTCATTCCTTGGGTATGATGCAAAGGCTCAGAGTCTTGGCGGATATCCTGCAGGATATATGTATGTTGCCAACACTCTCGGACTCAATAACCACACGCTGAAAATATCACCTGAGGATTATGTGACAGGCGAAACTGTAGGAATGCTTTTTAAAAGTGCCGTAAACTCTGCCATGTATGAACAGCCTGTTCTTCGCGATGACGGAACAGAAGTTTATATTGAAAACAGCTATAGCTCATATCTCGAAAAGTATCTTGATATAAAGGTTATGAGAGGTGTGGTTATGGGTGTTCATGGCAACGACCTTTCCTATACCACAGATCTTGACTTTGATGAACTTGTAATTGATAAAACAAAATTCAGCTATGATCCTTTAAAAAATGATTTGTCCGTAAAACTTGGACGCCGTGCAACTGTATACTATAAGGTTGAAAAAGGTGAGAACATTATTTCATATTTCGAAGAATATGAAAATGAAATTGTTACCATCAGCAGTGAAGATATGGGCACCTATTCAAATGGAAATATAATATATTATGTAGGAAATAAAGAAAAGAAAATAAAAACAGACGGATACACAAGAGTATTATATAATAACACTATTTGTAAAACCTATTCCACATCAGTTTTCAACCCATGGCAAAATCAGAACCTTGACGGTACTCTCACAAGCATAGACAACAATGGTGATAAAGTGGCAGATTTTATCTTTATCGACGCCTACGAAACCTACACTGTAAGCTCTGTTGTGGATAACGTAATTATCCCAATGTATCGTGACGGTGATATGATAAACCTCGGAGACTATGAAGACGGTAAAATTGCTCTCATAAGAAACCTTAATGGTGAGCCCGTAAGTTTAGAGAAAATTCAGCCCGGCAATGTTCTCAGCGTTTCAAAAAATCTCGATGGAGTTGTAACTTCCATTGTTGTTACAATTGATGAATATATCGGCATTCTCGACGGTTACGAATACAGTAACGGAATTCACTATTTTACCATTGGTGAGGGAGTATTCAAATCATCAAAATCTCTCAATAACAGCACACAGGTTGATAAAGCCGAGATCGGAAAAACAATCAGGCTCATATTCAATAAAGACGGTCTTGTATCCGATATTGATGTTTCAAAATTTATCACATCAAGCATAGGCTACATCACCGACGCAAAACCCGGAAAGGGTATGGATGGTGAAAATGATATTTTAGTAAAGATTTTCACCGGCAGCGGAACCTTTGAAACTTTCTGGCTTGCAGATAAAGTAAATACATACTACGGACTTGATAACTCTGTTTTAACTCCGAAAGCCGTTATGGATAAAATCGGATATACTGATTCAGGCAGAATTAAACGTCAGGCAATTATGTACAGAAAAAATGAAGACGGCAAAATTAACTGGATGTACATTTGCAATAACAGTGATGGCGCCATAGACGGATTCTATAAATTCCAGGGAACAATTTTTGATGATTCCACAAGTGAATATGAATATCGTCAGTCACCAACAAACTGCTTTGGCGGACAGATTCTTTTAAATGCAACACCAATCATAATTGTCCCCAACGAAGAGGGCAGAGATGATGATGAACTCTACAGAACCTTCACACCTGTTACCGGTCAGAAGTATCCCATTGCAGAAGCTTACGGAACAAACAAAAACAGCAGAGTAGCTTCTCTCATTGTTATGGAGGATAAAGGTACTGCAGCACGTACCAATACATTGGTGGTTGTTGAAAAGGTTACCGAGACTTTAGATGATGATGGCATTCCATCCATTAAAATCAAAGGTAAAAACATAAAAAATGATGTTGAATTTTTTGGTTCCAAACAAGTCGTTTTGGATGGCCTTGGCGGAGAACTTCCCGAATGTGGAGATATCCTGAAAATACAGAAAAAAGAAGCCAACAAAATATTTGCTGTTTCATATGTTTTTGACGAATCCGAGAGAGCACTCTCCGAGTCAATAGGAGGATATACATCATCCACAAGATATGTATTTGGTGAAATAACCTGGAGTGATGAACAAAGCATGCTCATCAAACTTTCCGGCACAGGAGCCACCGAAGCATATATGAAACCCGAAAGCTATCCGTATTATAAGGTTGTTAAAGAGGGTAAGAAAAAAGTGTTAAAAACTGCACTGCCACAGGAATTTATGTCATATCCAAACACTAAATACCTGTTTATATACAGCACCTCCGGCGATCCCAAATTTATGGTTCTGTATGAATGATTCTGAAAGGAGCGATTACTATGAAGAAAATTGTTGCACTAATTTTAATGCTGTGTATGATGTTTTCATGCATTAGTACATCAGCCTATCAGATTTCATATTCTGATGCAGTTGCAAATCCTAATCTTACAATTCCTGAACCTCAATATCCGAAGATGGAAAATGGAAATCTTGTTGTAGAGGCAGAAAGAATAGAATATGGTAAAAACGCTACCATAATTGATGATTCAGCTGCTTCCGGCGGTCTTGCTCTTACAACTTCAGGTGGTGGATTCCAGTCTGACCACACAAAGATTGCAGATCCCACAATGACTCTTGTTATAGACATTCCTCCCCTTGAAAGAGGATACTACAGCATTTGGGCACGAATCAGAAATGCCGACTCCTTTTTTATTAAATATGGAGATATGCCGGACTATAAAGAATACTGGTTCGGACAAAAACGTACTGCCGAATACCTTTGGGTAAACCTTGGCAGAGCTGCTATGGTAGAATCCAGATTTGAATATTTCATCAAATATCGTGATACAGGATATGTCATAGACAAGTTCATAATCACAAACGATCTTACCTGGACACCAAAGGGTAAAGAGGACCTTCCGAATACTATGATTGGTCTTCCTTCAGAACTCCCGTATCCGATTCCCGAACTCACTCCTCCTGCAAACACTCACCCCAGACTTCTTGCAACAGAGGAAATGATACCCGAACTTGTTGCAAATGCAAATCATCCTGTCTTAAAACCTGTTCTGGATCAGGTAAGAGTTCGTGGCTTGCAGGAAATTGATTGTCATATGCCCGACAAAGGCACAAGCAACAATTTTTCCTGGGCAGCTCTTTTTAACATTCAATGCAGAGCCTATCTCTATCTCATAGGAGAGGTTGACGATGATCATGCAAGAGAGACTGTTCAGCATATGTTCGATATGTATGAAACTCTTGTATGGGATACCTCGGTTGGTGATATCACAAGAAGCATTGGTTCAACTCTTGCAGCCAGCGGTCTTGTATATGACTGGTGCTATGATGTCCTCACTCCCGAAGACAAGGCAACCTTCATTGCATATATGAAGAAAACTGCATCTCTTATGGAAATCAAATATCCTACAACCACCTTTGAAATTTTTGCAGGTCACGGGGGTGAAGGTGAAGTATTCTACTTCCAGCTTGCGGCAGGCATAGCAATCTATGATGAAGACCCCGAAATGTATAATCTTGCGGTTGGAATGATGAGCCAGGATATGTTCCGGACAAGAGAAATGTTCTTTAATAGTTATAACCATCATGCAGGAAGCGCATATGGTCCTGTACGACTTGCATGGGAGCAACTTTGTCAGATAATTTTTGACCGTATGGGACATAAGAATATTATGGGCGAGAATGCAGACAAACCTTCACTTCGTTGGATTCACGACCGACTTCCTTCAGGATTCTGGTCTGAAGACGGTGACTCATTCCTGCAGTTTACAAAGACCACCGGACCATACTATAGTTCCAATGACTATCCGGCAATGCTCTACGGAGCATATTTCGGAGATGATCACATAAGAGGCGAATATATCAAACAGTTGTCTCTAAAGAATTATTCTCCCGGCTCAAGTGTGTATGATAACGGAATTCACACACTCCTTCTTCTTGATCCCTCTGAAGATATTGCATATCCCGATGATGAAGGCAATGAACTTCCTCTTACATACACAACCTCATATCCTCTCACATCAATGTTTATGAGAACATCATGGACAACCGGTAAAGATAGTGACACAGCAGTTGTATTTATGAACGGTCAGGAAAAACTCGTTGGTGACCACGACCATGATCACTCAGATATCGGTAACTTCCAGATATACTACAAAGGTACTCTTGCCGGTCACGGTGGTACCTATCAGGGGAAGGAAGGCGGATGGGGTACATCTCACTTTTTCAACTACTATAGAAGAACAATTTCCAAAAACTGTATGACAGTATATAACCCCAATGAAGGTCCCTGGGGCTCATCAAGATCGAATGATGGTGGACAGAAAAGGGAGAAAAACACTACAACTCTTGAAGAATTCTTCTCACATCCTGACGAATCTTTTATTGAAGGAATGTATGTAGGTCCCAACAAAGAAACACCTGAATTCAGCTATATGAAATCCAATATTGCTGCTGCCTACACGGACTCCGTTCCTGAATACACACGTTCAATGGTGGCAATAAACACCTTTAACACTGACTATCCTCTCATATTTGTTTGCTATGACAACATAGCTGCAAAGGATAAGTCATTTAAAAAGACATGGAACCTTCAGGCAGTTCAGGAGCCCGAAGTCAATGGCAGTCAAACAATTGTCAGAAGAGATGATTATGACTTCTCCGGTAAACTTGTAATTAACACAATGCTTCCCAAAGAGCACGTAATTGAAAAAGTTGGTGGGGAAGGCTTTGAAAGCTATGTAGATGGTAAGAACTATCCCAACGAGGACACCGGAGAAAATGATAACGAGCAGTGCGACTGGAGACTTGAAATTTCTCCCAAAAACGCATCTCGTGATGACCTTTTCCTCAATGCGATGTATGTAACCGATTCCAAAAAAGAACTTCCTGATTTGCCAATGTATTACGAGGATAATGGTGCATTTGTGGGAGTTACTGCAATGGATAAGGTTGTATTGTTCTCAAAAACAAGAAAACCCGTTGCAACGAATTTTACTCTCACAGTAAAAAATAATGGTTACGACAAAATGAGCGTTCTTATTACCGATCTTGCTGTTGGTAAGTGGAATATTGAAGGGGCAGGCATAAACGTTGTTTGTGAAGTTACCGAAGAGAACAATGCAGCATTTGCAAGTCTCGTTCCCGGAACATACACAATTTCCAAGGCTTCTGATGATGCTGAGGTAACACAATTTACCTATCCCAGAAGTGACAAAATCAAACGTGTGGGTGATTATCTTGTCTACAACATCAACGCAAGAAACTTTGACTATAACCGTCAACCCACAATCTTAAAAGATGGTCAGCCCTATCTTTCAGCTGATGATTTTGTGGCAAGAGGTGCAACTGTTACAAACAATGGAACAACCTACACTCTTAAGAACTTGAATTATGAAGCAATCATCACTCCCGGAAGCACCTATGCAATATTCAATCAGCTTCCCATTAATCTTACATCCGCACCATTTATTGCAGATAATGGTCTTCTCTATGTGAACCCCATTGATTTGTCAAGTATCCTTGGCTACACAACAGTGTATGATAGCCTTGCAAGAATTTTGAAAATCAGTAAAAAAGCATCTGTTGACTCACTCAGCGACAGAATAGACATCAGCAAAGTTGTGGAACCTGTTTCCTTCTATGCATCATCAAGTGATGGAAATGACCCTGCAAACCTCTTTGACTATAGTTTGAAAACCCGTTGGTCTGCAGATGGTACTTCAGAATATCTTGTTATGGATCTCGGAAGAGAAGTGAATATCGACAAACTTATGATGGCGTTCCTTGAAGGAAATCTCAGAAGTACAATGTTTGAAATTCTCGTGTCAAACGATGGTATTAACTATACAGAAGTATATCGAGGTCAAAGTAGCGGTGAAAGCACTGAACTTGAAGACTTCCCTGTAAATGCATCAGGAAGATATGTTAAACTTTCCTGCCATGGTAATACTTTGAACACATGGAACTCAATTTTAGAAGTTGTTACTATTGCGAAATAAGGAGGAGTAATATATGAAAAGGAAAATTATAGCATTAATAACTATAGTCGCAATGATTATGTCACTCGTTCCTGCAATGGCAATAGCAGATGGTGAAATATCACTGTCACTTGTGGGCGAGTATCCCTATGACACCGTTATGGGAGCAAAAATCAAAGTTGAATCCGATGCATCCCTTTCAGATGGCGAAATAATTGAATATTACCTCAACGGCACAAAAGTCGGAGAGAGTGAAACTGCCGGAGAGTTCACTTTTGAAAGCGTAGCAGGAAGAAACAAACTTATTGCCAGGGTAATTAGTTCAGATGGCACCGAAATCGGTGCATCTGAACCCCTTGTCCTTGATTTCATGAGATATACTCCCATACCGGGAAGACAAAGTTTTTCCAACAATTTTGACGATGGATTATTCAGTAAAAGTTACTTTCTCTCATATAATTCCACCACAAAAGGCGTTGATGATCCTGTAATCGTAGAAGATGCTGAGACCGGCAGCAATTGTATGAAGGTTTCAATATCCGGCTCAAGTCATAACGGTTGGGAATTGTGGTATCCGGGCAAGGAGGCACACAATATTTTCAAAAGTGGCATACTTGTATATGAATATGATGTCAAGTTTGAAAATTTCAATGGTAGTGAAGCACGTTTGTTCTTTATCAAATCAACAACCGGCGGAGAATGGGTAGGCGGTGGTCCGGCTGAAAGCACAGGTAATTCCCAATGGGCACCTGAGGGCAAGTTTGAAAAGAACAGATGGTACAATGTTAAGGTTGTAGTTGACATTGACAATCGTACCGGTGATTGCTATGTTGATGGCATACTGGTTAAAAGTGCCACTTTCGGCACAAACTTCACCAATGTATACTTTGTACACCTTCCAAGATTTATGCGTTACGGCAATACTGCAAGCACATTCTGTGTCGACAACATTTCTCTTGTAAGCTACGGCGAGGGATATGGTGTTACAGGATACACAGAGTACCGTGATGAAAGATATGAAGGACTTGACTCCTTTCCCCACAAGGGTGCAAGTGCAGTTTTGAAGTTTGTCGGAGATATGTCCGATATAAACGAAGATGACTTCACTTTCACAGCAGATGGTGAAGAAGTTGATTTTGATTTCAGCTTTGATTCCGATAATAACGAAGCAATTCTCACACCTACCGAAAGATTTATTGGTGGTGAAGAATGTAAAATAGACTATTCTTCTCTTAGAACTGTAGATGGAATGGGCACCTTTGACAATCCATTTGTTGAATTTGCAGTTGCACCTCCCAGAGAAGGTCCTTCTATGACAATCGTAGGGGAATACGATGCCGACAGTTTCCTCGGAACAAAAATTAATGTATCCACAAATGCAGAGCTTATGGAAGGCGAAAAAATCTTTTACTATCTCAACGGTGAAAAGGTTGGCGAAAGCGACACCGACGGCGATTTTAGTTTCTATAGTGTTGCCGGAGAAAACGTGTTGTCAGCCAAAGTAATTGATGAATACGGCGATGTTGTGGCTGTGTCAAATTCAATAGTTTTAGAGTTTACAAAATTTGCACCAATGTCAGGTGAAACATATTCTCTCGGATTTGATTCGAATTCATTTGATGCGAATGATTTTTATGGTTATAATACTACCGGAAAAGGCTATATTCCGGAGATAGTTACAGATGCAGAAACCGATGATAATTGTATGAAGGTTTCCATATCCGGAGCAGAATATAACGGATGGGAAATGAGATTCCCCGGAAGTGGTCTTTCAAACACATTCTCAAACGGTTGGGTTGTGTATGAATATGATGTGAATTTTGAAAACTTCAACTCAGGCTCAGTTAATCTTTTCTCCATAAAAACAGATAGTGATGAATTTATCTGTGATGGACCTGCAAAAGATACCGGAGTGTGGTCAAAAGCTCCCGACGGTGCATTTGAGACCAATAAATGGTATAATATCAAAGCGGTAGTAAATCTTGATGACAAAGAGATGGATATGTATGTTGATGGCAATCTCGTGTGGTCAGATTATAATCTTGGTGAAGATTTTTCAAATATTACCTATTTCACTCTTCCTAAGTTTGTGAACTTTGAAGATGATGCACATAGCACATATTTCATAGATAACATCAGCGTTGCAAACTACGGCCGTGCATATGAGGTTTCCAAATATACCGAGATTGACGGCGAAAGAACTGAAGGACTTGATTCTTTCCCACGCAAAGGTGGAAGTGTAGTTTTGTCATTCTCCGAAATGCTGACATCGATGGCTAAAGATGATTTCGAATTCAAAGTAGGCGGAAAAAATATTGATTTCGACTTTGGTTATGACTCTGCAGACAATGAAGTAACACTCACACCACTTGTAACATTCTCAGGTGATGAATTTTGCGTGATAGAATACACATATCGTGGTGACGGTGCCAGCGGAGAAACTATGTGGAGATTCTTTGTTGAACCTCCCAGAGATGATATTTCCATAAGTCTTGTGGGTGAATATGATTCTGATTGTTTTGTCGGAACAAAAATCACCACATCAACAACCGCAAATCTTTTATCCGGTGAAAAGATTGAATATTATCAGAACGATATTAAAGTAGGAGAGAGCGATTCCGAAGGTGAATTTACCTTTGTCAGCGTATCAGGAAATAATACTTTGACAGCAAAGATCATTGATGAAGATGGATTTGTTGCCGATGAGGCAGAACCAATTGTTTTGGATTTTGTAAGATATAATCCTGTTAGCGGCAAAAGCTATTTCCTTGGATTTGACGATGGAGAATTCCATCAATCTGATTTCTTTGAATACAGCTATTGGAACAAAGGTTATGATCCCGAAATCGTTGTTGATAGCGAAACCAACGACAATTGTATGAAAGTTTCTATGTCCGGTACAGATAAGCTTGGTTGGGAAATGAGATTCCCCGGTTCCGGTACATCCAATGTATTTAGTGGCGGTTGGGTTGTTTTTGAATATGATGTGAAGTTTGAAAACTTCAACGGCGGTTCAACACGTCTGTTCTTCATTAAAACCGGCGGCGGCGGAGAATGGTATGTTGCAGGGCCTGCTCAGAATTCAGGAGCATCCAATCTGGCACCTGATGGAAAATTTGAAAAAGACAGATGGTACAATGTTAAAGCTGTAATGAATCTTGAAACAAAAACAGGTGACCTGTATGTTGATGGCGTATTGACACTTGGAAACCAAAGCCTCGGTGATAAGTTTTCCAATATTCTCTATGCGAATATTCCAAGATTTATGAATTACAGTAACACACTTGAAAGCACCTACTATATTGATAATATTTCCATAACCAACTATGGTCAGACTTTTGATGTGACAGAGTTTACGGAAAAAGACGGTGAAAGAAGCGAAGGTCTTGACTCATTCCCCTTGGAGGGTGCAAGTGCAGTTCTTAAGTTCTCAGATAAAATGTCTACAGTGAAAAAAGACAATTTCATCTTTAAGGTTAACGGAAAAAATGCAGCCTTTGATTTCAGTTACAACTCTGAAACTCTTGAGGCAACGCTCACACCTCTTGTGACTTTCTCGGGAAGAGAAAAATGTACCATAGAATATATTAATCTTGAAACAGCCCTTGGTCACGGTTCAAGCGGCGACAATAAGGTTGATTTTGAAGTGCGTGAACCCAAATACGGAATTTCTTATGTTGGAGTGCCGGAGTTTATTCCCGGGCAATCTGCCAATGTTTCCGTGGAAATCACCAACCTGACTGACACAACAAAAACAGGAATAGTACTTGTGGGAATCTATGAAAATAACAAACTCTTATCAGTTAAAACCTCAGTTGTTGAAACCGATGCTCAGACTGAAAGCAGCACAGTTATAAATCTGAAAATTCCCGAAAACTATGATTCAGATATTCACACTCTTCGAACATATCTGATAAACAGAAACAATTATATGAAACTTGATTCTGTAATCAAATAAAAACAAAAAATGCTCTATAATAAATGTTGGGGTGTTCAACAAATAGAGCAGAAGTAAGAACAAGAAAAGCGGCTTCGCCGCACCGCCTGCGGCGGAAGCGCGGAGCAAATTCGCTTTTCTTAAGCCATGTGCATTTTTGAAAAGCAATTTTTTTGCTTTTCAAAAAATTTTGCACGGCAATATGATAATATTTTTATTGTATAGGAACGAAGTTTCCTATACAATAAAAAAAGAGAGCATATTTGTTCACAATCCGTTATAATGGAATTTACTAAAATCCATAGCGGAGGAACAGAATATGCTCTCATTTAGTTTGCATAGGTTCTGAATCCTATTTTTTCACCGAGTTTCACTTGATACTCTTCATTTGTCTCAAGGTAACCGAGAATACTTTGATTTATGGTGGCAATGTCTTTTTTCAGAATCATAACAATAGTTGATCCTCCAAACTCAAACCTGCCTTTTTCCTCTCCACGTCTGAAATTGTGTTCCTGATGGTAGTTGCAAATTTTACCAACAAGCATTGCACCCACTTCCATGAATATAACGTCATCAAAATTGTTTGTACGTAAGATGGTATATTCTCTGGAATTTGTCTTAAAAACAGGATAATGGTTAAATGCAACAGGCCTTACAGTGTGGAACTTTCCGTGGATGTAATAGTTTTTACCTTTTGCGCCGTTATCGGGATAAATGTAGCGGTGATAATCAGATGGCGTCAGTCTGAAAACAAGACAGATTCCGCCTTCATACTCCTTTGCGAGAGTTTCGTTTTTGACAAGGTCTTTTAACGAATATATTGAGTTTTTTATCTCAAATTGAGAATCGGTATTAATGTCGTAAACCGTAAGATATCCGTCGCAAGGGGATATGAGAACATTTTCGTGCATATCAACAGGCCTTTTCCCGCTTTTAAGTCTTCTTGTGAAGAATTCGTTGAAACAGTCCCAGTTCTCCAGTATGTATTCAGACATATCAATGTTGTTTGATTTAATAAAACTTTTAATATAGAATTTTGACAGTTTACTGTTCATAAAAACACCTGCAATTTTTGAAATAGCAGGTGTTATGAGTATTTTAAGAAACATTCTTCCCAAAACAGTATTATACAGAAGCTTTGACATTTGCAAAATTTCCTCCGTTTAAAATGAGTAAAAATACAACCAATCCGAGAAATGCAAGAATGATAAGTCCGTGCATATATGGTTTTCTGATACGGAATTTGGTTATAAATGCTATACCTATAAGCACAAGGGCAACGCTGTATATTTTTATTGTTACAAGAGGTTTGACATACATATCCATTAAAAAAATAACAGGAAGCAACAGAGCAACAGATGTTACCGGAAGTCCTTCGTAATATTCGCGTTTTCCGCCTTGTGAATTCACTCTGTTAATTTCCTGAACATTGAAATAACCAAGTCTTATAATTGCCGCAAGAACAAAAAATGAAGATGCAACAATGTCAAACCAACTCACCTCAAGATTCTTAAGTCCATATCCAAGCATTGCCGGAAACACTCCGAAACATACAAGATCACAAAGTGAGTCAATCTGTATTCCAAAGGATTTAGCATCTTCTGAGCGTTTGCATTTCCTTGCAATTGTACCGTCAAACATGTCACAAATGCCGCATATCATAAGACAAAGAAGCGCCAGTCTGACATCGCCTCTTAGAGCCATGGTCATACCGAATACTGCGCTGCAAAGTCCAAAATACGTCAAAATTACCGAATAATTGTAATAACCTATCATAATTACGCCACCTTTGATGTGTAATAATGCATTTTATATATCATAATCAAATTATAACATAATAAATTATTTAATTCAAGTATAAAAATACTGAACGCAAAGTATTATGTCAGAATAAAAGGAAATAATATAACCGGAGGTGTTAATCATGTCAAAGAAAAACAACGAAAAAGATTTTAACAACAAACGTGATAATAAAAACAATCAGCAAAATGATAATCAGAATCAACAAAACAATAACAATCAGCAAAACAATCAGAAAACAAATCATAACAACTGATATTCAGATTTGTTCTCAGGGCATCAAAAGGTGTGTTTCACATCTTTTGATGCTTTTTGCTGTATAGGAAATTACGCAGAATTTAGTTCGCGAGACAAGATGTATATCAAATTACGCTCGCGACTTGGGTGCAGGCTCAGCCTGCTTTTTTGTAATTGTAAATTTTTTGGAAACAGTGTTCACAAAAATTGTTTTTTATGGTATAATCATAGATAAATTAATTTAAAAGGAATGACACAAATGATAGAAAGAGAACTCCACAAAACTTTTATTTCAAACAATTCCCCTGTGTTTCTGCAAAATATTGATGATGAATCATTCACACAGCAGTTTAAAGGTTTTTCTGAATTTATGATGATGTACAATTGTGCCATAAAGGAAGTAAGAACAAAATTTGAAGTTTTGAATGATGATTTTTCTGTTGCCTACAAACGTAATCCCATAGAGATGATAAAATCGAGAGTCAAAAGTCCAAAAAGCATTGTAGATAAACTAAAAAGAAAGAATCTGCCTCTCACAATGGAGTCCGTTCTTGAAAATCTCAATGATGTTGCGGGAGTCAGAGTTATCTGCTCATTTATAGATGATATATATATGATAGGAAAAATGCTCTCTGACCAGGACGACATAACTTTGATTGAAATTAAAGACTACATAAAAAATCCCAAACCCAACGGATACAGAAGTTATCATATGATTGTGGAAATCCCTGTTTTTTTCTCCAATCGAAAGCAGAATATGAGAGTAGAAGTTCAACTGCGTACAATTGCAATGGATTTCTGGGCAAGCCTGGAACATAAAATGCACTACAAAAGAGACTTTGAAGGAGCAGACAAACTTGAAAAAGAACTTGCTTTGTGTGCACAGGTCATTGCATCCACAGATGAGAAAATGCAGAAGATTAATTATGAACTTGGCAAATTATCTGAATGATACAATGATTTTACGGAGGGATAAATATGAAAACGGTTGTACCTGCGTATTATGATTCTTTCAGGTGCCGGGCAGACAAATGTGAGCATACCTGTTGCGTGGGGTGGGAGATAGGCGTAGATGATGAAACATTCAGAATGTATACTGAAACGGAATCCGATTTTGCAAAATACATATCTGAAAAAATAGTATCAGACACCGACGGACACCGGTTTAAAACCGATGAAAACAAAAAATGCCCGTTTCTTCTCGGAAACGGACTTTGCGACATAATATTAAAAAAGGGGGAAGGGTGGCTTTGTGACATTTGCCGTGACCATCCCAGGTTCAGAAATTACTTTTCAACCAGAGTGGAAACAGGTCTTGGAATGTGTTGCGAAGAGGCAACCCGTCTTATACTTTGCGCAGATGATACATCTTTGGCTGTTTCCGGACCCGATGATGCTTTATCTGATTGTGATGAAGAAAAAAGGTTCTTTGATGAAAGACAATGGATTTTTGAGTGTATAAAAAACGGGAACACTTCTTATGATATTATAAAAAGAATAAGCGAAAAGTATTCTTTTCGATTATCAGGAGAGTCTCCTCAATATTGGTATGATTTTTTAAGTGAACTTGAATGTATGGATGAGTCAAGAGATAAATATTTTAAATATCTTAAAAAATCCACAGAGTTTATAATGCCGTTTGAAAAGGAAGATGTCAGAGCATATAAAAATATTCTTCATTATTATGTATATCGTCATCTGCCAAAGATTTTTGACGGATACTCTATGGAAACCTGTCTTTCTTTCTGCTTTTTGTGTGCCAACATTATAATTCACATATATCTTAATCAGGAAAACAAAGAGTTCAAATTACTTTCTGATATTGCAAGGGTATTTTCTGTGGAAATAGAGTATTCTGAGGAAAATACTGAGGGAATGATAGGAGAAGTTGATTTTTGTATTCATTCTTCAAAAATATGATTGTCACCTTTTTAATCTTCTGCACTCGGATGGACTTTTCCCCATATAATTTTTGAACGTCTTGTTGAAATATGATGCATCATAAAACCCCGTCATATCCATCACATCGGTTATGGAATATGACTCATTGGAAAGAAGTTCATATGCTTTTTCTATTCTGAGTTTGTTTCGGTACTTTAAAGGCGACATCCCCATTTCTGCCTTAAAACATCTTCTGAACATACATTCTCCGAGATTGCACATAGAGGCAAGTTCGGAAATTGAAATATCGTCAAGATAATTAATGTTTATATATTGAAGTGCTTTTTCAATTTTGGAATTTTTCTGAGTGCTTTCGCCTATGGCTATTGTATATAAGAGTTTCATCAGAATAAGTTTACATCTCATCATAAATCCGGTTTCTTCTTTTTCAAAGGTTTTTGTGCAATCTTTGAAAATTCCTGACGTAAGAAAATTGTCACAGTTCTGAAAGGAACAGATTTCAGGAAATATGGTAATCTGATGACCGGAAAGGTCGTTCATAACATAGTTTACAGAATACACTTCACCCTTTTCACCGTCAATCCATTCTGTTCTGTAGGCAATGTTATAGGGGATATATACAATGTCACCGCCTTTTGCAATGATGGGACGGTCATTGAAAATGTCAAACTTACACCTGCCTGAAACAATACATACTAATCTGTCGTGCCTGTGCTCATTTGCATAACGTATGTAAGTGCTTGGCGGTTCAATATATCTGTGTGCAGCAGATATGGATTCAATATAAAAATCCCCCGAAAGTATAAGTTCATAATCCGCGCTATGTTTAATATACATAAAAATAAATACAACTCCTTAAAAACTTATTAGCATTTGTATCGTATTATACCACACAAATATCGTTTTGTCTATAGATTTTTGTAAGAAATTCATATATAATATTATAGTGTTAAATAATGATATTTGTCACTGTGGACTATCGCAGGCGAAAAATGTCACTATATGTAATATGTTTCAACACTTTTTGATTCATATTATACATGTTAATGATTTGGAGGACATTAAAGTGAAAGAACAAACCATCAATTTAAAGAAGAAGCCCGGTCTGGGGCAAAGATTCGTTGATGAGATAAGACACAATTTCGTACTTTATCTTATGGCGATTCCCATCATTGTGTATTTTATCCTGTTTTGTTATCTTCCGATGTTCGGACTTTTGATTTCATTCCAGGATTTCAGTTTCACAAGAGGGGTATTTGGCAGTCCCTGGGCTGATATGTACGGCTTCGAGCATTTTTACAAATTCTTCACCAGTGATCTTTTCTGGCCTGTAATTAAGAACACAGTTCTTATCAGTTTCTATGAAATTCTTTTCTCATTCCCTGCACCAATCATTTTTGCATTGATGCTCAATGAAATCAAGAATCTCAAATACAAGAAACTCATTCAGACTGTTACATATCTGCCTCACTTCATATCTATGGTCGTTATCTGTAGTATGATTATCCGTTTCTTCAAAGAAGACGGTATCGTAACATCACTCATCCACCTTCTCGGCGGAGCACGTAAGGACTATATGATAGAACCCGGTGCATTCAGAACAATCTATGTTGGAACAGGTATCTGGCAGGGCATCGGTTGGGGAAGTATCATATACATATCTGCTCTCAGTTCCATCGATCAGGAACTTTATGAAGCAGCAGTTATTGACGGTGCCGGCAAATGGAAACAGCTTATTCACATCACTATCCCCGGTATTGCTTCAACAATCGTAATTCTCTTCATCATGAGAATGGGACAGGTACTCAGCGTAGGATATGAAAAGATAATCCTTCTCAAAAACTCATTTACCGAACCCATATCCCGTGTTCTTGCGGTATATACATATGAAAGAGGTCTTGGTAAAGCAGGAATGAACAACTATTCATATGCATCAGCAGTTGGTTTGTTCACCTCAATTGTTAACATCATATTCCTTGCAATTACAAACAAAATTTCCAAGAAGGTCGGCGAGACCAGCTTGTTCTGATAAGGAGGATTACACGAAATGGCAATGGTTTATAAACCGTCTATTGGAGAAAAAATCTTCAATATATTCAATATAATAGTAATGGCATTAATGATCATCATCTGCCTCTATCCTTTCTGGTATTGTATAACATGTTCACTTTCCAAAAACATTGTTGGTAACACAGCATCTCTCATGCTTCTTCCAAAAGGATTCAGTATTGCAGCATATAAACAGGTTTTAACAGACCCACTCATCATCAACGGATATAAAATCACAATTTTCGTTGTTGTTGTCGGCACAATCATAAACCTCATCGCAACAACAATTGCAGCATTTCTTCTCACAAGAAGAAACTTTGCCATCAGAGGATTTCTTATGTGGCTCATGCTCATAACAATGTACTTTGGCGGCGGTATGATTCCTACATACGTTATATACACCAAAGTGCTTGGACTCGAGAACTCACTTCTTGCTCTCATCCTTCCCGGTGCAGTAAGCGTATATAATATGATAGTTATGAGAACAAACTTTGATGCTATTCCACGAAGCCTTGAAGAATCTGTTAAGGTTGACGGCGGTAACGATATGCACGTTCTCTGGCACATCATTATTCCTCTTTCCAAAGCCGTAATATCCGTAATGGTTCTTTTCTACGGAGTTGGACACTGGAATGCATGGTTCAATGCTATGCTCTATATGCGTGATAACTCCAAAGTTCCTCTGCAGCTTGCTCTTCGTTCACTTCTCATTGTTAACGATGACTCTCAGGCGGCAGCCGCAGGTACTGCAGACTCTGCAGGTCTTGCAGAAAACCTTAAATTTGCAACAATCCTTGTTGCAACAGTTCCGATTCTTCTTGTATACCCCTTTATCCAGAAATACTTTGTTAAGGGTGTAATGATCGGTGCAGTAAAAGGTTAATATTATGGTAATAGTTGCAGGAATGCAATTGTTATAAAAAAATATGGAGGTACTAATATGAAAAAAGCAACTAAACTTATTGCTATTATCTCTATGGTAGCAATCCTTGCTACAGCATTCGCAGCATGCGGCGGCAGTGGCAACCGTGTAGAACATGATGGTAAAGAATTTACATTCTGGACCACAATGGATTCACAGTCTGTAAGATCAAAACTTGAAAGCTATGATGATATGCTTATGTTCCAGGAACTCGAAAAGAGAACCGGCGTACATATCAACTTCCAGCACCCTGTAGCAGGTTCTGATGGTAACGAAGCGTTTATCGGTATGATTAACTCCGACAACCGTGCAGAACTTGTTCAGTATTCATGGTCCGGATATCCCGGCGGTGCACAGCAGGCAATTGATGATGGCGTTATAATCGCTCTTGACGATTACCTCAAAGACTATGCTCCCAACTTCTATGCATGTGTTGAAGGTGATCCTGAACACTTCATATTCAAAGAAGGTCTTTCAACTGTAGACAACGCAAAACTCTGGAAACTCCAGGCTACTTCATCAGAAGGTCAGTTCTATGGTTTCAACGTTCTTAACATTGGTACAACAAGAAGCTTTGGCGGTCTCTTTGTAAGAGGTGACCTGCTCAAAAAATGGGGCATGGAAATTCCTCAGACAATCGATGATTGGACAGCAATTTTTGCAAAAGCAAAATCAGAAGGCTTTGAAAAACCCTTTACAAGTGGTATCGGTGCTCTTTCACACACATCATACGGAGAACAGTCATTTAACACTGCATTTGGTGTAGGTAAAGGTGCATATGTTGAAGATGGCAAAGTTGTTTATGCTCCCTTCCAGCCCGGATACAAAGAGTATGTTGCTCAGATGGCTGAATGGGCTAAAGCAGGTTACATTGATCCCGGTTTCGTTACAAACGAATCTGAAGTTATCAAAAGTAACATGACAAACGGAATCTCTGTTGCATCATGGGGATGGATCGGTGGCGGTCTTGGAACAATCATTCCTGCAGGTCGTCAAACAAATCCCGACTTTGACCTTGTAGCATGTCCTCACCCTGCAACACCGGACGGTACACCTGCAAAATATCAGATGACATACAACGAAGCATCTGACGTTGCTATCGCAATCACATATAACTGCGGTAACTATGAAAAAGCAATGGAATGGGTTGACTACCGTTATAGCAAAGAAGGTGCTGAACTCAACATCTTCGGTGTTGAAGGCGACACATTCACAAAAGAAGAAAGTGAAGAACTTGGCAGAACAGTTTACACATATACAGACAAGATTGTAAATCCTGATCCTGCTTTGTTCAACTCTGTAGAAGAATCACTCTATCACTTCATGCTTCCCTGTAACCACCCCGGATTCAACCAGCATCCTGACTACCTCAACGGTTACTATCCTTATGAATCACAGAAGAAAGCTGTTGAAACATGGAACCTTTCAATTGAAGAATCCAAAAAACATGCTATTCCCAACATTGGATTCACACAGGAAGAACTTGAAGGTATAGCAGATGTAGAAGAAGTTGCAAAAGCTCCCCTTGAGGCTGCTCTTTGTAACATTATCCTTGGTAAGGCATCCATCGACACATACGATGAAGCAATTGCTACTGCAAAACCCTACTATGATAAATACCTTGAAATTCAGCAGACAGCATATGACAGATATCTTGCAAAACTTAGTGCATAATTTCTGACATAAATAATAATCAGAAGCGTATTCCTTGACGGGATACGCTTCTTTTATAACTGTATAGGAATTTTCGTAAAAATTTGTTCGCGAGATCTGATGTTAACGAAATTATGCCCGCGACAAGGGTGCAGGCTCAGCCTGCTTTTTACTGTGTAGTGAATTATTCCGGAATTTAGTTTCACGAGATAAGAAGCATCAAATTGTGCCTGCAATGTGAGTGCAGGATCGGTTTGTTTTTGTTGTATGAGAGGAAATAATAAAAGCCATCGGGATAGTATTATCACTATCTTAATGGCTTGATTTTTATGTGATATTTTATTCGTTTACCGCTGTGTCCGATTTTTCATCAGGCCTTATCTGCTTTCGTCTGACGCTGCACACAAGACCGACTGCAATAAGATTTGTCAAAATTGACGAACCTCCATAACTGAAAAAGGGAAGAGGAATACCTGTTACAGGCATAAGTCCGACACACATACCGATATTCTCAAAAGTGTGGGCAAGAAACATACATGCGACACCAATACATATGTATGATCCGAATTTATCTTCGGAACTCTTTGCTATATATATACATCTTATAACGAGCGAAAAAAGCAAAACTGCAACAAGAAGACAACCTATAAATCCCATTTCTTCACCAATAACAGAATATATAAAATCCGTATGTTTTGCAGGAAGGTAACCAAGTTGCGTTTGAGTTCCCTGACCTATTCCTTTTCCGATAAAACCTCCTGAACCAATTGCAATTTTGGATTGCATCACATTATAGCCTGCATTTAAAGGATCGGATTCGGGATTGAAAAGAACTCTGATTCTGTTTTTCTGATATTCTGCAAGGAACTGCCATAAAATCGGAATTGCAGATGATACAAGAATTCCTGTACCCACAATATATTTCCATGAAATTTTCGCCGCAAAGAGAATACCCGCAAAAACAATAATAAACACCATGGTTGTACCAAAATCAGGCTGTAGCATTATGAGGAAAATAAAGGTAAGAGCATGAAAAATCAGTTTGACAATATTTTTGAATTTGTTGAGTTCATCGCCGCATTTTGAAACTGCATTTGAAAATGTAATTATAAATCCAATTTTGACAATTTCAGACGGCTGAATTCCGATTGGTCCAAATCTTATCCAGCTTTTGCTTCCTGTATCTTCTCTTCCTGTACCAAAAATCAGAACTGCAATAAGAAACAGAGTACAAAGCACATATATAAGTTTGGTGAATCTGTCGTACTTTCGGTAGTCAATTTTGCTGACAATTGCCATTGCAAAGAATCCTGCAATGGCGGCAACACTCTGAATTATTACAAATGATGCCGAGCCTCCGTCATAAGTTTTAACAGCACTTTTTATGGCAATTATTCCGAATACAACACAGCATATGGTAATAGAAAGTAGTATCGCGTCATAGCCTTTAAACTTTTTTTCAAGATTATCTGTCATGTTTTTCTCCTAAAATTCATTAACTATAATCATTATAACAGAAATTTGTGAAAATACAAGCATATTAACATATAATTTACAAAAATTAACTTGCATTTATCTAAAGTATATATTAAAATATATGTATATGTCTTATGTGTGATTTGGAGAAAAATAGTGTTTGGATTTATAAATGTATATAAAGATGAACTAAAAATAAAAGATTATGATATCTTCCGTGCATACTATTGCGGACTTTGCAAAGCCCTTGGCAAAAGATATAGTCAGGTTGTGAGACTGGGTTTAAGTTATGATATGACATTTCTTGCTATTTTAGCAGATTCTTTGTCTGACAAAGCACCGGAAATTGCAAAGCAGGGATGCATAAAAAAAAGCGGGAAAAGAAATGTTTGCGTTGATAATCATGCAATAGATTTTTGTGCTGATGCATCAGTAATTCTCACATATCATAAACTTAAAGACGATTTGAAAGACAATCATAGCATAAAGGCATTTTTTGGAATAATTGCGTATTATTTCAGTTTTAAAAAGGCTTCAAAAAAACATCCGGACATATCTGAAATGATTCAGAATAATCTCCAAAGACTTTCAGAACTTGAAAAAGATAAATGTTCAGAGATTGACATAGTTGCAGATCCTTTTGCATCTTTGTGTGGAGGGATGTTTAAAAGTTTTCACGAGTCACTTGGCGAAATCGGATATAATATAGGAAGACTAATCTATATTTTTGATGCCTATAAGGACATATCAGATGATATAAAAAAAGGAAACTATAATCCATACTTGTGTAAGTATTCAAAGGAATATTTGAACAGTGATAAATTTAAAAAGAATGTTATGGGTTCTTTGAATATGACTCTCACTGCAATCTCTGATTCATATTCAAAACTTAACATATGCAAAAACAAGGAGATTCTTGATAATATAATTTATCTTGGACTCAGATTTGAATACGACAAGACGTTCAATTTTAATGGAGGTAAAAATGACAGATCCATATAAAATTCTTGGGGTAACACCCACAAGCACAGAAGATGAAATCAATACTGCCTACAGAAACCTTGTCAAACAGTACCATCCGGACAAGTATGTTGGCAATCCTCTTGCTGACCTTGCTGCAGAAAAGATTAAGGAAATAAATGCGGCATATGATCAGATTATGAACAACAGGAAACAGTCTGCCGGTCAGAATCAGTCTTCCGGATACAGTAATACTGATGGTGGAACCGAATTTCAGAAGGTAAGAATGCTCATAAATTCCGGTAGAATTATTGAAGCAGAGAATCTGCTGAATTCTATACAGGTGCGTGATGCCCAGTGGCATTTCCTTATGGGAATGGTCATGAAGAAAAAAGGTTGGTATGATATGGCGTATCAGCATTTTGAGAGGGCAGCATCTCAGGATCCCTCCAATATGGAATATCGTATGGCGAGGGATAATATGGGGTTTAGCGGTATGCAGTACCGAAATGTTGGAAATATGGGTGGATATAACGACAGTTGTTGTGATGGTTGTCAAACTCTTATTTGTGCTGATTGTTGCTGTGAAATGTGCGGAGGAAATCTGATTCCCTGCATAGGATGCAGATAAGGGGGCGATGGTAATTAAGACTAACAGAATTTCCGGTGGCGGTATATGTGCTGCACTTTGTCTTGTAATCATATACCTGTCAACAATATTGCCTGCAAAAGCAGCACTTCTTTTTGCATCTTCCATAGTTATGGGTGTATGCATCTTAAGATACAAAACAATGACAAGTTTTATAACCTATTTTGCGGTTTCCGTTGTCGGTTTGTTTCTTGCACCACGATGTATCGGATATTTTATCGTGCTTTTTGGAATATACCCACTTTTAAAACTTCATATTGAAAGAATAAAAAATATTGTTATAGAATATATAATAAAGTTTTTTGTGTGGAACATCCACCTTGTAGGATTATATATCGTACTTAGTGCATTGGGGCAGGGAACGATTCTTAATATCGCAACATTCTGGATATGGCTTTGCGCTATTGCGCTGATGGTGATTTATGATCTTGTATTCGGAATAGTTATTAACGCATTCTACAGCACATATTCAAAATATTTGTAATGAGGTGACAGACATGGTTAATGTAGAAAAAGTTTTGTGTGAAAAGTTCGGGAACATGATTAAGGTTTCTGATGAAAAAGTCGAACTTTTCGTAAGTGTAGATTATGGTCCCAGAATTTTAAAGGCTGGAATCACAGGCAGAACAAATTTTATGAAGCAAGACACAGAAGAAGCAATGGTAAGCCAACTCGGACAGTCCAAATTTAAAGATGATTTGTTCAAAAACCGTGGCGGTCATAGATTCTGGATAAGCCCCGAAGCCTTTCCGAGAACCTATTACCCCGACAATGAACCTGTGGAGTATAAGATAACCGAAACGGGAGTAGAATTGATTCCTCCCTGTCAGGTGGCAAATGAACTTCAGTTAAAAACCAGAATTACACTTGACGATAAAACTCATAAATACACAATTGAACATTTTGTTACAAACGAGGGTTACTGGCCGAAAAAACTTGCAATATGGCCCATAACTGTTGTAGCGGAGAACGGAGTTGAACTTATTCCCCAAAATACAACAAACACACATCTTTTGCCCAACAGAGTCTTTGCAATGTGGCCCTATTCAAAATATACTGACTCAAGGCTTACAATAGGGGACAGTTACATTTATATTAAGCAGGATCCTTCTGTAAAACAATCATTCAAACTCGGACTGTTCCAGGAGTTTCCCTGGGCGGCATATTTCCTTGGCGGAGATATGTTTGTTAAGGAATATACTTCACTCGAAGGAAAAGAATATCCTGATTTCGGATGCTCATATGAATCCTACACAAACGCTGAGATTCTTGAAATGGAAACTCTGAGTCCTTTACACAACCTTGAAAGTCAGGAAACTGTCAGCCACACGGAAGTATGGTCTTTTTATGAAAATGTCAATATTCCTGCAAGCGAAAAAGAAGCAGATGAACTTGCGGAAAAATATAATTTAAAATAAAGGAGAAATTAAAATGATCAAAGGAATTGAACACGTTGCAATTTTTGCAAACGACACAAAAAAACTTTCAGACTGGTATGTTGATATGTTTGAAGGAAAGATTGCATATGATAACGGAAAGGGTACATATTTTGTTGCATTTTCCGACAAATCAATGATTGAATTCTGCACAAGCACACCTGAAGCAAATGAACTCACAGACCTTGAAAAACCCGGAATCAGACACATTGCCATTGCAGTTGACGATTTTGAGGGAGCAGTAGCAAAGGTTAAGGCATCAGGTGTTGAAATCATAAAAGATGCAGATGTTAATGCAAGTGGCATAGGAACAATGTTTTTCAGAGATCCCGAAGGTAATATTCTCCACTTCATTTCTCGCCCCACACCTCTTGTATAAGTTTAAAATTTAATGATTAAACGAAAAAATGAGAAGAAACTTTTGTTGGTTTCTTCTCATTTTAATTTCATAAAGATTATACAAATCAGAGAACAATTTCTTTGTGTTCGTCGCTTGATTTATAAATCGCTTCCATAATGTTTTGTGTAAGAATGTTAACTTCAATACTTGAACGGTCATCTGTTGCTTTTCCTTTAACAGAGTCGATGAAAGCATCAATTTCATTCTGGAACATATTCTTTGATGAAAACTTAAAATCTGTTTTTGTAAGCATATTGTTTTTGGTGGAGTAGAGTGTGAAATCAGCACCGTACTGGAGTCTGATTCCGCCTTTGTCACCCATAAAGTCAATGAACATTTCATCTTCGCCGATGTTCTGTGCCCATGCACCATTGAATGTAATCATTGGACCATCAGTTCTTATAAGACCTGTGATGCTTTCTTCAATATCGCAGATACCATCTTTATTTGCAGTATCTTCTGCCCACATATCAGCATATACATAATTTTTAATGTCTTTACCGAGTACGCAGAATTTTTCACTTGATACAGTTTTTGCAATAGGATCGCCGCAAACATACATAACAAGATCGAGGAAGTGTACACCCCAGTCAATTAGAACACCGCCGCCTGATACTGCTGAATTTGTGAAATCTCCGCCAATTCCGGGGATTGATCTGTGTGAACGGAAACTTATGTAAACATGATGAATGTTACCAAGTTCTCCCTGGCTTACAAGTTCCTTGATTTTGTTAACTCCGTCATTGAAACGGTTTACAACACCAATTCTTAAAATTTTGCCTGTTTCTTTATGAACTTTGAGCATTTCTTTTGCTTCATCAAGTTTTCTTGCTGCAGGTTTTTCACAAAGAACTGCTTTTCCTGCTCTCATAGCCTCGATGGAGATGCTTGCGTGACAGTAATTGGGAGTACATACGGAAATTGCATCAATTTCAGGATCGTTAATGGCAATTTTATAATCAGTAATTACTTTTCCGCCGTATTCTTCGCACGCTTTTTTTGCTTTTTCTTCAATAAGATCACAGCAATAAACAATCTCACATTCGTCATTGTTTTTATATGATGGGAGATGAGCACTGTTTGCAATTCTTCCGCATCCTATTACGGCAATTTTGATTTTTTCAGACATTTTGATTGGTCTCCTTTTTATTTAATTTTTCTTTTAATATTTTATCTGCTTTCATAACAGTTGAGAAACTTTTGTACACATCATCAATAGTCGGTTCTGAGGGCACATCTTCCTCAATCATTTTTATGAGATGCGAAAGTTGAGCTCCTGTTGGACGTCTTACGCAGTCAACATTAATGATTTTATACTCTTTTTCAGGAAATTTGTAATATTCAATCAAATCTCCCTCTTCCTGATTGTTCTGACGGTTATTTCTCTCAATAATTTTAATTCTTCCTTTTGGACCTGCAAATTCTTTCACATTATCTGACGATAAGGTGTCGGACCATCCTGCCTCGTAATATGCAATACTTCCGTCAGACATTCCCATGGTTATAAGCCCGTAGTTATATGAACCCTCAGGTGCACCTTTTCCGACATTTGCTGCAATTCCGTCAACAGATGTTATTTCGCTTCCGGTGAACCATCTGCAAACATCAACATAATGAACACCGCAATCAACAATTGGTGATGCATCATTTAATAGCGCAAAATATTTTCTCTCATCCATTATATGATGATTCTGAGTCATTCTGAAAAGAACAGGTGAACCGATTGCACCGCTTTGAATCATTTGGGCAACTTTTTTGTATGTTTCGTTAAATCTTAAAATGTATCCTATCTGAACCTTTATGGATGAATTCTTCACAGTTTCAACGAACTCTTTTGCTTCTTGCATATTTGCAGTTATGGGTTTTTCGCACAAAAGATGTTTTCCGTATTTGACACATTCATTTAGTATTTCCAGATGGCTTGAAGGATATGTTGCACAGATAATTATATCTGTGTTTTCATCTTTCATATATTCGTTATATGATGTTGAGTAACTTTTGGCGCCATATTTGAATGCCATGTTTTTTGCTCTTGACTCATCACAGTCAACAACACCGTATATGCGGACATTTTCCATATTGTGAATATCATTTAAGTGAACATCACCCATATGTCCGCATCCGATGAGTACAACGTTATACATTAGTATTGCTCCTTTGATATGTATAATAAAATTGTAAGATTGTAAAAATATACACTATTGAAATATTGTTAACCATATTGTATAATATTAATTAATCAATTACAAGATGCAATTTTGCTTTAGTTTAACAAAATATTGCCCTTTTACGCTTTTTTTTAGGTTCGAAAGCAGAATAATGAGTGGTTTCGTTAAATTTTTGAGAATTTGCAAGGATGTGATAATATGGAATACGTTTTTGAACATTTCAAACTCAGCAACACAAAACAACCCATAGTTTTGCATGATACCAAAATAGATTACAAAACAGAATCTACTGTAAACTGGCACCGCAACATAGAGATTTTTCTTGGTAAAAGCGGTAAAGGTATGGTTATGATTGACGCAGACAGGTTTGAAATCGGGGAAGGGGATATTTTTGTTGCAAATTCCTGCAGTCTGCACGATATAAAAACAGATGGCAATCTTGATTTTTATTGTCTTATAATTGATCCTGATTTCTGTGCTGAAAATGATATAAATGTTGAAGATATTGTGTTTGAAAGAAGAATTGATGACGATGTTGTAAGAAATCTTTTTTCAAATATCGTTCGTGAATATAAGTCTGACTATGAATATAAATATGCCGGCATACGAAGTGCAGTCCTTTCTTTGGTTTTGCACCTTGCAAGATATCACACAGAAGATAAAACAAAGGAAAAAAAGAGGGTAAGCGGAAAAGTTCTTGAAAATATGAGAATTGCCATAGGCTACATAAAAACGCACTGCACAGAAAACATCACAATTGACATGGTGTGCAAGGAAGCGGGGCTCAGCAAATATCATTTTGCCAGAGAGTTTAAAAGAATTATCGGAGTGACACCTGTAAATTATATTAATTCTTTAAGAATTGAAAAAGCAAAGAAAATGCTTCTTTCGGGTGAATGCAGTATATGTGAGGTTCAGGAAAAATGCGGGTTTGATAACGCTTCCTATTTCACGGCGCTATTTAGAAAAGTGACAGGTGTGACACCTACTGTGTTTTTAAAGAATAAATAATAAATAAAACCTCATCGGGAAATATGAACCCATCTCTGTCAAGTAGACAGTGTGAATAACGAAAATTTTATGATATGCATCCCGCAATCTGAAGTGAACCCCAAAGTTTAGACAAAAATTTAATACTAAATCGCTTGTGAATGAGTTCGGTATTGTGCCGGACTCATTCTTTTTACTGTATGGGAAATTACGCAGAATTTAGTTCGCGAGATAAGATGAATATCAAATTACGCTCGCGACTTTGGTGCAGGCTCAGCCTGCTTTTTTAGTGGAATTGTCAATAAATGTATATTCGAGCATCGCGCGAAATTTTTGATATCAAGTTTATGCCACCTGTTTTAATTGTTGTTTTCGATATTCAACAGGAGGTAGCCCTGCCGGGGTGAAACTGGTAATTCTTAATGTGTTGTAATAAGCAAATATATATCTGGAAACAACTCTTTTAACTTGTTCTTTTGTCATTGTATGAGTAGGTAGATGATATATTTTTTCTTTTTTGAGTGTGGCAAAGAAACTTTCCATTCTTACATTGTCAAAGCATTTCCCGGTGCTGCTCAGACTTTGTACCATTCCATACCTTGATAATGTAGAACGAAATGCATCACTTGTATGCGAAGGGAAAAGATATAAAAGTTGTGAATATATTAGATACCATTTAAAATCGATTTTGAGACCGAATCGTAACTGCTGTTAAAGGGAGTTGCAAGATAAATCAACACTTTTGAAAACAAAAAAAGCACCCAAAATGAGTGCTAAATTTTCGCAGAGTATTTAACTAAACGAAATAAATTATTGCTCATATTATACCACAATGGTGTTATTTTTGTCAACAAATTCCGACACATTTCTTAATTTTCCTACAAATTGCCATAAACTAACATTGACGTAATGACGGAAAACCCAAAACTGATATAATTTAATTAGTTATTTTCCGTCAAAAACATGGTCATGACAAGGAGGTTTTTATATGGCTCGAAGAGGAGAAAATATATATAAAAGAAAAGATGGTCGCTGGGAAGGCAGATATATTAAAGGCAAGAATTCTGATGGAAAAGCGACATATGGTTATGTATATTCTAAAACTTATAATGAAGTTAAAGAAAAACTAACAAAGGCAAAAAATGATTGCAAAATTTACCTTTTATCAGAAAAGTCTAAAAGTACTTTGTCCGAGTTTGCTCTGCAGTGGTTGGATAGTGTTAGAAACAACTGTAAATCTTCAACTTATGTAAAATATAGAAACAGTGTTGTAAAACACATTCTGCCCGAGCTTGGGAATTACCAGCTACATCAAATTGAGACGAGGGTTATAAATACATTTTGTCATGGCAAGCTGCAAAATGACGCTCTTTCACCTAAGACGGTAAAGGATCTGTTGTCGGTCATAAAACTTATTATAAAATTTGCAAAGAAATTCGATGTACTCTGCAGTTGTGATTTTGATAGCGTATCTATAAAATCCAACAAACTTACCGTCAAAGGGTTAACAACCGTTCAATCTGGAAAAATAAAAAATTTCCTGACAAATAACATTGATTATGTAAATATTGGGATTTTGATTTCTTTTTATACAGGTGTTCGTATTGGTGAATTATGCGCTCTTAAATTTAGTGATCTATCTTTTGAAACGAACACTATGCATATAGACAAAACCATGCAGCGCATACAGAATTTCAAGGGTGATAAAAACAAGACAGATGTTATAATTTCATCGCCAAAGAGTGAATGTTCCATTCGTGAAATTCCTGTTCCTCAGTTTATTATTGATCTAATTATAAAAAACGATTTGTATAGAAGAGACGCATATATACTGACAGGAGAAGTTGCCAGGTTTATAGAGCCAAGAACTTTAGAAAACAAATTCAATAAAATTGCATCCATTTGTAACATTGAAAATGTTACTTTCCATATGATAAGGCACACTTTTGCCAGCGACTGTATTGAAGCCGGTGTTGATGCAAAAAGTCTTAGCGAAATATTGGGGCATTCAAGTGTAAATATAACACTAAATAGATATGTTCATTCCAGCATGCAAATTAAGAAAATGAACATGGAAAAGTTATACTCATACGCTTGTTTATCGCCGTCAGTAATTTAGTCGGTTTATTTACAAGTATTGAAATTATCACTAAAAACAGAGTATTTCGTTTAGTTAAATACTCTGCGAAAAGGAGTCTTAGAGATGGAAGAGTTATTAAAATATTATCTTTCAGAAGAAGAAAAGTATGCATTAATAGAAAAATTGACCCCCGAGTTACCGATTCTTAGAACAAAGGCAGAAATATCACAGGAGGAAATTGCCAATATCATTGGCACGTCCAGACAAACGTACGGAGCCATAGAAAGAAGAGCACGTAAGATGTCATGGAATACATATCTTTCACTGGTTTGGTTTTATGATTACAACAGGAAAACTCATAAAATGATCAGAAGCATGAATGCGTTTCCTCATGAACTGATTAAGAAGTTCAACGATGGGGATGAGCCGCAGGACTTTGAACTTGGGTTATTGTTCAAGGCTGATAAAAAGAATATTCTCGATACGTTAGATGAACAAGCACTTGCTACAATAAAAACTATTCTGATGGTGGAATATTCACGTTGCAATAACATATCCGGTGAAGCGGTTGTCAAGTTCTTTGAGGGGATTGACTTGTCAAAGAAAGAAGTTTCGGAAGAACAACAGAATACCACGCAGGCAATAAAAAATATTAAAAGGAAAAGTTAAGGGATGAATAATAACATTAAGAAACTAACAAAAACATTTATAAAAAAATACAAACTGACAGTTATTGATTATTCTGCTTTGAAAAATACTGCCAGTAACATGGGTTACACTGTTATAGAGTTTAACAATATTTTTAACGAAAAGGATGTTGAAACTGTTATACAAAATCTGGACCTTAACGAAAATGCGCTTAAATCAAGAGGGTTTACATATGTAAGTGCAGAGTATCGATTGATTTTTGTAAATGAAGATTTGAATGATGAAGAAAAGTTGCTGGTGCTTTCTCATGAATTAGGACACATAGTATGCGAACATTTCTCAACAGGACCTATCATTGGTAATGATGTAAAAGATGAACATGATGCAAACGAGTTTTCGCATTATCTACTAAAGAAAAGTGGCTTTAGAAAAGTGAAAAATGCTATATCCGCTCATTGCAAAGCATTTGTTGCATCTGTCGTCATACTGTTTCTGATTATTGGTTCATTTACCGTATGCTTGATAATACGAAATAGAAATGTATATGAAGATAATCTTTACATCACCTCTACTGGAGAGTGTTATCATAAAAAAGGATGCATATTCGTAAAAAATAAAACTAATATCAAAAAGCTTACTAAAGAAGAATTTGACAGTGGAACTTACAGTCCATGTGATATGTGTTTACCTGACGAAAACTAACAAGAAAAGACGCACAAAGGAGTGGTTATGTGAAAAAATTATTAAAGCAGATTCTGGTTTTTATGCTGCTGGTTTGCAACCTATTTGTATGCACTCTTCCCGTTTCTGCCGGAAAAGCCGAAATTAAAAGAAATATTGCGATTGTTTTTGATAATTCCGGTACAATGTATTATAAAGGTGAAAAGGCGTGGTGCAGAGCAACATATGCAATGGAGGTTTTTGCTTCTATGATGAATAAGGGAGATTCCCTTTCCATTCACCCTATGAACCCTATAGAAATAAATGGAAATAAATACACAATGGATTCTCCTTTTGTTATTTCCGATCCATCACAATCATCGCAAATACGAAATATTTACACAAAGAATGCTGATGACACTCCTATAGAGGCTATTGATGCAGCAATAAAAGGTTTGTCATCATCTCAGGCTACAGAGAATTATCTTATAGTTTTAACGGATGGAACTGTTTTCTATGAAGGCGGAAAAGAACTTTCGGCAAGTGTCTCTAAGAAAAAACTTGAAGAAAGATTTAATAAAAGCGTTGGGCCTGATTTAAATATTTTGTATCTTCGTATCGGTTCTGGCAGGGATATGCCTGAGGTAAGCTCTGAGTATTATTTTGCACAAAATGCATCAGACAGCAAGAATGTTCTGTCGGTACTTACAATGATGTGTAATAAAATATTTGCAAGAGACATATTACCTTCTTCGCACATTTCTGATAAAACCATTGACTTTGATATTACACTCAGCAAGCTGATTGTTTTTGTTCAGGGGGAAAACGTATCAGATGTGAAGGTCACAGGGGAAAATGGCGCAACTGCCACACCTTCCGGTAGTGCTAAAACTCAGTATTCTGATATAGGTTCAGGAAATTATAAAAATTCCGTTGATAATACTTTGCAGGGAATGTTAGTAACATATACAGATTGTTCAGCGGGAAGTTACGATATTTCATATAAGGGCAAAGCATCAAATGTTGAAGTATATTATGAACCGGACGCAGACCTCGATTTTGTATTTACTGACGAGGAAGGAAACTTAGTTGAACCCGAATCTTTATATAAAGGAAATTATAAGGTTCAATTTGGACTCAAGGATGCTAAGACAGGAGAACTTATCACTTCAGATTTGTTAGGAGATCCGGTATATGAAGGAAAATATGTTGTAAACGACAAAGAATATCCAATTAAGCATAGCGGAAAAAGCGGAGAAACTCCGGTTGCACTAGATGTTGGAGATACATTTACAGCAGAACTTACAGCATCATATCTGAACGGATATTCAATCACAAAAACCGCAAAAGATTTCGGTTGGCCGGAAAGCTCATTAACAGTAGCGGCGAAACCTGCCGGTAATGTTCGTCTTGAAATAACCGGCGGAGACAAGGTTTACAATTTGGCAACATTGGAGCAAAGCGGCACCTATACTGCAAAAGTATATTACAAAGGCGAACAACTCACAGGACCAGAGTTAGAAAAAGTTGACCTCAAATGGGAACCTGAAAAGAGCAATGCAGAAATCAAAAAAGAATTCAAAGATGACCATTGGGCGTTGTCTTTACATTACAAGAATCCCAGCGATCCAATTGCTACTAAATGCGGGAAATGCACAGTAACCATTCACGCTTTCTATACTCCTGATGGAAGTGAAGAAACAAGTGGCAGGGCACCACTTACATATGTAATTGAAGATAAGGTTGCAACACCAGAAATAACCTTGACTGCTTCCCAAAAGCATTTTGAGATTTCAAAGCTTGATAAAGGTAAAAGTATAAAAGCACTTATAACATCTAAAGGAAATAAGCTATCACCTGAAGAGTTTAAAACTCTTGATTTCAAAGTCGATTGTCAGGGACTTGGATATACAGTTACACCTCTTCCTGAAGAATCAGCCTTTGAAATTAAATTGAATTCATCAGGAACACATGAAAAAGGCAAATATAAAATCACAACATCAGTAATTCAGAAAGATAATCTGGGAAGAGAAGTATCTGCTGAAGAAAGCGTAAAAGTAAGATTAAGCAATATGCCATTATGGTTAATCTGGCTTATCTGGTTACTGATAATTGCTGCCATAATTGTAATCGCTTATTTTATTTCACATATCAAACGCCTTCCTACTAAGCTACATACCAATAAGAGAGATTGTGTAATGAATATCGGCGGCGAGGATGTAACCAAAAACACAGCGTTTAATGCATCAATAAATGATGACACCCTTACAGTTGAAGCAAAATATGCAGGAATGAAGACCGGTGTCAGAATGAATGTTCAACCGGGAACTGATAGCTATCTTATGACCAAGCAGGCAAAACGAAAAGCACTGGTTTCAGCTCAAAGTGTAAAGAAATTTGGTGCTTCATCTATTGAAGATGTAAGCGTCGGTAACAGAAAATATCTTATCAATGAAGAAACTTACAAATTAGAGCCTGCAATAAGCGGTGCCAAAGATTTTGATTTAAGTAATGGTAATACAGTTATGTATTCCGGTACAATGCAACTAAATGGCGTAAACGAAGATTTCTACGTTAAAGTCAAATTAAACTATAAGAAGAAATAATGAAATAGGAGGAAAATACAATGTCAGAAAACAAAGAAATTTTGAAAACAAATGAGGTG